>NZ_JAYUWI010000001.1:0-24403 GCF_043753625.1 Nitrosomonas sp.
AATAGTCTTCCAAGGGTGACGTACAATTAACGTTACATTTGTGAGGAAGACGATGAAGAAGATACCGAAGCAGGAATACACGACCGAGTTCAAGGAACAAGCGGTCAAGCAAGTGAAGATGGGGAAGTCGATTGGTTTGGTAGCGAAGGAACTGGGGCTGGTTGAGCAAACGCTGCGCAACTGGGTAAAGTTGGCGGAGACAGGCAAACTTAACGGTACGGGTACCAAGGTTGTCACACCAGAACTCTCTTCGTGGCATTCAAAAATAAAAAAGGGATTAGCGTTTAGCTAACCCCTGTTCTATTTGGTAGGCCGTGCGAGATTCGAACTCGCGACCAACGGATTAAAAGTCCGCTGCTCTACCGGCTGAGCTAACGACCCAAAGCGCGGCAGTATACCTGATTTGGTCGATGATATAAATGGGTTTAACGGATTGGCTAACTATTTTAAATGGAGTGCGATGGCACAGATGCATTTATAAAATGTAAAATTTTGTTTAAATAATACTTATTATCAATATCTTGTAAAAATATTCCGAATGAAATAAAGCCTTCTTCGGGAGAATTAGAATTGGTTTTTCTCAGGATTCAAGGTAATTTAGGCGTTGCTTTATATAAGCTGCTCGATCAACAAAAAGATCCTTGTGGTGTTTCTGTTAAATTCATAAAATGAATCAACCTATACCGCTATTATTCTATTTTTGGTTAACTTGTAATTCTCTTGTTCTCTGATAATATCGCTAGAATCATATACAATACTTATTAAAATAAACAAAAGGATTTCTCTGGAACCTAGAGTGAATTCTCATTTTTTAATAAAATACTATAAATCAGAATAACCTAAATCGCGTGCGCATCTAATCTGCCATAAATAAACATGCCATTGGGCATGCAAATTATTTCCCTAAATGAGATAAGAATTAAGATTGCGGGGATAAAGTAGTTTATTTCACAATAAGAAAAATCTATATTTGTATTAATATAACTCAACTATGCCGTTTTATTATGGAAGGAAGCATTGACATGTTGACACACTTACAACGCCTTGAAGCGGAGAGTATTCAGATTATGCGGGAGGTGGTTGCTGAGTGCGAGCACCCAGTAATGCTCTATTCTGTTGGCAAGGATAGCGCAGTAATGCTGCATCTTGCAGTAAAGGCATTTTATCCCTCGAAACCGCCTTTTCCGTTACTGCATGTTGATACCACCTGGAAATTCAAAGAAATGATTGAATTTCGTGATGTCATGGTGAAGAAACTTGGACTTGATCTGATTGTTCACATTAATCCGCAGGGGATCGAAAAAGGAATTAATCCATTTACCCATGGTTCTGCGGTTCATACCGATATCTGGAAGACGGAAGGACTAAAGCAGGCGCTTGATAAATACGGTTTTGATGTCGCATTTGGAGGCGCACGCCGGGATGAGGAAAAGTCGCGTGCCAAGGAACGTATTTTTTCTATCCGCTCGGCACAACACCGATGGGATCCAAAGCTGCAGCGCCCTGAACTCTGGCGGCTATATAACACGCGCAAAAATAAAGGTGAAAGTATTCGGGTATTTCCGCTTTCAAACTGGACTGAGCTCGACATCTGGCAGTATATCTACTTGAATAATATTCCTATCGTACCATTATATTTTGCTAAGGAACGTCCCGTCGTAGAACGTGATGGCACATTGATTATGGTGGATGACGATCGTCTACCGATGCAGAAAGATGAAGTTCCGATGATGAAGAAAGTGCGTTTTCGTACGCTTGGCTGTTATCCATTAACAGGAGCGATTGAGAGTGAAGCGAATTCTTTAACGGCAATCATTCAAGAAATGCTGCTTGCAAAAACATCCGAACGGCAAGGTCGTTTAATCGATCATGATTCTGCCGGCTCAATGGAAAAAAAGAAACAGGAGGGGTACTTCTAATGGCGCATGTATCTAATTTGATTGCCGAGGATATTGAACTCTATTTAAGAACTCATGAAAATAAGAGTTTACTTCGTTTTATCACCTGCGGTAGTGTTGATGATGGAAAAAGTACACTGATTGGGCGGCTGCTGTATGAGTCAAAAATGTTATTTGAAGACCAATTGGCTCAGTTGGAAGTGGATTCAAAGAAAGTTGGTACACAAGCTGGTGACCTGGATTTTGCGCTTCTGGTGGATGGACTTTCAGCAGAGCGTGAGCAGGGCATTACCATTGATGTGGCCTACCGCTTTTTTTCGACGGATAAACGGAAGTTTATCGTAGCGGATACGCCAGGTCATGAACAATATACGCGCAACATGATCACTGGCGCTTCAACGGCTGATGTTGCGGTTATTCTTATCGATGCCCGTAAAGGCGTATTGACACAAACTCGACGCCATAGCTATCTGGTTTCATTAATCGGGATACGTCACGTGGTGCTGGCAATAAATAAGCTGGATATGGTGGGGTACTCGGAAGAAATTTATAATCAAATTGATAATGAGTACCGAATTTTTGCAAAAGAAGTTGGTTTGCAAAATATTGTGACCATCCCTATGTCCGCTCTGAAAGGCGATAATATCACTGAGCTGAGTACGAATACCCCTTGGTATCACGGGGAAGCATTGATGGAGCACCTTGAGAACATACAAGTGGAAGATGTGGCTGATGAATCTGGGGTCTTTCGCATGCCGGTGCAGTGGGTAAATCGTCCTAATCTGGATTTTCGAGGCTACTCGGGTATCGTTGTGCGTGGCAGTATCAAGCCGGGCGATTCAATTCGAGTCTTACCGTCTGGTAGAGAGAGTCGGGTAGCACGGATCGTAACCAGTGATGGCGATCTTGATCACGTTATTTCCGGTCAATCTGTCACGTTGACGCTAACCGATGAAATTGATATCAGCCGGGGCGATATTCTGGCAGCAACCGACTCGCTACCGGGTGTTGCGGATCAATTCGAAGCAACCGTTGTATGGATGTCTGACGAACCAATGTTGCCGGGTAGACCGTATTTAATGAAGATCGGCGCAAGAACGGTAACGGCTAACATTTCATTGTTGAAATATAAAGTTAACATCAATACACTCGAGCATGTTGCGGTTACGAAGCTGGAACTCAATGAAATTGGAATCTGTAATTTGAGTTCTGATCAGTTGATCGCATTTGATCCGTATAAAGAAGATCGTGATACGGGCGGCTTTATTATGATTGATCGACTGACCAATAATACGGTTGGTGCGGGCATGCTACATTTTGCTTTGCGTCGCTCGCAAAATATTCATTGGCAGGCCATCAACATTAATAAACAGGCGCATGCCGCCATTAAAGGGCAGAAGCCACTCATCCTCTGGTTTACCGGATTGTCGGGCAGTGGCAAATCAACCATTGCCAATCTGGTCGAGAAAAAACTCTATTCATTGGGCAAGCACACCTATCTGCTGGATGGAGACAATGTACGTCATGGTCTTAATAAGGATCTTGGTTTTACCGATGCCGACCGGGTTGAAAATATTCGCCGTATTGCTGAAGTCGCCAAGCTGATGGTCGATGCAGGGCAAATTGTGCTGGTATCGTTTATCTCACCGTTTCGTTCTGAACGGCGGATGGCACGGGAACTGGTCGAGCAGGGGGAATTCTTTGAGATATTCATTGATACGCCCATTCACGTGGCAGAAGAGCGAGATCCTAAGGGATTGTACAAAAAAATGCGGCGTGGAGAATTGAAAAACTTTACCGGTATTGATTCACCGTATGAGGTACCAGAAAATGCAGAAATTCGCATTGATACGATGGATAGAACGCCAGAGCAAGCTGTCGAGCAAATTACCAATTATCTAATTAACAAGGGTGTATTTAATTAGCCTTGATAACTTTTCTTTTCTAATTGAATGAAAAATCATTCGTCATGACAATATGAATCAGTATTATGTGTTTAATGGTGATGCGGATGGATTGTGTGCACTGCATCAGTTAAGGCTGGCGAATCCAGCAATTGTCAGTTTGATCACTGGGGTTAAGCGTGATATCAAGCTACTCGATCGTGTTGAAGCGAATGCAGGCGATCGGGTAACAGTGCTTGATATTTCTTTAGACAGCAATCGAAAAGGTCTGATGCGCTTGCTGGAAATGGATGTAATTGTTGAATATTTCGATCATCACCATGCCGGAGAAATACCACAACATCCTAACCTGACACCGCACATTGATTTATCGGCCGAGGTATGTACCAGTTTATTGGTTGATCAGTACTTGAAAGGGGCGTTTCATCTGTGGGCAATTACTGCCGCGTTTGGTGATAATCTCATAAAAAAAGCCCATCAGCTTGCGAGCTTGGCAGGACTAACGGAAGCGGAAGCAATACAGCTCGCCCATTTGGGGGAATACCTGAACTACAACGGCTACGGTGATAGTTTGTCTGATTTGCACTTTCATCCAGAAGCACTTTATAAAGAAATAGAATCATACAGTAACCCATTTGATTTTATTGCTAGATCGGCTGCTTTTACTCAGTTGGAATCTGGATTCAACCACGACATGAGCGCATCAAACTCCTTGCATCCATTAATGAGTGATGATCGCTGTGCAGCTTATTTGCTACCAGATGCACCCTGGGCAAGGCGCGTAAGCGGTAACTTTGCCAATAAACTGGCAAACGAAAATCCAGAGCGTGCGCATGCAGTGATGACACCTAACCACTCTGGAAAATATACGGTGAGCGTACGTGCATCTCTCGTAAACCCGCAGGGTGCCGATGTGTTATGTCTGCAATTTGACACAGGAGGAGGGCGCAAAGCTGCGGCAGGTATCAATCATTTGCCACCCGATTCGCTTGATTATTTTGTAACAAGCTTTAGGCAGCATTTTAGTTAGCTTAATGGTTCGTTGAGAAGCATCAGCGCGCTTCATTGCTATTTTTAAATCTATCTTTCGTCGAGGTTTGTGACCATGATTCTTGTCACGGGTGGCGCTGGTTATATTGGATCGCATACTTGCGTTGAACTGCTCAATGCAGGTTTTGATGTCACAGTCTTCGATAATTTCTGCAATAGCAACCCCGAAGCACTGGCACGCGTAGAACAAATTACCGGTAGAAAATTAGGATTAATCCAAGGCGATTGCCGCGATCAAGTTAGTTTGGTAGCTGCCTTAAAGAAATGCAAAGCCACTGCTGTTATTCACTTTGCTGGCCTTAAAGCGGTTGGGGAATCGGTTGAGCAACCACTTTCCTATTACGATAATAACGTAGTTGGCACATTACGATTGCTGCAAGCAATGCAGGAGTGCGATGTCAAAACCTTAGTATTCAGCTCTTCTGCAACTGTTTATGGCGATCCAGTCCGGTTGCCACTGACCGAGGATCATCCACTGGTACCCACCAATCCGTATGGGCGCAGTAAGCAAATGGTGGAAGAAATGCTCCGAGATTTTAATCATAGCGATAATAGTCTTAGAATCAGTATATTGCGTTACTTTAACCCGGTAGGTGCGCACGCCAGCGGATTGATCGGTGAGGATCCACAAGGAATACCGAATAATTTAATGCCTTTTGTGGCGCAAGTCGCTGTGGGGCGAAGAGAAACCCTGAGCGTGTGGGGTAACGATTATTCTACCTTCGATGGTACCGGAGTCAGGGATTACATTCATGTTGTCGATTTAGCACTTGGTCATCTCAAGGCATTGGAAGCACTGGAAGCGTCACAAAGCGTGCAAGTTAGCAAATCAGGGCAGTGCCTGATTGTGAATCTAGGCACTGGCCAGGGTTACAGTGTTCTGGATGTGGTGCAGGCTTTTGAAAAGGCGAGCGGACGGTCTATTCCATATCGGATTGCACCCAGACGTCCCGGTGATATTGCCTCCTGTTATGCCGATCCGAAACGCGCCTTTGAATTGCTGGATTGGAAAGCGAAGCTCGACCTGGAAGAAATGTGTGCAAGCAGTTGGCACTGGCAGTGTGCTAATCCCAAGGGCTATCAAAGCTGATCGGATGCTGCCTTACAAATTTATTGAATCTGATTTACTGTACTAAATACTACGGAGAATTCGAAATGAAAGTGATAAGAAAAGCGGTTTTTCCTGTTGCCGGTTTAGGAACACGTTTCTTGCCCGCAACCAAGGCCAATCCGAAGGAAATGCTGCCGATCGTTGATAAACCGTTGATCCAGTTTGCCGCAGAAGAAGCCGTCGCGGCAGGAATTGATGTATTAATTTTTATCATTGGGCGCAACAAAAGTTCAATACCAGATCATTTTGATAAAGCATACGAACTGGAAGCCGAATTAGAAGCAAGTGGAAAGCATGAAATGCTAAATATTGTTCGCAATATTCTGCCATCGCGTATTGATTGCGTCTATATTCGGCAAGCTGAGGCACTCGGATTGGGGCATGCCGTATTATGTGCGCAATCTGTCGTTGGTGATGAGCCTTTTGCAGTATTACTGGCGGATGATTTGATCAGTACCAATGAAAGAAGTTGTTTAAATCAAATGGTTGATATTTATAGTCAACATCATTGCTCAATACTGGGAATCGAACAAGTTGCTCGTGAAACAGTCAATCGGTATGGCATTATTGACAGCGCGCAGATTTCTGATAGCTTGTCAAAGGTCAATGCAATTGTTGAAAAACCAGCCATAGATAAAGCACCTTCCAACTTGGCGGTGGTTGGCCGATATATCCTGACACCACGTATTTTTAAACTACTTGAAATGACAGAGCGCGGAGCTGGCAATGAAATTCAATTAACTGATGCGATCGCGAAGTTGTTAAACGAAGAAACAGTATTAGGCTATGAGTTTGATGGCAAGCGTTTCGATTGCGGAAGTAAATCAGGTTATTTGCAGGCAACCGTTGAGTTTGCACTACAACATCCTGAACTAAAAAAAGAATTTGAATCCTATTTGTATGATTTAGTTAAAAAATAACATTGGAAATATTGTTAAAAGCGAGGATATAGAACTTAGCAGATTGTCCGGATTTAGCTGACCACAACATTACCCGGCGGAGGAAAGATTTAGGGAAACGCTGAATAATTCATCGCGCAGTAGAGATCAAGCCGAGTGATTATGTAATATTGCGATAATTTTCCCAATTTTGACCTGAATCGCATCATTTTTTGCATTATTACCCTCATTCCCTGTTTTCAAGGCGCAACTAGGCTGTCTGTTCTGCATAGCCAGCAGCAAATTGGCAAGCCCGAACAGCGAGAACATCTGAGCGGTATTTTTGACCATTCCTTTGTAGCGGTTCTTGCGGTGCATGAACAGATTCTTTACGACATGAAAGGGATGCTCGACCTTGGCGCGAATGCTGGCTTTCGCATGTTCAAGCTTCTCCATCAGTCCGCCTACTGTTGTTTTAGGCAATGCCTTGCGCTTGGAAGGGCGCATCGCAATATGCCAGGTTACGGGCAATTCAAGATTCTCTTCTCGTTTTTCAACGCCTTGATAACCCGCATCGCCAAACACATCGGTTTCGTCGCCATGCAGTAGGCTTGTGCCTGAGTAACATCGTGAACATTCGCTGCCGTTCCGACCAGGGTGTGAACAAGCTCTGATTGCGTATCGACACCGATGTGCACCTTCATGCCGAAGTGCCACTGCTTGCCTTTCTTGGTTTGATGCATTTCGGTATCGCGCGCCTGTTACTTGTTCTTGGTCGAAGGAGGCGCTGCAATCAGTGTGGCATCAATGATCGTGCCCGCGCGAAGAAATAGTCCTCGATCAGCCAGATGGACGTTGATCATGCCTGACGGTGTATCAAATCCTTCGAGTGGCAGTGGCAGTTGCTTTTGGCTGATATAACGAATCATAGTGCACAGTTTTTGGTGTTGATTCACATATTTACGTGCACGATTTTACCAAAAAACGAAATATTATTCAATTAAATCAGTTACCTGTACTTTCTGAGCAAGATCTAATTACTCATTTTCTTTGTGAGCGCCTACTATTGTCATGATATCTCCCGGTTGTAAATGTAGAAGTTTGGCTATTCCTTCATAATCATCAGGTAAAGCAGCATCACTCCATCCATTTGCAGAATGTCTAGCCAAATTGACAGCGAGGGCCACATTACGTACACGCTGTAGGTTTGAACAATTATCATCCATTAAGGTAATTAATAGTTTAGGTAATCTCCACTTAACAGCAAGCTCCAGTTGTAACTGATTTAATGAGAAGCCAAAAATACTTTCTTGTGCTGTCACGCTACGCATTGTTTTGTCTGATTTTTGTAAATGCTTGATCTTTAACATCTCATTGGGTGCAAAGCACCACATGAGCATTTCAGCAATATCATGTAATAAAGCTGCGATACGGATTTCTTCAAAATGTAAATCATGTAAACGAACTGCCCAGTCAAAGGCATATGAAGAGGCAATATTTGCGCGATGAGTAGTTTTTAGTAAGTAAACGAGCGCGCCCATGTTGTCGCGCCCCAGAACTTCTTCAACCAATGGTTTTGCAGATACCTTATTTAGCGTAGTTTCGAGTCCAAGTATCATGATCATTTGCTCAACTTCTACGACATCATGTTCTTGGCTGCGATGTTTGTGCTGTTGTAGATAGCGTAGTAGCTTTACTGTCATTAACGGATCATATTTCACAACATGAGCAATGCTGCGAGCGCACATGTGCTGTTCATCTTGTTTCAGGGATTCAAGATTACGTGAGGTTTGTTTCAGAACAGGAATTTCCGTTGTCGTGAGAAAATTTACCCACTCAGATAAACTTCTCTGTTTTGGTTGTAGCATATTGAACCCCAGGTTTGGAATAGTGTAGGTTTTTTTACGACAATTCCGTATAAATATTTAGGAAACAATAGGCTATCTGTATATAACTTATCTGCTGATAATAATTTATTGATTTATGGAAGTTTTATTTTAGAAAAATTAAATGTGAGATCAGAAGAATAATCGTTCTAATTCAATGCCCGGATCTTCAGCACGCATGAAAGCTTCACCCACAAGAAATGCATTAACGTGATGGCTGCGCATCAGTTCGATATCGGCAGGATTATGTATCCCGCTTTCCGTAACGACTATTTTGTTGGATGGAATTCGATCCAATAATTCTAGAGTGGTATTTAGAGAGGTTTCAAAGGTTTGCAGGTTGCGATTATTGATCCCGATTAACGGTGTATTGAGTTGGAGTGCTATCTCCAATTCATTTGCATCATGAACCTCAACCAGAACGGCCATTCCAAGCGAATTGGCGAGTTCTTCAAGCTTCAGCATTCGCACGATAGGTTCAATGTTTTCTAACAGAAAAGCACTGACTATTAGCAAAATACAATCAGCATTCATAGCGCGTGCTTCCGCAATCTGATAATCCTCAAGAATGAAATCTTTGCGAAGCACTGGAAGTAGGCAAGCTGCACGTGCTTCTTGCAAATATTCGGAGCTACCCATAAAGAATTGTTTATCTGTCAATACTGACAGACAAGCTGCGCCGTGTTGCGCATAAGTTTTGGCTATTTCAGCGGGCAGAAATTCAAACGATTGTGCATCGTTATCAGAGGAGCGTCCGCGTAATATGCCTTTGCTGGGACTGGCTTGTTTGATTTCAGCGATAACAGCGGATTGCCCTGCAGTAATTTTGTTACGAATTGCTGCTACAAAATCACGTGGAGGTGCTGCTAACCGAGCTTCTTGGAGTAATAACGGATAGGATTTTAATGTCCTGGCAACAATGATTTCTTGTTTTTTTACTGTAAGGATTTTCTTTAAAATATCGGACATTTTGCGATTAAACAGAATTTTTGTTCGTAAATTCCACTAGTTCTTGAAGTTTTCTGAGTGCAGTGCCACTTTCTATCGTCTGATGTGCTGTTTTTATTCCTTGCTCGAGATTGTCCGCAATACCGGAAGCATAAATTGCAGCGCCAGCATTCATCAAAACAATATCACGCGCAGGTCCGGCAACGTTCTCCAGTACTGAAAGCAACATTGTTTTTGCCTGTTCGCTATCCGTAACCCGGATAGTCTCGATTGCGGATGTTTTTAGATTAAAGTCTTCTGGTCTGATGGTATATACCGCTACTCTGCCATTTTTCAATTCACCGACATTGGTTTCGCCCGTTATCGTAATTTCATCTAATCCATCTTTGCCGTGCACGATCAGTACATGCTCACTGCCCAGTAGTTGTAGAACGTGTGCCAGAGTTTTAACCAGATCTTCATTAAATACACCCAGTACTTGTCTTTTGGCATTGGCAGGATTTGTGAGCGGCCCAAGAATGTTGAACAATGTTTTAATGCCTAATTCGCGCCGTACCGGAGCAGCATGTTTCATAGCGGCGTGGTAATTTGGAGCAAACATGAAACCAACCCCGATGTCATGGATGCTTTGAGCGACCTGTTGCGGCGTTTGATTTAAATTAACACCGAGCGCTTCAAGCACATCAGCACTACCTGACTTACTCGAAACCGATCTGCCGCCGTGCTTGGCTACGCGAGCCCCCGCAGCTGCGGCGACAAATGCCGATGCGGTCGAAATATTGAATGTATGTGCAGAATCTCCACCTGTGCCACAAGTGTCCACCAAATGCGTGTTATCGGGGATATCAACTTTGGTTGCGAATTCACGCATCACTTGCGCCGCCGCCGCTATTTCACCGATAGTTTCTTTTTTTACCCGAAGGCCGGTGATAATCGCAGCGATTAGAACGGGTGAGATCTCTCCTTGCATGATTTGCCGCATCAGTGAAACCATCTCATCATGCAGTATTTCTTGATGAGCAATAATACGGTGTAACGCTTCTTGTGGGGTCATTAAATTACCTTTATTCAACCTGAACTAATTAGCGATTCAGAAAATTCTCAAGCATTTTATGTCCATGTTCGCTCAAAATAGATTCAGGATGAAATTGAATACCTTCGATTGCGAGTGTTTTATGACGGATACCCATAATCTCATCATCTTCAGTCCACGCTGTAATTTCCAGGCAATCAGGAAGTGACGAACGTTCAACGACCAGGGAGTGGTAGCGTGTTGCAATAAACGGATTGGGCAAACCCCGGAAAACACCCGCATTATGATGAAAAATGGGCGATGTTTTGCCGTGCATGAGCTGTTTTGCATGAATAATCCTGCCGCCGAATGCTTGCCCTATGCTTTGATGCCCAAGACAAACACCTAAAACTGGAATGCTCTGACTGAATTGATTAATCACTGACAGTGACACGCCTGCTTCATTGGGAGTGCAGGGCCCTGGGGAAATTACTATTCGTTCAGGGTTCAGTTGTGAAATTTTATCCAGAGTAATTTCATCATTCCGGTATACAACAACGTTTTCACCCAATTCAGAGAAATATTGCACCAGGTTATAGGTAAAAGAGTCGTAGTTATCAATCATTAGCAACATAAATTTTTAACGCTTTGTTTGTGCGTGATATTGTTCAAATATTTCTGTGAAAATTATATCAAATGACGGGTGATTGGATAGAGCAAGCAAATTTTACCAGTTCAATGGACATGAGTGTTGCTCCATCTTTTAATGTTAATTGGTTATTTAACGTGAATCATTGATCCGAAAGTTTCCGAAGCATCTGAATTTATTGATGCCAACTAATCGCAATTAATTGAACATTATTTGATATTGCCTTATAAATTAAGTAAAATTAAATGTTTTTCAACCTTGCCTCACTATCATAATTGATGGGAGGCTTTATCCATAAGGAATTTATGCGACATTACGAAATAGTTTTCATTGTTCATCCTGATCAGAGTGAGCAAGTACCTGCAATGATCGAACGTTATCGCGGCATTGTAACCGCAAAAAATGGCACAATTCATCGCGTGGAAGACTGGGGGCGCCGCCAGCTTGCCTATCTGATTCAGAAAGTTCATAAAGCGCATTATGTATTAATGAATATTGAATGTGATCAAGAAACCCTGAATGACTTAGATCATGCGTTTAAATTCAGTGATGCTATCCTGCGGCACTTAACCATCAAGACCAAGGGGCCGGTCACAGAACCATCGCCAATGATGCGTCAAGAAGAAAGATCCGGTGCTGCGAGCTTACATGTCCCAGATGCAGTTGCTGATGAAGTAGGGTCTGATGAGGTGCCTGAAGAATCGAGCGTCCCTGCGTAAACTTAATAGCAATTGGATTGTAATCAAACAATTATTTGTGGAAGAATTGCTAAGTTAGGGGTTTTACGCTACACACCTGCTGGTGTTGCCGTCATTGAGTTTACAATCAATCATGTATCGCGACAAAAGGAAGCAGGCGTTGCTCGACAAATAATATTTGATATTCTTGCAGTAGCATTGGGACAGCTGGCTTTGACTGTTGCCGGATTTGAGATTAATAATACGGTTAAACTCACCGGGTTTATCAATAGGAAAAGCCATATGAATCATCAATTAGTATTGCATACCGATCATATAGAACTTATTTAATCAGTCAATAGGAATTAAAATGGCACGTTTTACAAGACGTAAAGACAGTAAAGAGAAAGAAAGAGAAAAGAAAGTCAATCGACCTTTATTTAAGCGCAAAAAGTTTTGCCGTTTCACGGCAGAAGGCATAAAAAATGTTGATTATAAAGAAATTGATATTTTAAAAGACTTTGTTAATGAGAATGGAAAGATAATTCCAGCACGTATTACCGGTACGACATCTTTTTATCAGCGGCAACTGGGTACAGCGATAGAGCGAGCTCGTTTTTTAGCATTATTACCTTACACTGATCGTCATTAAGGAGTAATGATATGCAGATCATTTTGATGGAAAAAGTTACCAATTTAGGTCAATTGGGCGACATTGTTAATGTTAAAAGCGGTTTTGCACGTAATTATCTGATCCCGCAAGGAAAGGCAAAACGTGCCACCGAACAAGCCATTGCGGAATTTCAATCCAAGCGTGCCGAACTTGAAAAAATTCAAGCTGCAGCTTTAACGGCTGCTCAGGCAATGGCTGCGAAATTGGATGGATTATTAGTGCAAATTTCCCAGAAGGCTGGGAGCGATGGTAAATTGTTTGGTTCCGTGACTAATGCAAATATCGCTGAGGCACTGAGCGGGCAGGGTTTTGCAATTGAAAGAGCCATGATCCGTATGCCGAATGGTCAATTAAAACAAGTGGGCGATTATCCTTTGACAATTTCGCTGCACAGCGATGTTTCAGCCCACATCACTGTTTCGGTATTAGGTGAGGCAATGATCTGATAGCGTAATTGTAAGCGCATCCGTTTTTAAAAGGACTATTCCGGTAGTCCTTTTTCATTTGTTATTCAGCAAGTGATAGAATCAAATATCACCTTTGTGTTTCTAGATGGATACCCATGGCGTCAACTCTCAGCATCAATCAAGATCAGCCCGTAGATTCCTATAAAACGCCTCCTCACTCTATTGAAAGTGAGCAGTCTGTCCTGGGTGGGCTGATGCTGGATAATCATGCCTGGGAGAAAGTCGCTGATGTCATTACAGATAGCGATTTTTACCGGCAGGATCATCGTCTGATCTATCATCATATTTGCAAATTGATAGAACACAACAAACCCGCTGATGTGATTACGGTAGCAGAATCACTGGAAATATCGGCTGAGCTTCAGAAAATCGGTGGACTCGCTTATATTGGCGCAATTGTACAAAACACTCCCTCTGCAGCGAATATCAAACGCTATGCGGAGATTGTTCGTGAACGTTCAATTATGCGCAATCTGGCACAGATCGGTGTACAGATCACAGATTCTGCGTATAGTCCGGCCGGGCGTTCTGCAGCGGATTTACTCGATGAAGCGGAAAAGAAAGTTTTTGAAATTGCCGAAGAAGGTGCTCGCGGTAAAGAAGGCTTTATGGATATTCAACCGCTGCTGAAACAGGTGGTTGAAAGGATAGAGCTACTCTACAGTCAGGATAATCCAAGCAATGTGACCGGCATTGCTTCGGGCTTTCACGATCTCGATCAAAAAACATCCGGATTTCAACCGGGAGACCTAATCATAGTGGCGGGTCGGCCATCCATGGGTAAAACGGCCTTCTCACTGAATATCGCCGAGCATGTCGCACTGGAATTGCACAAACCGGTCGCCGTGTTCAGTATGGAAATGGGGGGAACCCAGCTTGCCATGCGTATGCTGGGATCGGTCGGAAAACTGGATCAGCATAAGGTGCGTACTGGCCGCCTGGAAGATGCAGACTGGCCCAAGTTGACGCATGCGTTAGGCAAACTCAACGAAGCACCGATTTTCATTGATGAGTCTGCGGCACTGAATGCTTTGGAACTCAGGGCACGCGCCAGGCGGCTCTATCGCCAGCATGGTGAACTGGGCCTGATTGTGGTGGATTATTTGCAGCTCATGTCTTCCAGCAGTCAAGGGGAGAATCGCGCCACGGAAATTTCAGAAATATCACGCGCGTTGAAAGGATTGGCCAAAGAACTGAAAGTGCCGGTCATCGCGTTATCTCAGCTTAATCGCAGCCTTGAGCAACGTCCCAACAAGCGTCCGGTGATGTCGGATTTGCGCGAATCCGGCGCGATCGAACAAGACGCCGATGTTATTCTTTTTATTTACCGGGATGAAGTGTATAACCTAGATTCGCCAGATAAAGGTATCGCAGAGATCATTATTGGTAAACAGCGTAATGGCCCGATCGGAAAAATCGATTTAACTTTCCTGGGTGAATACACCCGTTTTGAAAGCCATGCCCGGCCAGAATATTATTAACCGGACCTTTTCGCAGTATTGGCTGCGATTTTTGCCGTGCATCTTGATCCTGGGTATTCTTTCCGGGTGTATCTCACCGATGGCGCTGAATCGCGCCGTAATTGCTTATGACGATGCCGTCACCGACGCCCTATCGCAACAGCTACTGATCAATATCGTGCGTGCGCATCACCGTCAGCCAGTTCATTTCACCGGCGTTTCAAATATCGCCGCTACTTTCAATTTTCAAGCGAATGCAGGGGCGATGCCTGCACTCGGCGGACTTGCCGGAACGTCGATACTGCCAATTTTTGGTGGTAGTATTGCGGAAAGTCCTACCATCAGCATCGTTCCGATTGAGGGGGAAGATTTCACCAAACGCTTGCTCACGCCGTTTCCGCAAAGCAAATTAACATTGTTGCTGCGTCAGCGTTTTGATGTCGATCTGTTATTACGGATGATGGCGCAGGAAGTGCGTTTGCTAAATGCTACTGAGCAACATAGCAGCTATCGCAATAATCCATCGGATAAAATCGGTTATGAGATGTTTCGTCGCGTGGTATTGCATCTTTCGGCGATTCAGGATAGCAATCAACTGTACGCCGAACCATTGCCGCTGGTACACACTTGGACCATCCCGGCCAGCGCAATAGCAGCCGAAGGTTTTCAGGCGCTACAAAAGGAATTTATTGTATTGTACAACGCAAAAGATAATACCTACACACTGCGTAAACATACACCGGGGCCGATTCTGATCACCAACTACGACCCCAATACGTTATCTGAAACAGAACGTGAGAAGCTGAATGACATGGCTGACGATTGGAATATCAGCGATATCGCTTTTGATATTCGTCCCGACTATTACGGTGGAGAGTGGCCGATGAGCGGCGTTTTCCGGCTCAGAAGCTTTCACTCGATTCTTGGTTTTCTCGGCAAAGCGCTTGGCGAAGAACCCGGATACCATGTCGAGAAGGACCCAAGAACGCCACCGATACTCGGTGACGAAAATCCTGACTTGACCATGGGATTTTTGGTTTCAAACACAACCCCTGCGGAAACCGATTTCTCCATCCGCTGGAATGGCCGGTATTATGCAGTGAATACCAAAGGCCCTTACGCCCGCTGGAACCGCGATGCCTTCCAGTTATTATTCCTGTTGTTCCAAATGACCGTCACCGACATTCCGCGTGTCGGCGTGCCGAGTATTACGATCGCCAAGTAGTTTTTAGGGAAATCCTGAATAACCCGTATTTGTCATTCCGAGCGCAGTGAGGAATCTTCTTCGGTAATCAACCCGATAGATTTCTCGCTGTACTCGAAATGACAGTTGTTGGGTGACTCCTCAGAACGATTGCGGCTTTTTCGTTTTTTTAGCTGAAACAGCAGGTAACAGGCTGGTAATGGCTTGATAGCGCTCAAACAAAAAAGCCACACGTTCCGCTTCAGAAGCAAAGTTTTTCTTGCCATATGCCGCATCCACGGCGCGATCCAGATTCTGATGCGAGCGAACCAATTCCGGCGGCATAGCCAGCGGATCGTACAAGTCGACCAGGGTCGAATCAGGAAACTGGGCACGAGCATCCAGCACGGCCTGGGAGGCGGTTTCGATGGTTTTTCGTTGTGTATCGGCCGGATCCGGCCAGGAAAAATCGTTGTAGACAATGCTGGCGGAGTAGCGGTAGCGACTTTCCAATCGTCCACACACGGTTCGCATCCAGGCATTGTGCATGGTAGAAGTGAGGATGCCGAAATGATAAAGGGTGGGGATCAAAAGATTCGCATCACCACAAATCACATATGAGGGGAAATAACCTATTGGGATAAATTGACGATTTTCAGAAGAAACTCTTGGTATTAATAAGTAGGGTTGGTCAGTTTGACGAATCTCACTAAATAAAGACGGTGTGTTAGCCAGTTTTACAGTTGATGCTTTAGGGCTAGCCAGCCGCATTGATTTCACACTTTCCACACGTCGCATTACTTGTGGCATAGCTCGTAATTCAGAAGGTGAGATACCTTTGAGCCATAAGCACCAACGCGGAATATTGTTGATGAATTCATCTGCGCCAAGGAACGGACGTAACCACTTTTCTGCCTGTGGCTCAGATTTCAGTAACTCTTGCTTCTCCGAATTGCTCAACAGTAGATTGCCGCCATCCGTGGGTTGGCTTCCTTTGTTAATTGCAGGCACATGGCAAATTGGTGTGCGGCGTTTCTCAAGTAGAACAACAGGAGCATCCACTAAATAGGGATTAATGTTGTTAGCAGGTATAGCGTGCGGTTCGCTCTGAATATCAGCGTATTCAAAAATAGTTTTGTGCACGGCTTCCTGTAAACCAAAACCGATGATGACGCAATGCACGGCCGCTTTGCCTTTGGCTTCACTCATCCATTGAAACGTGCGGTGAACAAAATGGATTTTTACATTTTTCCTGAGTAATTCTGACCACAAAATACCGACTTGTTCACCTTGTGAAATTGAATTGGTGGAAACAAATGCGGCATTGATGGCCGGATTGACTGCCATGTATTCTGCGGCTTTTACATACCAAGCAGCAACATAATCCAATACACCCGCACCTTTCATGCCCATAAAGATATCTTGTAAATCAGTTTTCTGTTCTTTACTCTGGTATGTATAACCAATAAACGGCGGATTCCCCATCACAAAACTGCATTGCACCGCCGGAATAACGGCATTCCAATCCAGCCGTAACGCATTGCCATGCACGATGTGCGCGGATTTGGCCAGTGGCAGGCGGACGAAGTATTGGCCGAATTCTTCCGAGACTTGCGCGTTCATTTGGTGGTCGGTCAACCACAATGCAACTTGTGCGATTTGTACCGGGAATTCTTCGATTTCGATGCCGTGGAATTGGTCGACATCGACCTGAATAATGCTGGTGATATCCAGCATTTGCTGACCGCTGTCGTGCAGTGTACGCAGTACTTTGAGTTCAAGCTGGCGCAGTTCGCGGTAGGCGATGACGAGGAAATTGCCGCAGCCGCATGCCGGGTCGAGAAATTTCAGATTGGCCAGTTTGCTATGAAAGACTTGCAGGCGCTTGGTGTTGTTTTTGATTTTGTCGAACTCAGCATGCAGTTCGTCGAGAAATAGCGGGCGGATCAGCTTGAGGATGTTTTCCTCGGTGGTGTAGTGCGCGCCGAGATTGCGCCGGGCGTTCGGGGTTTCATCCATGATGTTCTGGAACAAGGAACCGAAAATCGCTGGAGAAATGCCGCTCCAATCCAGTGCACAGCAATACAACAGCGCGGCGCGCATGTCGCTGTCAAAGCTGGCAAACGGCAGGCGTTCTTCAAATAATTTTCCGTTGATATACGGAAAATGCGCCAAGGTGTCATCCAGGTTTTTTAGCCGCGCAGTTTCCGGCGTATTCAGGATTTCAAACAATTGCGAGAGCTGAGACGCCAGATCGCTGCCGTCTTCGCGTGTTTTCTGTACGATGAATTCGGTAAACTGCGTGCGCTCGAAAATACCGGTATCTTCGGCGAACAGACAGAACAGCAGGCGCACCAGATAAACTTCCAGATCACGAGGTTTATCGCTTCCATAGCCAATCTGTTTCAAGCGGTCGTGCAGTTTGGCCATACGCTGCACCGCTTTGGCATTGACAGGGCTTTGCGGGGAAATTTTTTGCGGTTGATAACCGGCAACAAACCAGAACAGTTTGACGAATTTATGAAAATCTTTCAGCAGGAATTCGGTTTGCGTGCTTTCAATCGTGTCATACAGGCGGAAGCGCGCGAAATCACTGACTAAAATAAAGCGCGGCAGTTCGTGTTCTTTCAAGCCGGGAAAATAGTCAATGGCTTGCTGGTAGGCGCGATCCAAATCCTTGCCGCGCGATTTATGTTCGATCAGCAGGTTGCCTTTCCATAACCAATCAATATAGCCATCTCTGTCGCCCAGTTTTTTGACTTTTTGTTCAAAACCACCGATGCGCCGGGGGCTGATGCCAAACACATGAAAAAACTCGATCCAGAAGTGCTTGGCTTCCGCATCTTCCGATTCTGCACTGGCCCATTCTCTGGAAAACGCCAGCGCGCGATTTCTGATTTCATTCCAGGCTAGTGCCATGCGTTCTCCAATGTGTCTGTGACGATTTTGCCAGGCCCGATTCTACGTGATCTACCGGGAACGTTAAAGCATCGCTTGTGGTATGATTTTCGATCATCACTGGAGCACTGAAATGCACGCTGTTTTTCTGGATTTTGGTTCCGTAACCCGCGGTGATATGGATTGCGCGGCATTGGAGCGGGCGATATCACCGTGGCAGTATCATCACGATTCTTCCGAAGCGGAGGTGTTGGAGAGAATCTGCGAAGCTGAGGTGATTGTCAGCAACAAGGTGTTTATCAGCCGCGCGGCGATTGCTGCGGCGAAACATCTGAAACTCATTTGTGTGGCCGCGACCGGATACAACAATGTCGACCTTGTTGCCGCCGCCGAGCACAACATTCCGGTGTGCAACGTGCGTGGTTACGCCACGCCCTCGGTGGTGCAGCATGTGTTCATGCTGATGCTGAATCTGGCGCGCCATTTTGTTGACTATCAGGAACTGGTGAAACGCGGCGGCTGGCAGGAGAGCCGGTTTTTCTGCCCGCTCGATTTCGGCATCGAGGAGTTATCGGGGAAGATGCTGGGGGTCATCGGCTACGGCGAATTGGGCCATGCCGTGGCGCAAGTCGCGCAAGCATTCGGCATGCAGGTGCTGATTGCAGAACACAAAGGTAAACCGCCGCGTCCCGGCAGAATGGCATTTGACGACGTGTTGCAGAGAGCGGATTTTATTACGCTGCATTGTCCCTTTTCACCAGAAACCCATCACCTGATCAGCCGCCGGGAGTTTGAATTAATGAAACCTTCCGCGTATCTGATTAATACTGCGCGGGGAAAACTGGTGCATGAAGCAGATCTGCTGCATTGCTTGTCCATCGGCCGGATCGCCGGTGCTGCTATCGATGTGATACAGGAAGAACCGCCGGGCAAGGGCAATCTGATCCTGCAGCATCAACCGGAAAACCTAATTGTCACGCCGCATATCGCCTGGGCCAGCCGGGAGTCCCGGCAGCGGTTGCTGGATCAATTGGCAGGCAACATTCAAAACTTTTTCCAGCAGAAACCTTTTAACCAGATTATCGATACGCTGGGTTAGTAACCTGTTAGCGCAACTTATTGGAGTGACAAAATGCAGCACTGGATTTTTCTTGCTATCGCGATTGTCAGCGAAGTGATTGCGACCTCATGCTTGAAAGCGACTGAGGGATTTACCCGCTTCTGGCCGTCGCTGGTGGTTGTGGCGGGTTATCTGCTGGCTTTTTATTTACTTTCTTTGACGCTGAAAACGATTCCGGTCGGTGTAGCGTATGCGATCTGGTCCGGTGTTGGCATCGTGTTGATTGCGCTGAGCGGGTGGTTTTTCCTCGAGCAATCGCTGGATACGCCAGCGATAATCGGTTTGTCACTGATTGTCAGTGGCGTTGTGGTGATTAATGTTTTTTCCCGTATCGTTGCGCACTGATAATTGTCAGGTTTTGCGCAGATCGGTGAGAAATTGATCAAGAATTTCTTTCTTGGCATGCGGCATTACCACGATGTGTGCGCATGGCGTCCGTACTCCGTCGATGTCGAGGTGCATGGTGGCTAATGCGTAATGATCGACCACGGTTTTATTCGGTGTGATGAAATAAACCGTATTGGAGCGATCATTGGCGCGCACTGGCCGCAGGAAGCCATAGTGATTGTTCATTTCCTTCAACAAATAACCGGTATTATCCAACATTGCTTTGGCGTCAACTGCCTGCCTTGCGAAGGCGGATTCCGAACTGAAGAAATAAAACTCGGCCGGTTTGATCGCATCGCGCGAGCAGGTAATCGTGCCCGGTACTTGCTGGATGTATTCCGGGTCATGAATTTCGCTGAATTGGACGCGGAACGATTCAAAATTCGTTCGCGTGGTGATGAATAATCCGGCAGGCGAGGGGAAGCCAAAAAATTTGTGGCAAGAAACGGCAATTGAATCGTAGCGTGGCAGTTTCACTTTGTAAATTGGATCAACGACGCTATGCATCAAGTCGCGGGCAAACGAGGTATGTGGCAAATAGCCGCCGAATAACGCGGCATCCAAGTGAAGGTAGGCGGTGCGTCCTTTTAGCTTAGCCTGGATAGCGTCAATCGGGTCTACCGCGCCTCTGAAGGTGGTGCCAATGGTTGCGACTACCAAAGCAGGGTGGTTGGGGTTGGCATTCAATTTCCGTTCCAAATCATTGGTATCCATACTGCCATCAGGTCGAGTGCCTACCACCACCCAGTCGAGATGCAATAAGTCGCGCAGAATCTGAATCGAGTAATGTGCTTCGTGGGTGAAATAGATTTTCGGTATTACACCGGTACGGCTTTTCAGGATCGTGCGCCCCATATACAGTCCGTGCATATTGCTGTCGGTGCCACTGTTGGTGAGGAATCCCCAAATGTTATCCAGTCCGAAGCCATACACCGTACCAAAACGATCGATCAATTCTTTCTCAAACGGATGGCAGTTAAATGGGATATGGCTATGGTCGTAGGGATTGCCGACATTATTGAAAGAAAATTGGTTGAAACCCGCAGCCGCGAGTTCATTACGCCAGGCAAAAAACGCTTCCGGCGGGGTGGTCATATTAATTGGATAGCCGAGCAACCGGTTTCTTTGTTGTGCGAGATGCTGCATCGCTTTCAGTGTGGCGGAAACGTTTTGTTGCGGACGCTGCACCAGCGATTGCGCCGTTAGTGCCTGGGGTGAGCATGCCGCCATTAAGGCTGTTGTCCCGGATATGCTCAGAAATTGGCGCCGGTTTATTAACATGAAAATGCCCCCCTGATTAATATGCTCATTAGAAACCTTGCAGGCGCAAAGTTTCCTCACAATATCGCAGAATATGTACTTAAGTATGACAAATTGTCTTGAACAGATGGCTGAAGACCGCTATCTTAACGCTCTGTGTGTTTCTAATGAAGATCTATCAGTATGAGTAAAGCATTTACCAAGGAAAGCGAAGACGACGACGAACTTGACGACACGCCGAAATTACCGCAGGGCCTGAAGAACTATATCACCCCGGCTGGACATCAGCGACTGAAAGACGAGTTCGACCAGTTATGGAAAGTGGAACGCCCCGAGTTAGTTAAAACCATTACTTGGGCGGCTTCCAATGGTGATCGTTCGGAAAATGGCGATTACATCTACGGCAAAAGGCGCTTGCGTGAGATCGACCGCCGCTTGCGTTTCTTGTCCAAACGTCTGGAAAATGCGGAAGTGGTGGACCCTGGCCAGCGCGGTGAATGCGACCAGGTGTTTTTCGGCGCCACCGTGACTGTCTGCAATGCACAAGGTGATGAACATACCTACAGTATCGTCGGCCTGGACGAGGTAGATCCCGGCCGCGGCCGTATCAGCTGGATTTCTCCGTTGGCCAAGGCGCTGCTCAAAGCGCATGAGGGCGATTTAGTGAAGCTGCACACACCGGGCGGCGTGACAGAACTTGAAGTGGTGGAGATTCGTTACGAGGCATTATGAGATTTTGCTGTTATTCTTGTTTTTGTTACTCCATTCAGTTTGGCAGAATATCGCCATCGACATAAAACCACAGTTCTTCCTGATATACGAACCGGCTGATTTCATGTAACCGGTAAGCGCGCCCATTGATTTTGTAGCGCGCGACAAATTCAACAATAGCTCGATCCGGGGTAGATTGTTCGTGATGTTTTACTGTGAGACCTAGCCATTGGTTGTACGGCTGATTTGCCAGCCCGAGTGCAGCGGGACGCGTGCTGTGGTGCCAGGTTGCCAGAACATAGTCTTCACGATTCAGCGTATACGCGGTGTAGCGTGAGCGCATCAGGTGTTCCGCGGTGGCGGCCACTTCACCGTGATCCAGATAGCGGCCGCAGCAATCGCTGTATTGCTTCGAATCGCCGCATGGGCAGTGCAGTGTTTTTAGATTGGCAGCTTGAGTATTCATATACAATGCGGTTTATTTGACAGCGATAATTTATCACAATCTTTATTCTGAAATCGTGTGAACAATGAACGCGCCGCAACGTCGTATCGCTCATCTGGATATGGATGCTTTTTATGCCTCTGTGGAGTTACTGCGTTATCCTGAATTGCGCAGTTTGCCGGTTGTGATTGGCGGGCGGAACGAGCATCAGCCGGTGATGCGGGCGGATGGCAGCAAGCATTTTTCCCGGTTGCGCGACTATGTCGGTCGCGGGGTCATTACGACCGCCACGTATGAAGCGCGTGCAATGGGTGTTCATTCCGCCATGGGAGTCATGAAAGCAGCACAGCTTGCGCCGGATGCCATTCTCCTGCCAGTTGATTTTGCTATTTACCGTTATTATTCGTGTTTGTTTAAGACTGCGGTTGCCGGTATTGCGCCGCAGCTTGAAGATTCCGGTATTGATGAAATCTACATTGATCTCAGCGATCTGCCGGATGATACCTTGGTGCTGGGACAGCGTATTAAGCAGGCAGTGAAAGAATCTACCGGACTTTCCTGTTCTGTCGGTATTACACCGAACAAATTACTGTCAAAGATTTGTTCAGATCTCGAGAAACCCGATGGATTGACTATTCTCGCGATGTCTGACATTCCTGATCGGATTTGGCCGCTGCCGGTAAGTAAAATCAACGGTATCGGCCCTAAGGCTGCCAAGAAACTTGCGTCACTGGGTATCGTCACCATTGCCGAATTGGCGCAGGCTGAATTGAGTTTCCTCCGGGTTCACTTTGGGCGTAGCTATTCGATCTGGTTATATGAAGCTTCACACGGAATCGATCAGCGCCCGGTGGTTACCGATGCTGAACCTAAATCCATCAGTCGGGAAATCACTTTTGAGCAGGATCTGCATCCGCTTCAGGATCGTCATGATTTATCAGAAGCATTCACAGCATTGTGCACACAAGTAGCCGATGATCTAAAGCATAAAGGCTATGCTGGACGTACCATCAGCATCAAATTGCGTTTTGAGGATTTCCATACGCTCACACGAGACTGCTCGCTGATTGCACATACTGCGGATTCTGTTTTGATACGTCGTACAGCAGGAGAATGTTTGCGACGAATACCATTGAAGAAGAAAATTAGGTTGCTCGGTATAAAAGTCAGTACACTTTCTTCGGTTGAATCCAAGCGGGGAGTCGAAGTACTTCGCCAGAGAGAGTTGCCGCTGGAATTTTGAAGCATTATAAATGGCAGTTATCCATAACCCAACGATGAATCTGTAGCATGTGTTTTTTTAGTGTGTAAATTTCTAATCTATTTTTATAGACTAGTCGGAGTGATATGAATTGGCGTACTGCTAATTTCGACAATAACACTAAAATTAAAAGAAAAGTTTAGAGGGAATTTGTTATGTTTGATCGTGTTAATTTATATCGTATAGCTCCATTTGGCGCGTATGTCTTCTTCATGCTGTTGGAAGATTTGCTGTTGAAGTTTGGTTGGGAGGCGAATGATTTACGCCTGCTTTATGTGGTGAAAATAACTGTCGTAGCCGGTTTGCTTTGGACGATGAGAAGTGCTTATAGTGAGTTGCGCTGGCCAGTTGGTGCCAGCTTTCGTACCTGGGCTGTTGCAATAGTTGCTGGTATCGTTGTTTTCGTTGCGTGGATTAACTTGACAGCAGACTGGATGGTGATGGGAGAATCCGTTGGCTTTGATCCGCGCGATCAGGATGAGATCGATTGGTTTCTTGTTGTGGTGAGGCTGATGGGTGCGGCAC
>NZ_JAYUWI010000002.1:0-23995 GCF_043753625.1 Nitrosomonas sp.
CAGCAATGGATCATTGGGATCAAGTTGCATCAACAAATCTGTTCCAAACAAATTCGGTTGATGAATCGTACTGCTACGTCTTAGCATTTTGAATCACCATTTCGACCAGAAAACACATGGATATTTTAACATTTCCGGTCGTTATGATCATTAAGAATCAGTGCATTTATAACTAATATCAAGCGCTTACAGATATTTCATGGGCGACTATTTAGTTCAAAAGCATTATCATCTGTCATCGCGGTGTTCTCCTTATTTTGATAATCGATCTGGGCAGATCTTTTTCAACAGATTACACCGCTCTCTTCACCTGTCATACACCAGAAATTAGCATAGCTCGTTCATCCCTCATGCTGTGCTAAGCACAATGTATTAATCGAGGAGAACGGGAAATTCTTACAAAAACACTTTAATTTGGGATAAGTCAGCTTACAAAGAAATTACGCATCATCCCCATATCTTCATGCTCAAGATTATGGCAGTGGTAAAGGAACAAGCCGGTGAAATCCTTAAACGGTTTGATGATTTCTATCTCTTCTCCCGGCATAACCAGGGCAGTGTCTTTCCAGCCGCTGTTGATAAATCCATCTTTGATCGTATCATATACGTTTCCTTGATTGATCTGCGTTCGCGATAGAATTTGAAACTGCTGACCATGCAAGTGAATGGGATGTGGCATTGCCATCATCATGCCCATGCCGCCCCGGCCGCCGCGCATTCCTCCACCCATTCCGCGGTTATCGTGGTATATCTTGATTTTCTGAACGCTATTGACTGGGATCTTCTCAAGTTCCGTATGGCCTTGCATGTCAAATGTTTTGCCGTTTAATTGGAATGCCATGTGCCGCATGCCAATGGCAATAGGAACAGTTTTGTCAGGATTGGAGATATCCTGCGTGGTCAATCGACGCATGGGAACGAGCTCTACTGGCAACTTGGGTGAATCACTGATTTGTTCGATAATATGGAACTTGGCAATAGAAATAACTTCATTCTGAGCCGATGCACCATCCATCATATCCATTCTGCCCATGTCCTGGTGCATTCCTCCACCCATACCACCTCCCCTATGCGATGCAGATCCCTGATAGGCCAAGTTTTGTAACATAAGATCAGAGCCGGGTTTGCGGCCGCTAAAATCAACCCACAGCTCAACACGTTCAGCAGGCGCAAGCATGATGTAGGGTAAAGTCTCAGGCTTCTCCAGTAATCCACCGTCCGTACCGATCGCTATCATCGGTGTGCCGTCCTCCCAACCCAGTTTGTAGATTCTGGAATTTGATCCATTCAGTATGCGCATGCGATAGGCTCTGGTTTTTACTGGGATAGCACTGATCTCTTGGCCATTGACCAGAATCGTGTCACCCAGAAAACCTCTCATCCGCTGGTGCCTATTAAGAATGTAACGTAATTGGTTGCCATTGGTGAAGCTGCGATCCTGAATGACAAGCGGAATATCAAATTCACCACTGGGCAAATCCAGTTTTCGCTCAGCTTCATCGGATATAGTAATGAGGCCCGCCAAGCCTTGATATACCTGCGTGGCGGTTAATTCATGCGTATGCGAGTGATACCAGTTGGTGCCGGTAGGGTTTTTTACCTCAAATTCGTATACATACTGTTCGCCACGATAGATGGCGTACATAGGATGCCCATCCATTACCTGCGGTACATGCATGCCGTGCCAGTGGGTAACACACGGCTCCGGCAATTGGTTATAAAAATATATCCGAACTTTCTGGCCCTGCTCGAAATTGAGAATCGGTCCTAAATAACCTGGCAATTCTTTAAGCGCAGTTTGGGGTCCTTTCAGTAGTTTTCCATGGTATTTAAAAACATGAGTATGAGCGCCGGGCAGGATAGGGATATCAGCGGTTTGAGCAGTTAATGCGATTTCAACATCGGCTTTGAATAAATTGTTGGGAGTCTGATTAAGCCCGCGACTTTCTGCCAATGCAAATCCGGGCAATGTGGTGGCGAGTGTACCTAATGCTGCATATTGCAGGAATTGACGTCTTTTATAATCGATGTGTGTCATGATTAACCTCTCGTGTGACAACGATAAGTCTTATGATGGTTAGAAAATTTAACCAATATTAGGTATTTCTATTTCTCATATTAATCGCTTGCAGCAAGATTACTACTTGTAAATTAGTGTACCAGTTCAAACATAATTAGCAACCCGATTCCAGCAAGGTATGGAAATTCTGTTGGGGAGTAGACCTGAGAAAAACAGGAGATAGGAAGTTAGAACATTTATTGACTAAGGCAGCAGCACCATCAACACATGGGTACTTCTAAAAATTCAAAGTTCTAAACAAAACGAGGTACGAGAAAAAATGGTTATGTAGCATATGCATGATATGTAAGGAAATATTTTTTTCGAGCAGCAAAGTGTTGTGACGAAATTTGGATTTTTAGAGGTACCCACATGTTAATGCTTATGGCAACCGACTCAGACAATGGATAGCGAGTTCCATCGCGTAGCAACACGCTATCTTGCGAGTTATCTGGGGTGGCATAGAATGATTGACCGTCTCGGTCAGAACGTTACATCAACTCTTTGTTTCCTAATGGCACTTGGAAAAACAGGACAATTTCAACAGTTAATTACGACATAGCCTTCATTTTCACCATGAGATACTCGAAAATGCTTGGAATATCCTACGCCTACCAAACCATTATAACCACGATGTCGTTCCGCACCAAAATAGCTTTCATCAACTTCCGCTCTACCTAACAACTTGTCTTTAAGGGCAGTCTGATGGCGATATATTACTTGCCTGAAAATGCCAGACCAACGATTAATCGTGTTACGATTTTTACCTAACAGCAGAGCTGCTTTGCTGGTTGGTATATCAATGCAAAAACATTGAAATTTTTTAATGTAATAATTACTTAATTTACTGTTTCTTAACATCTTACTAGACTAGCAGATTGTGTCTGCTAGTCTAGAGCCACGCTAACGCTCGACGATCATCCACTCCTGATTTCCTTCAACAGCCTTCTGCAATACTAAATTTCGTTTTTCTTTCGGAAGCTTACTAATTTTTGTGACGGCAGTAAAGAACCTTTCCATATCCTTGTCATGTTGTGCAAGAATGGCCTGAAATGCGGGTAGCAACTGGGTATAAATGGAAACAGTTGCCAGTAATGCGTTATTTAATGGTTGCGCGAACCATTGATCATAATTACTGAATTCAGCCTTGTCGGCCTTCAGGCGTAAGAATTCTTTGTGGAGCTCCTCAAAGATATGTGCTTTTTGGGTACGTTTCTCAACGTCACTGATATCCGAATGGAACATTTCTTGTAACAGTTTGCGATGTCTTAACACTAGATTGGTAAAAACAGCTTCTCTTTCTTGTCTTGAACTTAATATAGCTTGCTGAGAGGCTGTGCCATTACTTACAAACCAGCGCCGGACACCTTCATGTTCAACGGCGGTAGCAAAAGACTCATTGAAAACACTATCACCAGGTACATAAATCACTTGATGGGCGAGCTCATGAAATATCAGGCGGGCAAGATTTATTTCCGAATAACCAATAAAGGTATTCAATACCGGGTCGCTGAACCAGCCTAAAGTGGAATACGCGCGGATTCCACCGACATAAACATCATAACCCTCATTTCTAAGTTCCTCCGCATACTGTTCTGCCTTTGCTTGCGAAAAAAAGCCACGATAATTGACGCAACCCACCTGCACAAAACACCATTCTTTGAGTTTCATGGAAAGCTCCGGCGAGGCAAAAACATTCCATACTACGTAGGGGCGTTCTAAATCCGCATAACTGGTATAGCTCAAGTTATCCGGTAACTTCAATTCACGACTGGCGAATTCACGCAACTGGACGATTTTGTTCAGTGATTGCTTTAGTTTTGGGTCTGTTTCGGAGTGGGCAAGAATTGTACTAATCGGTTGCGCACTGTGTAGAACATTAAAATGCCCATCGACGGCTTGGGCATAGTAAGAAAGATTGGCGCAAGCACCGAGCCAGATAACCTGACTCGCAATCATAGCAAGTCTTAAGTTAATTGAAATTCGCAAAGCCACGTTAGCTCCTAATGAAATCGAAAAACTAAGATATGGAATAAAACATTTTACTTGTTTTTAATTTTTCTTAAATAATTTGGTTGTAACAGACAACCAATGTGATCTATCTCAGTTGCAAAACATCAGATCCTATTTTCCCTGTCTAATTCCATAGTTACTTCCCTATTTTATTAGGAATTTTCTCTATTTTTTTAAAGTTATGCCGTAATAAATTAGGATTTTAAAGAAAAGAAGATTCTTATCATGAATTCTACGCATGATTGCAGAAAAGTTTACCAAATTATTCCGGGACATCAGTCTAATAAAATCGTCATAGCTCCAGTTCATGCTGTTTCTCAACTTTTATTTTTCTTATTGTTGCAATGCATATGAAGTCTGAACCTGAAGAGTGGTTGATTCTGGGTGTTACCCCTAATGGCCGGACATTTCGTCCAAGTGATTGGTCAGAAAGGCTTTGTGGATCCATTGCAAGTTATGATAACCGTGGACGTTGGGTATACTCGGAGCACGCTCAACCGATCATACATGAGGGACAAGTGGGCGTGCGGGTAAAAACAGTGTTAAAAAATAGCAATCCGGGCGCCTACAAATTTATTATGGATTTTGCCTGTGACAACCAGCTCAAAGTGGTATCAAGAAGAAAAGTAATTTACCTGAATGAGTCTGCAGGGATTCCAGAAGACGCATTGTCGGTACGAGAGCTGAAACTCGCGCTATAAAATGCATCACTGGGAAATAAGATTCCCATTTATATATTCTGGTTTTAAACAGTAAAAGCAGATTGAATCGTAATCATTTTTCCTGATAACAGTTATAAAGATTTAAGGTATTCCAGTAAATCCATCCGTTGTTCTTTAGTCAATGCCGGTAGAAATGTTCCATCCGGTTGTGGTGTGCGGCCAGAAGCATACTCATGTCCGCTGTTGTTATTACCCCAAATGCTGGTACGAAACAAGAAGCCATCGTAGCCTGCCGATTTTAACCCAACTTTCTCCGGATCGAATGCACGCGAGCCGACCATGAATTCATCCGACCGATACTCACCACCTACCGGATCATTTACCTGTCTTTTGGGCAAAAGCAGATCATACAGTGTTGGTACTGAACCATTATGTAAGTATGGGGCGGTTGCCCAGATGCCGTTGAGTGGACGTGCTTTATAAGCCATTACCGAAGTAAAAGGTTTGGCCGTCGTATCGGGCGTGTAGTTTCCATTTTTAAGAGAAGATCGCACTTCGTTATCAAAGAATGTATATGCAAAATCATACGATCGCTCTACCCACCGTCGTATAAACCATTTGTCGCGATCGGGCGTGGTAACCACATTGCGCGTAGCGGAGGTCAATAGAGCAACTGCTAGCGCTCGACGTTGCAATAAGATGTTTCCGGTACTGACACTGACATATTGATTCTGCAGTATGCCACTATAGCCGGTAAATTCTATGCTGTTTGCAGCCATTTTAGAGTCTGTTCCCACCAAAGAAGCTGAAATCATTTTAGCCACGACACGGCGATCAGGATCGGTGCGATTTATTTGAGCGTGGCACGATGCGCAATACTGTGCGAATAATTCCGCGCCCTTAATTAGCCGTGTTTTATCAAGCTTGGGCAGAATATGTTCAGGCCAAAGAGGTGAGGTTAATTTGCGTAGATGGTTTTCTACTCGGCGCAAATTCCGGATATCGATGGAGGATTGGAAATCAATATGCTTGGAACCAAATCCTTGCCCGCCGAGTACTGAAGATAGCGTAAAACCATCTCTTTCCTGCCAATCTAGCGTACCGAATACGCCGATTACTTGTCCTGCATTACGCGCCATTGGACCCAATCCACTGTTCTCGACCCTGCCATTCCACTGGATATAGTCATGCTGTGGAACATCCCACAGAAACGGGTAACTGACCGGAGCATCAGCCGGATTGTAGATTTTATTGCGTAATTTGATGATTTGCTTATCAGTTAAGTATGCCTGGGTTCGTTCGATAACATGGTCACGATCATTGCTGCTGAGCACCGGTTCCATGTCGGCCATCACTTCAGCCAATTCAGCCGGAGAGAGTGTCTCGGCGAGTAATGCGCGCAATTGTTGCGCGCTCATAATATGCTCGAGTACACGATTATAGATACGTCCAAATGCATCCAATCGCGCATAGCCATATCGGGTTAACGGGCGCTTGGTGTCACGGGGCGTATTAATGATGTTATACGTTTTAATACGCTGAGCATATTTCTTGAGATCGACTAATATTTCGTTTGCATTCTCATAGTGGCCTTGTTTTATTACATTAGTAACAAAGCGATCAAGCTTTTCCGGAGTCTCTAAAGTAGCATACAGGGCCTCTGCCAAATCGATCATGAAAGCTTCCATATCTGAATTCGCTGGACCACCATCAATACGAATTCCGGTACCGGCATAGTTGATCTGGGTCGTATGGCAGGCAGCGCAAGTAAATCCCATATACGCCTTACCTTGGTACTCATCTCGTACCATCCCGATAGGCAGGCCATCCGGGTTGCTGATGGTTGGCCGTTGCGGCAGATAACCATAGCGATCAATGTTTTCATCGCTGCGGAACAATGCTGACGAATCAGACTGTTCCAGCGCCAGAAAAAAACTGTAAGGCAATAAATTGGAGCCTTGTGACGTATTGTAGAACCACAGACTATCAGCCGCAGACCAGCCTTGATCAAGATAAACTGTTTGAGAAAATTGAGCGCCAAATTTATCGGTACCGTTCGTGATAGCGCCACGACTAGAATCATTGTCTCGCAATTCATACGCCCGCCAAGATATTCCAGTAACCAGCCACATAATGGCTAATACGCTGAGAATTAGCGTCAAAAGCTTTATTTGGTACAGATAGTGATGTGAGGGTTTCGAATGCATATGGATTTATGTCATCGTTCAGCAATCATTCAGGATTGTTTTGGTAGATTCCGAGTTTTTGTTAATTAGCTATTCTGATTTTTTCTTCAAAATATTAATAAAAGACCTTATTATCGTTAATATTAATATTACTGAAACGTAATATTCCTATATTATTAGCAGCTAATTTTATGTGAAGAATATGTGAATGACATCATATCTCTGTAATAATTGAAAGGGCACTATGCAGAAATCTACATTTTGGTACTTATTACTTAGTTTAAGCTTTGCGTTCTCCTCTCCATCCACATTAGCCCAACAAACAGCCAAACTCAAAATTGATGAAATACAGCGACTGGGTTTACAAGCCAACGGTCTGGTGCTTGCTGCTCGTTCGCAAGTCGAAATGGCTAAGGCAGGTGTGGTGGCCGCTTCTGCGTTTCTTAACCCTGAAGTCACTGTGACAGCTGGCCCCGATAGTAATCGCTATTCATTAGCGATAACCGGACCTACCTCGATGCAGCGCGCAGTGACGGTCAATCAACCGATCGAGAACCCTATCATGCGTAGCGCACGTATCAGTGCATCTGAAGCAATCGTGGGTGCCAGCCGCGCCAGCTTTGATCAGGTGCGTGCCGATTTGGCCGCGCAACTGCGTGTACGTTCATATGAATTATTGCTTCGCCAGGAACAATTTGCTATGGAGCAAAATATCTATGATTTGGTCGATGATGTGCGACGGCGCATCAAAATCAATGTTGAAAGGGGTGAAGCGGCGCGCTTTGAGCTAATCCGTGCGGATACTGAAGTACAAAACGCCGCGAATCGCAAGGAGGCAGCTCGATTGGGCGTGCAGCGCGCACGCATAGCGCTCTTGCAGTTTACAGCCGGGGCAATACCCGTTGATTTCGAAATCAGTGCTTCATTAAAAGACCCCGTCAATTTGCCGCCGCTGGAGGAGTTGCGTATTCAAGTTCCTCAGGTTAATCCTGATGTGGTTCGGCTACAGGCTGAGCAAGAGCGCGCCACCCAACGGATCAGTCAGGAAAAGGCTTCGGTATTGCCGCAAATTAACGTGTTATACACCAATTATCAAGATGCGCAATTTACCTCTAATATGGCTGGTATGAGTATCCGAATTCCACTGTGGTATCGTCGTCGTGGTGAAATTGATACCGCTATTTACGATTCTGCTCGCATACGCGATACGCTCGAATTTCGCCGCTATGAAATCGGACAATTATTCGAATCAGCATGGCAGATGCTGCAGATTGCACAGCGCCGAGTAGACATGTTTGAAGGCGGGCTGCTCAAAGAAGCAGAAAATGCGGTAGAAGTTGCCAGAGCTGCACATCGATTCGGCGAACGTGGGCTCCTCGAGTTTTTGGACACACAACGTATACTCCGGGGAATTGTAGGGGATTCCTTGATGGCACGTTTTGATCTTCAATCCGCCGCTGCAGAAATTGACCGTCTACGCGCACACTATCCCAAGGAGTTACTTGTAGAATGAAATTCAAATTATCAATCATTGGTTCCATTGTTATCGCAGCATTGTTGTTGACCGGATGCGATAAGGCTTCGGAAGAACAAGCTCCCAAGCAATCTACAGCAGAACGAGATATCAACAGCATCACGGCTCGCCCCGAATTGGAAGGGCGGATAGAAATTGGGCAACCAGCGCTCATTGATCTTGCCGATAAAATACTTGTACCCAGCCGAGTTCAAGTCGATGAAGAACGAACCGCACAAATTGGTTCCTATGTCACAGGGCGGATCATCGATATGTTTGTGATACTGGGCGATTATGTTAAAGCAGGCGATCGATTGGCGCGCATCACCAGCCCGGATCTAACACAAGCCCAGCTCGCCTATCTACGTGCTTTATCGCGTGTTGTAGTCACCCAAAAGGCAACCGAACGCGCGCACCACTTGCTGGCTGCCGATGTAATCCCGCTCGCTGAAGTGGAACGGCGGCAATCCGAACTGGAAATTGCCCTAGCCGAGTTAAGCGCAGCAACAGATCAACTTAGATTATTTGGAATGGGCGATCAAGAATTAAAAGAACTGAAGAAACGAGGAAAAATCTTGCCGTGGATGGATATCAAGGCAACTCGCGAAGGTTACGTGATCGCACGTAACGTCATGATAGGTCAGGTAGTGCAACCGTCTGATCCACTTTTCCAAGTCGCAGATTTGTCACATGTTTGGGTTGTCGGCGATGTACCTGAGCAAATTGCTCGCGATGTTCACTTGGAGCAACATGTCGAGATTCAAGTGCCCGCGTTAGGAACTCAACTGATGGATGGCGTGATCATCTTTGTTTCCGATACGATCAACCGCTTAACCCGTACCGTGATGACCCGAGTCATGGTGGAAAATCTAGATCGCAAGCTTAAACCGGATATGTTGGCGAATATGCACATCACGGATCCGCAACACAAAATATTAGTAGTTCCTGAATCGGCAATCGTTCGGGAGTTAAATCTGGATTATGTCTTTATCGCATTAGGTGATAACCGTTTTCAGCGCGTGCTGGTTGAATTGGGTCCTGAAGTGGCCAATTTACGTCCGGTAATAAAAGGAGTGACGATTGATCAACGTATCGTAACCGCAGGTGCCTTTCATTTAGATAGTGAGCGTAAGCTTGCTGAACTGGAGTAGCCCATGATGGCCGCGATAGTTCGTGCAATGCTGAGACAGCGTCTGCTGGTGGTGGTGATCGGGCTGATGCTATGCGCTGCAGGCGGTTTTGCTGTTAAATCGCTCACTGTGGATGCATTTCCGGATGTCACCAACATTCAGGTGCAGGTTGCTACGGTAGCGATTGGCCGCAGTCCAGAAGAAATGGAACGATTGGTTACCGTACCCGTTGAAATCGCCATGACCGGCCTGCCCGGGTTAGTCGAAATGCGCTCAATGAATAAAAGCGGGTTATCGCTCATCACTTTGGTGTTCACCGATCAAACCGATGTGTTTTTTGCGCGCCAATTGGTCATGGAGCGGATTATCGATGTCACACCTCGATTGATACCCGGCATCACACCGGTACTTGGGCCGGTCTCGACAGGTCTGGGGGAGGTCTATCAATATACTATCGAACATCCGGATGATGGTACCCGAGCATTGACTGAGGAAGAATTAATTGCGCGACGTACAGTTCAGGATTGGGTAGTGCGTCCCATGTTACGTTCGATCCGGGGCGTAGCGGAAATCAATTCCATTGGCGGGTTTGTCAAAGAATACCAAGTATACGCCGACCCCAATAAGCTGCGGCATTACGATATAACGCTGTCGCAGGTTGACCGTGCATTGGCCAGTAATAATGCCAACGCCAGCGGCAATATATTGGCATTGCGCTATGAACAGTATTTGATCCGTGGCGTGGGTCTTATCGCCACGCTGGATGATATCCGTAATATCGTGCTCAAAGAAATGAACGGTGTTCCGGTGTATGTACGCGATGTGGCTGAGGTAACCTTTGGCGGTGAAGTGCGCCAGGGTGCCAGTATCAAAAACGGCGATACCGAATCAGTGACGGGCATTGTTATGATGTTGCGCGGTGGTAACGCCAAGGAAATTGTCGGTCGAATAAAAGAAAAAGTCTCTGAAATCAATGAGCGTGGCATATTGCCGGATGGTTTGCAGATTGTGCCGTTTTATGATCGTACCGATTTAGTGGATAGTGCATTATCCACCGTTCAGACTACGCTGATGGAATCCTTGATTCTAGTTATTGTCGTGTTGTCGGTCTTTCTGGGTACCGTTCGAACCAGTTTTGTCGTGTGTTTCACGTTGATTATCACACCACTGATCACCTTTCTGGTGATGAATCATTACGGCATGCCTGCCAATTTGATGTCGCTGGGCGGACTGACGATTGCACTCGGCATGATGGTCGATCCCACAGTGGTGGTGGTTGAAAATATTTATCAGCGACTGGGAGAAGCCAAAGATACGGGAAAATCCAAATTTGATGTCATTGTGGATGCCGTCGCTGAAGTCGGCACACCGGTGATTTTTGGTTTAATTGTGACCGTGCTGGTATTTCTTCCTTTGATGACGCTGGAAGGGATGGAAGGAAAAACATTCAGTCCGCTAGCAGTTACTATTTCTATCTCGTTATTTATCGCACTGATTGTATCGTTATTATTGTCCCCTGTGCTGTGCGACTATTTGTTAAAAGGCGGCAGCGATCAGGACACTAAAGTCATTGCTGTGCTTAAAAAGGGCTACCTGGGCATTTATGATTTAGCGGTGCGTAACCAGAAAAATACCTTGATTCTTTCTGTCTGTTCATTGGTGGTGGCATTTGCGCTATTTCCGCTGCTGGGTACAGCGTTCATTCCAATTATGAAGGAAGGCGCAGTGACCCCGGTGATTATCCGCGCACCATCCATTTCTTTGGATGAAGCCATCAAAATTGAAACCGAAGCAATGAAATTGATAGTGGCGGTACCCGGTGTCAAATCGGTTGTTTCCAAGTTGGGTCGTGGAGAAACGCCCGCTGACCCGGCATCGCAGAATGAATCGGATCCGATTGCCGATCTGGATCTTATTGGGTCAGGCCGTACCCAGCTGGAAATCGAAGAGGATATTCGTAAGGCACTGGCTACGCTACCGGGCGTCAATATTGTCATCTCTCAACCGATTGCGCAGCGGGTCGATGAAATGGTCACCGGGGTACGCTCGCAAGTCGCCATCAAAATTTTTGGCGATGATCTCGAGCAATTACGAAAACTATCCGAACAAGTGGCGCGTATCGTTAAATCCACGCGGGGTGCCCGGGATATCCGTATTGAGCGATTATCCGGTCAGCAGGAGTTGACAATTGATATTGATCGCCGTGCCATCGCTCGTCACGGCTTGAATGTCGCTGATGTCAACGAAATGATTGCCACCGCAGTGGGTGGCAAGGTGGTTTCACAGGTGTTTGAAGGCGAACGGCGCTTTACCTTGCTACTGAGATTCCCGGAAGCATATCGTCATGATGTGGAAGCGATCAAGCAATTGTTATTACGGCCTGGCAGTGGCACACCCGGTGGGATGGGGTCTTCTGGTGGTATGCTTATTCCAATGAGTGCAATCGCAGAAATTAAAGTGATCGACGGCCCAGCGATTATTTCGCGTGAATTTGCCAAACGTCGTGTGGTTATCGGTGTTAACGTGCATGAGCGCGACATGGGTGGTTTTGTTGCAGAACTCCAAGAGCGGACCGCGAAAGAAATTAAATTGCCGCCCGGCTATTATTTCGTCTGGGGTGGTCAGTTTGAGAACATGCAACGTGCGATGGCGAAACTCTCCATTATTGTGCCGGTTACGCTGGCAGCTATTTTCTTCTTGCTATTCATGTTATTTAATTCGGTGAAAATGGCCGTGCTCATCTACTTGGTATTACCTTTCGCATCGGTAGGCGGGGTTGTCGGACTCTTTGTTACCGGTCAATATTTGTCGGTACCGGCATCGGTAGGCTTTATTGCCGTGTGGGGGACTTCCATCTTGAATGGCGTGGTGCTGATTTCCTTCCTGCGCGAATTGCGCGAAAAGGGTATGGGTGTGCAAGCAGCCGCTAGACAAGCCTGTGCGCAACGTTTCCGGCCGGTCATGATGACGGCGGCCACGACAATTCTAGGGCTGGCACCTTTTCTAACAGCCACGGGATTGGGTTCTGAGGTGCAAAAACCACTCGCCATCGTGGTCGTTTTCGGATTGACGACAGCGACGCTGATGACGATGGTGGTTATGCCGATGGTATATCACTGGTTTGATGATATACCCGATAAAAAAGCACCTGATCAGCCGGAACCTTTACTTGCACCGGCTATCGTGCAAACTGCTGTTAAGGATACCTGAGCCATTTTTCCCCAACAGTAAAGTGAATTAAAAAACCGGACTGGAATTTCATAATTCCAGTCCGGTTTTTCAGTTTAAAAGCTTGATTAAATTGCTAAAGTTTTTTTATAGGTGATATCTTTCTCTATTCACTGATCCAGTCTTATTCTCCTTTTCAGGAATGCTCATAGCACACGAAACGCAATGATGGTCACCAGTGTCGGAGGTATTGCCGCAATCAATAAACCCAGTGGATGGATCGATTGTTCATCGAATTTGCTGCGTAAAATAGCAAAACCGGCAGGGTTTGGAGCATTGGCAATGACCGTTAAACCGCCGCCAGTCACCGCACCTGCGACCAATGCGATTTTAAACTCCTCGCTTAATCCTTCAACCAACGAACCCAGATAGGTCAATGCCGCATTGTCGGTGACCGCCGTCAATAAGGTGGCACCAAAGTACACAGCCGTATCGTCCATATCCATCAATATCGGCTGGAGCCACCACTGCTGCAGCCCGCCGAGTACCACCAATCCCGCCAAGAAAAATGCCACCATTAAAGCCTCACGTAAGATCAACGGGCTTTGATACTGGGGATAAGCGGTTGTGAATCCAATAAAAAAAAGAAATAAACCCATAAAGGCTACCGGGTGGTGAGCAAACAAAACAACCAGCGTCAGAAAGACCAAATGAATCAGTACCACCGCTAATGGCGTTTTTAACACAGCGGTATCCACCTTTTGACTAACATGTCCCAGCTCATGCCGGAATAGCCAGGTAACCGCACACGCATTGACGGCAACAGCCAATGCAGCTTTCCAGCCAAAGTTCGTCATCATAAACCAGATATCCCAATTCCATTTTGCAGCGACCATCAGCACCGGCGGCGCCGCGAAAGGTGTCAGTGTGCCACCTATGGAGATATTGACAAATAACACGCCGACCGTAGCGTATTTTAACTTGGTGGATATCTCTTTGCTAAATAGTGTGTCTCGCAACATGAGTGCTGCAAGCGTCATTGCCGCGGGTTCCGTAATAAATGAGCCCAATAAAGGAACGAAAGCCAGTAATAAAAAGTACATGGCCATGCCTGGGTTTATTGGTAATGAGAATGCAGCGCGTTGCACAGTAGATGCGGCCAAATCTAAAACGGGTCGCGTCCCGGCAATGACCATAATCACAAACACAAACATGGGTTCGGTAAAATCGCGTGATTCAAGGTACGTTATTGCTTCATGCTTACCACTGATGGCAAATATAAAAAGTATCAAAACCATCGCCCAGAAACCAAACACTACTTCGACTTCACCTAATAAATGCCAAATTCCTGCATGGCGCGGTTGGGTATGCGCCAGGTGTTCAAAATATTTGGTTGAAAATGTATGGATCACAGCCAGTGCAAATAACACGGCAGCGATGAGTTGAACAGATGTTGGATTTATCATGTTGTGAAATTAGATGAAATGAGTAATGAGGGATTTGGTAATGATAGCATTACTCGTATGTTATACCGCGTATTTGATTGTTTGATGACCGAATCGGATAAGGTTGCAACCGACTACTTCCCCAAATCAGCCAAGAACAGCCGGATGCGCTTGGCATTCATACCAAGATCACTTTTTCCGACCCGCGAAGCGGAACGCATATCAACCTGTGTTTTATTTCCTGCTGCTTGAATCCGGATTACCACATCATCCTTGAAACCCATAATGCGTGTGGTATCGGTTGCCTCAATCCGGCCACTTTCAGCAGAAACAGCAGCAACCTCCCAACCCCGTTTTTTCACCAGCGCAACTGCCTGTTCAAAAACCTGATCGGATGGACGAGGAATGAGTAGCGGAGCCAGATCGGGATAGCCTTCTTTCTGCAAGGTGGACAAATTCTCCGGCTCAGGCTGATCCAATGAATTATGCGCCGGTGCGCGCAGCGCTTTTATTGCTACGAACTCAGGCGGGTGCGCCAGATCTGTCGTAATATCATGAATGCGTGGTGCCCCGGCTCCTGCCATGATAGCCATCAGAACTGGCATCACGACTAAAAAGCCCAGTGCCGGTCCAGCCAGCGTAGAGGCAATGTTGGTTTCTTTCGCTTTGATTGCACGCAACGTCCCAATCAATCCGAAAACGATGGCCAACAATCCGGCCAGTGTAGTGCCGGCAATCCCGAGTAAAGCTGGCTGAAAATCAATAATACTGAATCGAAGACCGAATACAGCAAAACCTGCCGCTAGTAGGGAAAACAACGAAATCCTCAGACTCCAGCGGGTAAAATCAAATGGTTTATTCATAGTCGAAATCATTTTAAGTAAGGTCAATAAAATAAGCAGGAATTGTGATTTCCAGCAATCCTAAAACTTGGGAAAATATGACTGATGTGCCTTGGCATCGGAAAATGGACTCATTTTCTTGGCTTGAAAGAAGCTGAATAATATTTCATTATCCTGTAAGATATTTCTTGCTCTATCTACCCAGAAAGCCCAAATTACTTGGTTCAAAGCTGCTGCAAATCCTCGTCTGATAAATATATTCAGCATTATTGCATGAAGAAGCTTCTGCTATTGTCTTTCGCCGTTCTTGTGATGTTTTTCTGGATTTTTCCGGCAAATGCAAAAACACTTGATGTTGCCACAGAATACAAAGATACGATTGGCCAGTATATTCAGGTTTACCAGAGTGGCGATGGTTATTTAAGTAAGCACGACGCATTCGATGCATTTAGAAACGGCCATTTCTCTTTATCCGATAATCCCGTTATTAATTTTGGAGTCGGCTCGAAACCGGTATGGCTTGCCCTTCAGATCAGCAATTCCGGGAAAATCGCTATGCATCGGAACCTGTTGATTGAAACTGCCTGGTTGGACAAAATCGATGTTCATTATTTCCAGCAAGAGCAGTTAATCAATAGTTATCACACTGGCGACAGTTTGTTATTTGCAGAACGTCCCATCAATCGTCGATTCTTTGTCATGGGTCATGATTTTACACAAGGCGAAACCACAGTTTTAATCCGGGTAGAATCAGCCGACGCGATGGTTCTGCCGATTTATTTATTGGACAATGAGAAACTAAACGATAGAGATAGGGTGCAAGCCTATAGCTATGGTTTTATGTACGGTGTTATTTTGGCTTTGGTTGCATACAATTTATGTTGTATATCGGGTTACGAGCTGCCCCCTATCTGCTTTATTCAATCTATCTCTTATTCTTTTTAGCACTGAATGCTGCGTATACGGGTCACGGCTACCAATGGTTGTGGTCTGTCGCCCCAATGGCAACAATGGGCTAATCCATTTCTGATGATGATCTGTACCGTGAGCGGGTTTGCATTTGCATTACACTTTCTAGCGATCAAAATAGCTTGGCCCCGCGTTTATCGCGTGATTATCGTAAGCTGTTCTGGTTTTAGCGCATTAATACTGTTAGCAATGCTGATCGATGAATTTGTCATAGCATTGCTGATATCAATCGGTTTTATCTTCTTTTTTTACATTGCCTCCGTCATATTGGGCGCCATTTCGTTGCGCGCCGATAACAAATTCGCCAAATATTTTCTGCTGGCTTCCATTTTCTCGATCTGCGGCGGCACTATTACGGCAAACGCCGTATGGGGATTCATCCCATTTAACTGGTTTACCTACCGGGCGACGGATATCGGCATGATGGCGGATGCGATTTTGCTAGCGCGGCACTCGCCGAGCGTTTTAACATCAATCAGAGCGAGAAGCTGGCGGCTGAAAGAATGGCCGGAATTGATTTATTGACCAACCTGAATAACAGGCGGTCATTTTATAAATTTGTGCAGCCAATCTGGGCCATGAGTTTACGCAGCAAAAGTAATACTTCCGTCATTATGCTGGATATCGATCATTTCAAATTGTTTAACGACAACTATGGCCATGCTTTGGGGGATCGCGTTCTGGTGCAGTTGTCGGAGACGTTGCAGAGAGAAGCGCGGAGTGGAGATATTCTGGCGCGCTGGGGAGGGGAGGGGAGGAGTTCCTTGTTTTTCTGCCGGAAACGCGATTGACAGATGCTGTAGCTATTGCAGAACGGATACGCAAAAAGATTTCCACTATCCAGATTGCCACCGATAAGGATGACAAGCTGTCATTTACCGCCAGCCTGGGTGTTGCCAGTACCTTAGATGGCAATGTGTCTCAGGATGAATTGATTTCCCAGGCAGACCAGCAGCTTTACCGCGCTAAGAAGCAGGGGCGTAACTGTGTGTGCTCGGAATCATCCAGCTAAGCGATGCAAGTTTATGTAGTTCCAATGACTTGAGTGGGGTTTTAGAATCTTCGTCGTTATCAAGATCATCATGGTTAGTCTCTAGTTCATCAATGATCTGAACAATCCGGCTATCTGGAATCAGGCCATCTGCTAAAGCTTCATTATCGTCATCATTAGACTCTTTAAGCTCTGCATTCTTGCCAAAGAATTCCTTGTTTATCATGACAAACCTCTTTACGGAATTTGTTGATCACGGCACTAGTAGATCATAGTGTTGTGCAAGATAAATCAAAGATTACAAACGATTTTACCTGGCAATTAGGCAGTATGGGCTATGCCATTCAGCAATCCTGCAAGATACCTGGCGCCGAATTTTTTTGCAGGCCCGCCTTAGGATGGTACGATTATCTGATTGTGTTCCATTTCCATTAGGTTGGAATAGGAAGCATTCTTTATGAATCTTATTCAAATTTAGTCAGGGTTATTGAGGCCAAATCATGAAAATTAAAGATCTATTTGAAAACTGGAATTTGACTGGGCTTAGAATCAATGCGCCGTTCATGGAAATGGAGTGGAAGCCCTCCGATCCGGATAAAGAAGCGGCGTGGGATCTTTATGTTGAATTGCTCACGCGTATCACCACGCAACCATTGCCAGACGAAGACGGCGTGGAACAAACCGCGCTGGATAGCATTTACGCTTTGTTTGGCATCACGCGAGAAACTCTCAAAGCACACGGCCGCTCTTGTATTCAATTTGCCAAAATTGCCATCGTGGTACTCAACCAAGTGGTGCGGCCTTTTACCGCTAAATGGCACCGCAAAAGCCAGAACGGCGCTTTTGCTTCTCCTGAAGAGTGCCAGCAATTCCGCCAGGAACTGCAAATCTTGCAAACGCAACTGAGAAATTACACCCGCTTGCTGGCCGAGCTTGCCGGGGTGGAAGATTTGACGGAGATCGAAGCGGAAAATTTGTAGCCTATAATCACAGTCATCAGTAATCGATATCATTCATCATGCCGCAAACCGAGGCTTAAACTATCAAACCAATATTTCTCGGTTACAGCCGTACTGATCGTGACGCCAGTGTGCAGGGATGGATCAACCCTATGTATTTTGCGGATTCATGGGGGCTACGGCGGCATGTGCTGAAGCCAATCCGCATCAAACCCGGCGATTTACGGCAAAAAAATTCACGTGCCGCTTCGCGGCGCTATCAGTGAACAGCAAACCAGCGCTTCAGCGATCAGAGCGCCAGCGATCCGTTATTCGATGGGAGACGAACACAATACCCGGAAACCGAAATCGTCGTCGCGACTTCCCGGAAGGGAGCTGCCGCGCGCTGATGCGCGTGTGAGGTCCGGATAATAGAGCCAGGAACCACCGCGCAGTACGTGGGCCTCGTTGCCCGATAATTGACAATTGGTTGGCGTGTCGTATTCATTCAAGCACCATTCCCAGATATTGCCAGCCATATCCAATATTTTTTCGGGAGACGCTGCCTGCGGATATAACCCAACTGCGGAAGTCCTTCCAATAAAATAAATACCCTCTTTTTCCATATTTTCATCACAGTTCGCAAAACCGGTCTGGAAATCATTTCCCCAGGGATATTTCAGACCCTGCATTCCACGTGCAGCCCGTTCCCATTGTTGTTCTGTTGGCAAACTCACCGTAAAACCCCGCTGATTACTCAGCCAGCGGCAAAAGGCTACCGCCTCATACCAACTGACCCTTTCCCGTGGTGCATTGGGTTCGCTCCATGCGGGTGAAGCGGGGGCATCCAAGCGCTCATGCAACCCCTGCCACCATCGATCATCCTGGTAACCACCGGCATCGATAAATGCTTGGAATTGGATATGTGTGATCGGGTAACGGGCGATATGAAATTCCGGTAGCGGAGGATGTTCGTCATCCTGATAAACAAAAGCTGTAGAGGGAATTTTTACCCAATCGATATCCGGCAAACCATCCGCGCCCAAACCAATACCTTTACGGTTGTCCAGTCCAAAATTTCCCAGTGCGCGGCCAATAGCGGCACGTGCAGAAGGATGCGGCTCCTGCGCAATGTCAGTCATGCGGGTAAGCCATTGGTTGGCAATGGTCGAAAGTGCCTCGGACGGTAAACTGATTTTCCCCACATGTTGCCAGACTGTGCTGGCAACATGTGGATTGGCTTGGGCCAGCCAGGTGATCAAGTGCAGTTGTGCGCCGGTATCGTTGCCGCACGATTCGGCGGCGATTTCCGCGACGACTTCCCAGCCAGACCGCTTCCACCAGGTTGCTTGCGGCCAAAAATCATTCGCAGTCTTGTCACTGGAATGGCTAGAATCCAGCAATAGACGACTGGCGAGGTATTCCTGTAACAATTGATGCGTAAAGCGGATATCGCCACCGCTTGCCTGTAGCACACTCGCATCGATGGAGAAATCAAGTAGATCTTGCGTTAAGCTGTCCGGACATTGTGAACGCGATAGCGTGGTTTGCGCGCGTGTATTTGTCGCGCGTTGCATCGCTTCAGCGAGCACCACCAGGGCCTTCTCCCAATCTGCCCAAGTGGGGACACGATCATGCCGATTCTCGCGCGCTGTTTGTTCGCGTTCATACAAAAGCTGCAAAAATCCTTGGAATAACTGGGCGCGATTGCTGGGTACTTGCTTGAGTGCAGTAAAAACATGCAACAAATAAGGATTCGACGCCAATCGTAATAAACTGCGCGGATTAAAGCGCACTTCCCGCCACAATTGATCCTGCCGCCAGGATGTGCGGCTAGCGATGTCCGGGTTTTCCTTGGGTATGTCTTCTGCATCCCAGAACAAATCCAGATCTGCGCCAGCTTCGTGCCAGATCTCCCACACTTTCCGGATATCACTACCACCGGCTAATTGCCAGAATCGGTCTTGGGCAGCTTGAACGGCATTGGGTCCATCTTGCAGCAAATTAAATGCGCGTTCCAGAAAAACCATAATTTGTGATGGCTTTAATGGCTGCAATACCAAGGTATCAAATGGTAGGTAACAGTCTCCGGTAAAATCTTTTTCACGGCAACTGACCACGACACTGGCAAATCGCGCATCTTGCGTCAGACACTTAATCTGCTCAACCTTAAATTTGCGCTGCCCTGGTGGAATTTCGTTCATGCCATCCAGCAGCAGTACAGCCCGCTGTCGGTCACGCAATGCTGAAAAATAGCGGCCAAGTTTGCCCAGTTGATCCTCAATAAAATCTTCCAGCGATATGGCCTCACGCGTCCAGGACCCTAGCGGCACCAGTAATGGAACCGGTGCTTGTTCATCTTGCAGTGCTTTTCGAGCATATTCAACTGAAATTCGCTGTAACGAAAACGACTTGCCCGCACCAGGTTCACCCAATACCGCCAAGCGCCGAACCGGCTTGTCTTCTAAATCCCGGTAAGCATCCAGCGCATCCGCGTAAGTTTTTTCAATGACTCGTTCATACGCTATTTGATCCACTTTAAAAGCCCGGAAAATTGCATCGGTATCAACCCGAAGCGATTTCATTACCCGCTCGGGAAAAAGCGAACGGCGTTCGCAGGCTTCCAACGCCACATAACGACTTTCCCGATCGGATAAATCCTTATTGACCAGATCATTAAGATAGGTTAATTCATCCCGGCGCTGCGGGCTGGCAGAAGTTTGTGTGTGATTGTTTTTAGAAAGTGGTTCAATATTTGGCGTGTGGTTTTTCAGCACAGGTAAAATTTCGGCTAATTTCTGGGCCAATTGTTCCAGTGTTTCTTGCTGATTGGAACGCGCTTCGATCGGTTGCTTTTCCTGGAGGTAGAAAGGTAAGCTGATATTTTCAATACGTAGTGCCACAACTTGCTTTTTCAATTTATCTGAATACAACATTTCCCGCTCTTGCCAGCCACACTGATCGGTATCTTTTCCCACAACGCAAACCACCACATCGGACTTTTCAATCCCGCGTTGTATGCTGCGATACCAATTGTCGTTGCCTTCCTCGATTGACTGCTCATCCCGCCAGACTTCGGCGCCCTGTTGTTCGAGGTGGGATTGTATCCGCTCCGACCAAGTGTGCGCTTTTCCGCCGCGCGCGTAACTGATAAATATCCGTAGTTTTGCGAGTTGATTAGTTGTTGCCGTCATTTTTTTGAGAGCCTAATGAAAATGGCGTGGATTCGTGTACTTGTAAATTGGAGTGAGCGGTATTATATGCGTAATAGTTATATGAAGAATTAATCTTAGGCTATGTCATCGTTAGTTAGTGGTGGTAATGTAACCCAATGAATTGGAATAAAATTATCAATTAATGGTTTTTGGTTAGTGGAGATTCAACCGGTCATTGCAACACTGCTGAAATTTTCTGTGATGGCGATAAAAAATTCAACGTTTTTCTTAGTCGATCATTTAACTCTTCTGCCATCATGTCGAGTTGCTCCTGTGAATAAACGGATAGATCGGTCTTTTTAGGCATATATTGACGGAGTAGTTTATTAGTATTCTCATTGGTTCCTTTTTGCCAAGGTGACTTAGGATCACAGAAATAGACTTTGATATCGGTATCAATAGTGAACAGTTTGTGCTGCGCCAATTCCATCCCTCGATCCCAGGTCAATGATTTTTTCAGTTGCTGGGGCAGCTCAATGACTTTCTGGGTGATAGCGCTAACCACAGTATGAGTATCGTTTCCAGTTAATTTAACCAGCAACGTATAGCGGGAGCTTCGTTCGACTAAGGTTGCGATATACGACTTTTGGGTGCCGCAGATTAAATCGCCTTCCCAGTGTCCCGGGATGATTCGATCGTTTACTTCTTGCGGCCGATCATGGATGGATACCGCATCAATAATGCCGCCTCGGGCATTGCCTTTGGTATTGAAGTGCTTGGATTGACGCATCACCCGTTGCGTCCGCAACTGCCGGAGTAGCTCTTTCTTTAAAGCACCGCGCGATTGAATAAACAGCGTTTTATAGATGGTTTCGTGTGAAATATGCATAGCCGATGCTTCAGGATAAGTTTGTTTCAACCAACCCGCCACTTGTTCTGGCGACCATTTGCTAGCCAGTTTATCCGATACGATAGCGCGTAAGTTGGCGTCGTCATTAAGCTTACAGGTTTTTGGCCGTTTAGCTTTCATCCAGGCGCGTCTATCGGCTGCTACGGCACGGTATTTCGATAGTCCGCCATTGCGGTTGATTTCTCGGGAAACCGTTGACGTGGCTCTATTGAGATTTCTGGCAATCGCCCTAAAGGATAAATTAGCCGATAGGCCTCGTGATATTTCCTCACGCTCTAGTAATGACAAGTCCCTGGCCGAACGTTTGGACGGCGATGGCTTTATTCCACCGGATTTTTGTAAGTAGCAAAATACCGAACCGGCATGTTTATTCAATTGTCGACCGATTTCGCTCAACGATTTACCTTGTGACCATAGCTGCCACATCGTTTCCGGTTGATGATACGTAAAACTTCGTTTTGAGGGTTGATAATTCATGAGCTCACTCCAAAATGTAAACTATACAATTTAAGTGTTGCTTTCACCCATTGAATCTCCAAGGACTTGTTTATAAATGATAACTTGTGTTTATTTACAGTGACCAACAATTAACGATGGCATAGCCTAATCTTAAGAACAGTTTAATTAGTTCAATTGATTGGCATCATAATTTTGTTTAAACAATTAAGCGATGGAGTACGGTAATGACTGAAGTCATTTTGGTTATCAAACAGTGGGGCAATAATCTGGGGGTGCATCTGCCCGCAGCGATTGTTCGCGAAGCGCAGGTACATGTTGATCAGCGCGTGCGACTGACTGTCGTTGATGGTCAGATTATTATTACTCCGATGGAGGGTGAGTCTTTGATGCTGGAGCAACGTTTGGCGCAGTATGATCTCGCGCGTCATGGTGATGAAGTGATGCGCGTGCAACACATCGGCGCGGAGAAATGGTAATCCTGCCATCAAATTTGACTGGCGGGTACGTAATGCCAAACCACATCCTTGGGGTGCTTTGAACGAGGCTTTGTTTACTCAGGTATGCCAACGGCTTGAATCAAATTATCCAGTTTTGATTGGGGATTAATCCGCAATCCCGATCGCTATTGTTCAAGCTGCCCAGATGGTTCGCACATGGTCACGGTTTAAAGCCAACCACTGCAAGGCAATGATTGCGCTGACTGAATTGATTTTTCCGGCTTGTAATAACGCGAGTGCTGTATCCACTGCAACGACATGTACTTTGATATCTTCGCCTTCTTCACTGGCACCATGAACGCCACCGGCATGCGTCGTATCAACCCGGCCGCAGAATAAGGCAACGCTTTCTGTGGCGCCACCGGGGCTGACTAGGAAGTTATACAATGGAATGAGGTCGGTAATGATGCAGTTGGCTTCTTCGATACTTTCGCGTTTTACTACGTCTTCCGTTGTTTCATCCGCTTCGATGATGCCGGCTACAATTTCCATTAACCATGGCCCGCCGGGAGTATTCAGGGCGCCAACGCGGAATTGTTCGATCAGGACGACTTCATCGCGGATTGGATCATAAGGCAGGACTGCGGCGGCGTGACCGCGCTCGAATAACTCACGTACCAGTGGGTGACTCCAGTCACCGCTAAATAATCGATGACGCAAGCGGTAACGTTCGATACGAAAAAAACCTTCAAAACAAACTGTTTTCTCTAAAATTTCTACGTCTGTATTCACCGCTACTTGTTCCATAGGAATAGATTGTTATGCTGCGTTCGCTATGCAACAGTATATATTTCTTAATTCTTTACTCTTTCTCACTTTATCCAATAAACACCGGCATTATAGCTAGTATCCACGCCAAAAATTACTTTATAGAATTATTGTTTTTATCTGTTTTTTCCTGTTTTTCATGTATCATTTACGGAAAAATTACGGATGGAGATACGGGTGGCATCAATACGGAAAAAGGGTTCTGGATACGAGGCGGCTGTTGCACGTAAAGGTGTGCGCAAGTCGGCAATGTTTTCAACTAAACTTGCAGCGCAAATGTGGGCCGCCGA
>NZ_JAYUWI010000003.1:0-7984 GCF_043753625.1 Nitrosomonas sp.
TCGGACAAAAAGCGATCCCGTCGTGTTTGTTTCTTCTTTGCCGCATATTCCAGGTCAGAAAAGCTTGATTGCATCGCTCTATTCCATATCTATCAATAGAATGAATTTATCAAACCTTTATGACCAAAGTCGATGTGATCGAATAAATCAGTGTTTCCCTAGATCAACTTCAGTCAGTGACTTCTGATGCTTCTCTACCAATGCGAACTCTCCTAGTTTGTCAGCATACACCCAATTCTTTAATGCTCCTTTCGGTAAAGACAGCCGTGCTGCTGCCTCAACTAAAATTAATCCACTTTATTTAAAAAACTTAACTGATTGCTCCCTAAATTCCTGACTATATTGTGTCCGGGGTAATTCCATCTTCATCCTCCGTTTCATGCCTTCGTTTTACGAAACTTCGGATTCCATGAAAATTAGAATACCTCACTTCATCAACGTTCTCAAGTGCACAATTGAATTCAGCGATTTCAATACAATTTTATGACAAAAGCAGGGCATTCCTCCTATATCTTAGTGTCATTCTGCTCTAGCTAATTTAAGTTATTTAATACATAATACTTATATATAATGTTTGCATTTTAGTAGCCTCTGCACGAATAGGAAATGATAGTTTTTTGAGTGTCCATGAGCTTATAGACTATTAGGAACAGTAAGTTGGTTGAAAATCAATCTGAGGAGCATATAGATGAGTATCAAATTTAAGAGTTTTCAGTTTGCGCAGGGAATCCGGCGCTTCATATTTATTTTACTAGCCGGTTTATCCTTGTTCTTATCGGACAAAGGTATATCTGTCGCAGTGGCTGCCGGACCGGAAGCACATATTAAGGGAGAGTTTGGAACCTTACACACGTGGCCGCTCATGCCGATCGCTATAATGCTTTTGCCAGATGAGCGCGTAATTGCTTATGGGTCGGGTGCCGCAGGCGCACAAGGTGCAAACTTAAATTATGCAGTCTGGACTCCTTCATCTGGTATAGGGAGTGATGCGTTTGAGCTGTTGCCGAACACCACCAATACGGATATTTTTTGTGCAGCTCAGGCACTTATTCCTAGCACAGGCCATGCACTTCTTCTCGGTGGAGATGCCCGGGTAAATAATATACGAAATTATGCCAACAGTGACGTCAATATCTTTGATCCGTCGACAGACACGCTCGTGCGTCAAACCCAAAGTATGGCATTTAAACGTTGGTACGCAACTGTAGTTACGTTGCCAAATGGTGAGCATGTTGTACTTGGCGGCCGTGACAGTAAAAATTTTTCTGGAACAACGACTACCCCGCCTACCGTGGCTACCTATTCGCCCACACCTGAGGTGCGAACAGCGGATGGCAATTGGCGCCAGCTCAGTTCGGCAACCAGTGATACTGCTTATGGAGAAATTGGAGCCTCTTGGAGTTATCCAAAAGCTTGGCTTAACCCGCAAGGAAATATATTTATAGTTACACACAACGGGCTGATGTTCAAGCTTGACACATCGGGCCTCGGCAATCTCTCACAGTATTCAAAAACAACTTTAGTAAGTTATGCCAGGATGCCAAGTGTCATGTACGCACCGGGGCGTATTCTTTCACTTCGTAGAGATCGCGCAGCTGTATCAATTAATATCAATGGGTTGGGCGAGCCTGTTGTAACTTCTGCAGGTACTTTGGAAAAAGACCGTCAATATGGCTCGCTTACCGTGCTTGCCGATGGACGCGTTTGGGCCAATGGTGGTTCATCAACGGGTAATGATTTAGTCGGTGCGGCGCTGGATTCTGAGCTTTGGGATCCCAAAACTAATGTATGGATAACTACAGCGAATGCAGCCACAGCTCGTCTGTATCACTCCGCTTCTCTTCTTCTTGTAGATGGAACCGTGATTACTGGAGGTGGGGGTACACCTGGTCCGCTAACTCAACTGAATGGTGAAATTTACTACCCGCCGTACTTATTTAAAACAGATGGAAGCGGTGAGTTCGCGGATCGTCCAGTGATTATTGATGCTCCGACAGCAATGATTGGATGGAACCAGGAATTTTCAATAGAGGCTAGCGAAAGTATCTCTCGAGTAACGTTGGTACGTGCCGGTACGGTTACGCATAACTTTAATCAAGAGACACGCTTCTTCGACATCCGCGTTCCAAAGAAGGGTAACATACTCAACCTTCGAACCCCAGCCTCATCCAAGGTAGCTCCTCCTGGGTTTTATCTGCTTTTTGCCTGGAACGCAGCAGGGGTTCCATCCCTGGCTAAAATTATCCATATTGGCTAAATTGTGAGAGGGGGGGGTTCGACCAATCAATCATAGTAACTTTTATGACAGAACCGTTAACCGGCGCACTGAAAATCTGGCTAAAAAAGCAAGTTTGTAATGACTGAATGCTTTATGAGGCTTAGTGTGCTCGGGTTCCATCAAAGCCAGGAAACCTGAGTTTTCAACCGTAGGCCGAATATACAATAAATTTGCTCCGCGCGCCCTGCACCTATCCTCGTGGCAAGGCCACGGGGAATCCAAGTTGACGCAAAACATTCTTCTGTTAATGGCAATAATGAACTTGCAAATCCAGGGCAGACCATACATTACTTTTAGAAATGTGTACTTGTGATTCTTTTGTGCAGCAAGCTCCTTATGCTCATCAATACGCACCTGGTTCATGGCCTCGTTGAACAGTTGACAATGTGTAAGCAATCGAAGGTGGTTGATGCCTTGGGAAATGATTCGGCCACCCCTGTACAATAAATTCCGGGGATAAATCTATGCTGAGTTATTTGAGCGCTTCAAGAATTCCGATACCATAAATTCTTATGCTGAATGATTGCTGGCAAACAATCTGAACAACATTCAGTCAGCAATCTAATCAGATAAATTTAAATATAATCCGCTTGAAAAGTGACAATTAGATCACATATCCACACCAGCTTTGTTTTAGATTTTATTGACACCATGGAGTAAAGAAATGAAAAGAATTATTCTTTTTTTAGCAACTAACCTAGCCATTGTCGTCGTTCTAAGCATCACACTACGACTGTTTGGTTTTGAAAAAATTTTAGATGCTCAAGGAACAGGATTGGATATCAATTCCCTATTACTGTTCGCATCGGTATTTGGATTTGGCGGCTCGTTTATGTCACTAGCCCTGTCAAAATGGACTGCAAAACGATTTACCGGTGCACAAGTTATTGAAATGCCACGTAACGCACGAGAACACTGGCTAGTCACCACCGTGCAACGGCAAGCGAAAATAGCCGGTATCGGTATGCCGGAGGTTGCCATTTATGACGCGCCGGATGTCAATGCTTTTGCCACAGGAATGTCAAAAAATAACGCACTGGTCGCGGTCAGTACCGGGCTCTTAAATACCATGAGCCAGGATGAAGCTGAAGCCGTTCTGGCACATGAAGTCAGTCATATCGCCAATGGAGATATGGTGACATTGGCGCTGATTCAAGGCGTCGTCAACACGTTTGTAATCTTCTTGTCACGCGTTATCGGCCATACGATCGATCGTATTGTTTTTAAAACAGAAGAAGGCCACGGCCCCGCCTTCTGGGTTACTACTATCATTACCGAAATCGTTCTGGGCGTCTTAGCGAGTATTATCGTTATGTGGTTTAGCCGCCAACGCGAATTCCGTGCCGATGTCGGTGGTGCCAGTCTGGCAGGCAGAAACAAAATGATCGCTGCGCTGCGGCGCTTACAAATAACTCACGAGCAGGCACATTTACCGGATCAGCTGGCTGCCTTTGGTATTTCCGGGGGAAGTAGTGGACTCATGCGCTTATTCATGTCACACCCGCCGCTGGAAGAAAGAATTGCAGCACTTGAGGCGCAACGCTAGTTATTCACTGCACTATACGCTCTGTAAAAACGCCATATCGTCGCACTGGTATGGCGTTTTCATTCTCTGAGTTGGATAAAAAACACATCCCTGCCAGAACGCAGGAATGTATTTTTTGAAGATTCTTTTGCTATTCTTGAAGCTAGCAAGCCGATTAATACGACGTTTCTCTGGAGAAATCTTGCCATATAAAAGGGGGATTAACCGATGGTTTGGTTGGAATAAAGAAAGTGGCTGCATCGAGCACACCCACTAAACTACGACCGACTGTATGCATGATACCCATTGCCACACCAATTGTCGCACCATAAACTGGTCCCTCTTTCTGGCCGGTTAAAATGACATTCTTGGGTAGCTCCAACCATCCGGTAGCCGCATTAGTAATACCACTTACAAATTTCTCGGCTGAGTTACCAAAATAACTGTCAGAAGCAACAGCTTGAGACGAGAAAAGAAAAAATATAGAAAACAGTAAAGATAATTTAGCAATTCTTCTCATCAAAAAACTCCTTATTCGATTTTAAATTTAAATTTCTATTTCTAGTTAGAAATGAGCAGAAATTTATCAGAAGTTTACCGCTTCATATCTAAACAAACAATTCCTGATTACACAGGATTACTCAGCGCAATTAACTTTTGCGTAACATTTTTACGATCTTGAACTCAAATAGATCGAAACAAGCGTCATATTTCATCGACCTTTTGCCAAACCTTCTAAAAGAAATCAATATAGCTGTCGATATCCTTTCTCATACCGTAACAGACCGGTTTTGTTGGTAGCCTGCAACCAGATTTATGTCATTGAAGAGGTATTAGAGTATGGAAGGACTTATCGTTGAGCCATCTAAAACGTATCAAAAACTTCTATCGTCAGCGATTGAGTCTGGCGGACTTGAAACAAAGCAAGTTTCGACTGGCAACGAAGCCCTGACATTGCTTAAGAAACACCCTTTTGATCTGGTATTTATCGCCATGCATCTGCAGGATATGGATGGTCCAAAGTTTTCGTCACATCTGCGTGCCGATTCCCGCACCCGGCGAATACCGTTGGTTATGGTTACTTCAAATGAAGATAAAGAATTATTAGACGAGGCATTTTCAGCAGGCGTAACAGAAATATTTGCCAAGCATGAGCTCGACAAAATTACCAGTTATGCTGCTCAGTTTTCTAGAAAGAACGGTAGTAAAACCATGTCTGGGCATATCTTGTATATTGAAGATAGTCCATCAGTTGTAAACTTAACATCGACGGTGTTAAGAGACAACGGCTATACCATCGATCATTTTGCCACGGGTGAAGAAGGGTTAGAAGCATTCCAGAAGAATGCCTACGATTTAGTGTTGACCGATATATTGCTCAAAGGCAAATTAAACGGTCAGGGAACTGTTAAAGCATTACGACACCTTGTGGAGGATAATAAAAAATATGTGCCTTTATTAGTGTTCTCGGTACTTAATGACACCGCACACAAAGTAGAATTGCTGCGCTTAGGGGCTAATGATTACGTTACCAAACCATTAATCCAAGAAGAATTACTTGCAAGAGTCAGCAATCTAATTACCAGTAAGAAGTTACTGGATAAGACAGTCACACAGCAAAATGTCATGCAAGAATTAGCAGTAAAGGATCCATTGACCGGTTTGTATAATCGCTACTTTATGATGGAAGCTATCTCATCAAGATTGCGCGAAGCAATACGTCATAATATTCCCTATAGCCTGATTATAGTGAATATCGATAAATTCAATCTAATCAATGAGAATTACGATCACTTAACGGGTGATTTGGTATTGAAAGAAATAGCTTCCGAATTAGTTAAACCTTCTCGTAAAGAAGATATCGTTGCACGTTATGATGGAGAAGAGTTTGTTTTGTTACTGTCCCACTGCAATATTTCTAATGCAACGATCATTGCAGAAAAAATACGGCGATCCATTGAAAATTTGCATCCATCAGACCTGAATGTAACCGCAAGCCTTGGTGTCGCAGAGATGCAACCGGATTCGACGGAAAGTTTTCCTGAATTATTTAAAGCCACCCACGATGCCATTAATCAAGCAAAATCAAATGGTGGCAATCAAGTCATCGCATGCTACCTATAAGAATTCAATCTTTCATAAGCTTGTTCTATGCGGTGTTCAGATTCTGCATAACCATTGCATGACTTTCAATATAACGTTGGTGTTTCTTTTCTTTGATAGTATCGATATGCACCAGAATCAGCGCATCGACGCAGTTAGAAAAGGTTGGATCAATATTAAATCCCAGAAATTCGCAACCTCCCGGCTGGCATAGTTCCACATATTGCTTATAGAGTACCGGTACCTTCACGCCGAATTCATCCATTTTTTCTTTCAGAATCGTATAGGCTTGCTTGTATTCAACCTCATCCGCAACTTTCTTGAATGGCACGAAATCCTCAACTTGCTCAAAATCAAACGGCAGTCTGGGTTTAGCAAGCAGTTCGTCTTTACCGAAAAGTCCTGTATAAAAACCTGCAATCACTTTTTGCGCAGACTCAGGTAAAGAAGTACTCAGCGAAACCGGTCCAACCATATAGCGTATCTCCGGATGTTGATACAAGTACGCGCCAATCCCATACCAGAGATAATCCAGACTGCGCTTTCCTTGGTATCGAGGTTGAATGAAACTGCGCCCCAGCTCGATGGAATGCTCAAGATAAGGCCTGAGCGCAGGATTAAACTCGAATAAGCTATGGGTGTACAGCCCTGATTCTCCATGTTCCTTAAGAATTTTTGCGGCTTCTCCAATGCGATAGGAACCGATAATTTCCAATTCATCTTCGTCCCAAAGAATCAAGTGCCGGTAATAGCGATCATAGCTGTCGATATCCAACGCATTGCCGGTGCCTTCCTGCACTTGCCGGAAGGATAATTCGCGCAACCGGCCAATCTCACGCATCACACTGGAATTCGGAATATAGTCAAACAGATAAATATGCTTGCCATCCTGGGTTTTACCGATAAGTTGCGACGCTTTCAGCTCCTTGCGGATTAATTTGGTCCGGACGGGATGGATAATATTTTCAATCGGCTTAAACAGTTCTTTTTTCTTCTTTTTGTCTAAAAAATAGACCTGTTTACGCATCAATTTTGCCACGGCTTTTTTGGACAAATCCATTGCCGTAATGGATTCCCATGGGATCGGCTTGCCAATGCGGAATGAAATTTCACTGCCCTTCTGGTTGAACATCTCATTCACCAGCATCATCGTGCCCAGCGGCTTGTAGAGGCTCGAAAGACCATAAAAAAGCGTGGAATTTTTGCCGCCAATATAAACCGGAACAATCGGTGCTTTGGTTTTCTTGGCTAGCGATAAAAAACCGGTTTTCCACTTGCCGTCACGAACACCCAGCGGGCAAATACGTGACACTTCCCCGGTTGGGAATAGAATGACAGCCTGTTCCGCTTCCAATGCTTCAACAATCTGGTTCAAATTATCACGATGATTCGCAGATTCTGCTAAATTATCCACCGAGAGAAACAAGCTTTGCAGCGGATCAATACAGTTCAACAAGGTCGTGGCGACAATCTTCACGTCGGTTCTGATCTCCGACACTAGCTTAAGCAGCGCCAGCCCATCCAGAGAACCCAGCGGATGATTCGCGACAATCAGCACCCGGCGCTGATCAGGGATACGCGCGCGATCTTTGCTGGAAACCTGAAAGCTAAAATTAAAATGCTCCAGCACCGCATCGTTGAACTCCAACCCTTCCAAATGTCGGTGCGTTTCAATGAATGCGTTGATTTCTTTCTGGTGGAAAAGCTTCTTCAAGACCGAGGCAGCGGCCTTCATCAGCGGCTTATCACTCGTCTCATTCGTATTTTGAAAGTAATCTTTCAGCAAGGTATCCACATCCAGCATAATCCCGCTCCCAGCATAGAAATTGATGCTGATAAGATAGAGGATCAATGTGACAAGATAATGACGTTTAGTATTTTTTACTGATTTATTAACCTTGTTTCTTTGAAGTTAACAAAGTCTGATATTATCAAAATTAAACTAGCTAATTATCATAGAATATCAAGAGATAAAATCAGACTTATGGGCACTTCTATAAATCCGGTTAATTTCCACCCACCGTCATCAAGTTTCATTTTTTGATGACGATCCGGTTAGACTCACAGCATCTAGTGGA
>NZ_JAYUWI010000004.1:0-7918 GCF_043753625.1 Nitrosomonas sp.
AAAAACAAAAAATCGGGGCAGCGCCGTTCCGCTGCATGAATAGGGTGCCCTCTTAAATTCAATCTATTATTGTCTTGACTGCGGGGTCCACTTTAAATGTCGCTGAACTGGAAGTTGAAGGAATATCTGGTCGAAAGCTGTTTGTCGGACTTATCAGGGAATTTAGGCGAATTCACGAGCTTACAACGCAAGTAGCGCGTGAAAAAGGACTGGATTTTACTCAGCAAGAACTGATACATATTTCATATTATTGTCTTTATTATGGCACAGGTCCGAATTCTTCACGTATCTTAAAACAATCGCTAGCAAAATTTGATAAAGCTTTTATCAAGGATTTGGTAGATAAACTCGATAAAAAAGAAAGAAAAGTGTGGATTAAAAATGGAGAGAATTTTCCATATGTTCCTTTTGAAGGCCATCAGTCTCGCTTGGGACATTATTATCGTCACCTCTATCAAGCTGTTAGGTATGTGGATCAGCAAACAATGCTTACATGCGATCAAAAATATGAATTTGTAAAGACTATAAGAGCTCAGCTATCAAATCATGAGCAGGCTCTTCTTCTGCTGAATAGCCTCTCGCCAATGGGCTGTAGTTGGTGGAAAGATGGCTATATGCTCGAATACAGGATGGTAAAGAATATTCCAAAAGAATTTTTTGAACCTGAAAAAGAAATAGATATATCTAAATTTTTTGAATCAAATTACTTCGAATGGGAAGAGGTTAACGTGCAACATAACTAAATTATGTGCTGGCACATTATCAAAATTTAGGATTAATTTTTTGGAGGCACATACCCCGCCGCCTGTTCCGCACCTTCCCCAAAAAAATGCGCTTCCAGTTGCTCAGCCAAATATTTGCGCGCCTTGATATCTGAAAGATTTAAGCGATTCTCGTTGACCAGCATGGTTTGGTGTTCGATCCATTGATGCCAGGCCTCTTTGGAGACATTATCAAAAATACGTTTGCCCAGTTCCCCGGGGTAGGTTTGAAAATCTAAGCCTTCAGCTTCTCGGCCGAGTTTGATGCATTTGACTATTCGTGCCATTTGATAGGTTACTCATGAAAAGATGATTTATGAAAAGCCGCTATTATGAAAGCTTTGCGGCATTCAGTAAATCATTGTTGGTATTATTCCTGATACTTTTCTCAATAGAACTGCTCAAGTCGATTAACTCATACTTTTTGTGTCTGGATGCTACTTCATACAGCTGCAGGGAGAAGGATGTTTTTGAGTCTATTTAATCTTTAGCACGGTTTTTACAGCGCTTTTTAGAATTTAGCAAATAATTTTCTAAAGTATCATTCTTTAGAGGCGCCAATTTGTAACTAAATCTGTGGTTTTCCGTGCTAATAGAATCGGAATGAATTATCAGTTAAGTTACATATGATTTTGATAGTTCATTTGGTCATCAGTGTTTCATTCTTATGAATAAACGTGCTTTGCTCTATTCTGATCGGTGATGATGAAATTTTTGTCTTCTTTACTGAACTATCATAATCTACTGTCGGGGATTAGCCTGATAGGGTTTTTGTGCTTAGTCGCTACGTTCTTTATCTATGTTGATGCAACGAAGAATATAGGTCAAGCTAATATATCGCGTCACCAAGCGATTTTACTTGCCGATGAATTGCGCCAATCCTCAGATGATCTGACGCGTATGGTGCGTACCTACGTAGCAACGGGTGATTTGCGATATAAAAGGATCTTCGAGGAAATTTTGGCGATTCGAAATGGCATAAGTGCTCGTCCGAGCGAATACCATAACATCTACTGGGATTTAGTGTTGACGGACGATGTAAGGCCAAGGCCAACGGGGGAAGTGTTACCGCTGCTTGAAAAGATGCGGCAGACTGGATTTTCTGTGGTAGAACTGGAAAAGCTTGCTGAAGCTAAGATTCAATCCGATGCGCTTGTACGCATCGAAGAACGGGCGATGAAGCTGATCGAATCTGGCGCGGACAACTATGAAACCAACCGGCAATCCGCTATTGCCATACTCCACGACGAAACCTATCACCGTACCAAAGCTGCGATCATGTTGCCAATCGCAGACTTTATCACGATTACCGATAAGCGAACCCGGTTAGATGTCGAAACCGCTGAGCATCATGCACAAGTGATGCGAGCGATCTTCCTTTTCTTCAGTGCGATGCAGGTTGCATTGCTGTTCACTCTGTATTGTAGTCGGCGTAGATTGCTCGGCGCGTCGGTTGATGGAGTATATGCAGTTATCAAGAGAATCGGAGGTGGTGATCTGGTGACACCGATATCTGTTGCAAAGGGCGCAGAGGATACCGTGATAGGTCGGATCGAAGAAGCTCGAAAAAAATTGCTGGTTATCGAGTGTAATCGTCGGAGCATCATGGAAAAGTTGCATGCCAGTGAGAAAAGTTTGCGAGCTAGCGAGATGCGGTTTCGCAGCTATTTCGAGTTACCACTGGTGGGAATTGCCATTACTTCACTGGAAAAAAAATGGTTGGAAGTCAACCCCTGTTTGTGTGAGCTATTAGGATATTCCAAGGATGAATTGACTAAGCTTACTTGGGCGGAGATTACCTATCCAGATGATCGCGTATTCAATATTGCCGAATTCGAGAATGCTTTGGTCAGTAAAGCCGAAGGTTATTCGTTGGATAAAAGATTTATCCGCAAGGATGGGTTGATTATTTATGCATCGATTTTAGTTTGTTGTGTTCGTAATCAGGACGGTTCGCTGAACTACTTCTTGGTATTGGTTCAAGATATTACTGCCCGTAAGAAAGTCGAAGACGAGTTGCGCGAATACCAGCAACAGCTCGAACAAATGGTTTATGCGCGCACCCATGATTTAAACCTTGCAAAGGGAGCCGCGGAAGCCGCTAATCAAGCCAAAACTACTTTCCTCGCCAATATGAGCCACGAGTTGCGTACGCCCATGAACGGTATTCTTGGCATGATCAGCTTGGCGCGCATGCGCATGACCGATCCTAAAGGCTTGGATCAGATCGACAAGGCTAAGAGCGCGGCCGAACGCCTATTGGTCTTACTCAATGATATTCTCGATCTCTCTAAGATCGAGGCTGAGCGCCTGATCCTGGAAGTACTGCCGTTTAAACTGAGCACAATGTTGGAAAATCTCGAAGCGCTTTTCCGCCACAGGGCTGTGGAAAAAGGCCTAATTCTTACCCTTAACCTTCCTACTGAACTGGCTTGTTGTACGTTGTTGGGAGATCGGATACGTTTGGAGCAGGTTTTGACTAACTTGGTTGACAACGCCATTAAATTCAGTGATCGTGGCGAAGTCTCCGTCCGTGTGCAACAAGTGTCAGAAGATCAAGGCTGCTTGTTGTTGCGCTTCGAGGTGCAAGACCAAGGTATTGGTATCAGCCCGGAGGCTCAGAAACGTCTTTTTGCTGCCTTTGAACAAGCCGATAACTCGATGACCCGCAAGTACGGTGGCACGGGACTGGGACTAGCTATCAGTAAGCATTTGGTCGTTATGATGGGAGGGGAGATCGGTGTCGAGAGTCTTTCTGGTGTAGGTAGCACTTTCTGGTTTGTCGTTCGTCTGACTGCAATCAAGGAAAACGTTATGGTCCGGACAGTGCAAGCTGTGGCTGATGGAAGCGCCGCGGAATGCTTGCGCCGGAAATTTGCCGGCATCCGTATCATTATTGCCGAAGATGAACCAATCAATCGGGAGATCCTTGTGATTCTGCTGGAAGAAGCTGGCTTGGTCATCGATGTGGCGGAAGACGGCGAACAAGCGCTCGCCTTAGCACGGCAGAATCATTACGCCTTGATTTTGATGGACATACAGATGCCGAGGCTCAACGGCATCGATGCTACTAAGGCGATCCGGGATGATTCACTCAACCGCAAAACACCTATCCTGGCCATAACCGCCAATGTCTTCGATACTGATCGGCGACTTTGCCTGGAGGCCGGAATGAACGACCATATTCCCAAACCAATCAGTCGTGATGTGTTGTATGCGACGTTACTGAAGTGGCTCAAATCGCTTCGATAAATCGCGCATACTTTAAAGGAGAGCTGACGATCTCATGTTAATTCCTAAGGCATTACAGCATTCTGCCTTCGTAGCGCATGATGAAATTGCCTCATCCAATTTAGAACGGTGAAAGTTTCGGCGAGTTCAGTGCACCAGTACTACTGATCGAGGTGATCATAGATGCTTGATCAATACTTTCGAGCGACGCTGATAATTGTATAAATTCTGTTTGGTCTTGGGCAATTCAGCCGGCGTGGCTTCGGTAAAGCCGTGTTCAATGAACCAATGCTTGGCATGCGTTGTGAGCACGAACAGTTTACGGATATTCTGGGAAATAGTTTTGCTTTCGATATGTTTGAGCAAACGGTTGCCGTGCCCCAGGTCACGATAATCCGGGTGAATTGCCAAGCAGGCGAGTTCACAGGCGTGTTCTTCAGGAAACGGGTACAGTGCGGCGCAACCCAAGATGACGCCATCATGTTCGAAAACCGTAAAGCGATCAATTTCAATTTCTAGTAGTTCACGATTACGTCTCACCAGAATACCTTCAGTTTCCAGCGGTTCAATCAGCTGCAGAATGCCGCCGACATCTTCTATTCTGGCTTTTCGCAATGCTTGCAGTGTTTCCTGCGAGATCATCCAGCCGATGCCATCGTGCGTAAAAAGCTCTTGCAGGATGGCGCCATCGCTGTGGCGGCTGATCAAATGCGTTCGTGTGACGTGCGTTTCGCAGGCCCTGATTGCACAGCGTAACGATGAGCGGATTTCATCGGAGAGTAAAGCGCTGGTTGCCGGTGCTTTGTTTTCGAGTAAAGATTTGCTTTCTGCGACAGTGAGCTCACGCGAGAGTGTTTCAGGATTGTCGGCGGAAGTTGCTGAGGTATTCAGGGTATCCAAAAGAAAAATCAACTTTTCGGCACTGAGCGCAATCGCGACTTCGGTAACCACATTCTCCATCGTGAGATTAAATATCTCGCCCGTCGGTGAATAGCCCAGCGGTGAAATCAACACGACATCGTTTTGTTCCAAACGGAAATGAATAGCTTGTGCATTTATTTTGCGTACTTTTCCGGTATGCATCAAATCGATACCCTGAATGACACCGTACGGACAAGCCGTGACAAAATTCCCGCTGCTTACGTGGATAGATGCGTTGGCCATTGGTGAATTGGGTAACCCCATCGAGAGCAATGCGGCAATTTCATGATGCACGCGCCCCACTGATTCTTTGACACATTGCAGCGCGGCGGAGTCGGTAACGCGCATGCCCATGACCGACTGCGTTTCCAATTGCGATTCATCCAAGCGTAATTGGATTTGCGGGCGTGCGCCGTGGACAAGTACCAGTCTGACGCCGAGGCTGGCAAGTAAATTGATGTCGTGAATAAAGCTGACAAATTTTGCATCGGTGACCATTTCGCCACTAAAACCAATGACGAAGGTTTTTCCCCTGAATGCGTTGACGTAAGGCGCAACGGAGCGGAACCAGGAAACAAAATCAGTAGTGGTGTTATTCATTGTCTGCTTTTTCACTCAGTAGTCACCCCATAGGGTTTGCAATGCGGAAATGGCGGCTAAAGCCGCACTTTCTGTGCGCAATATGCGTTTTCCCAAACGTACCGGAATGAAACCGGTATGTAGAATAGCCACTTCTTCATCCTGCGTAAATCCGCCCTCAGGTCCAATCACCAGCGCTAGGTGAGCGCTGACGGGTGGTTTCGGTATGTTTCTTAAACTTTCTGCCGCTGTCGTGGAAAGCATTAAATTTAAATCGTGCGATGATTGCGTGGTTTTCTTTTGACTTAGCCATTCCGGTAGCGAAATCAAAGATAATATCTGCGGTAAATGATTCCTGCCGCATTGTTCGCACGCTGAAATAATGATTTTCTGCCAGTGCTGCAGGCGCTTGGAAGAACGCTCATCGGAAAGATGTACGATGCTACGGATGGTCGAAACCGGTTGTATGCATGTCACACCCAATTCAACTGCTTTCTGTATGATCCAATCCATTTTTTCATTAACACATATGGCTTGCGCAAGCGTTATATCAAGAGGTGATTCACAGTCAATGTCATGATAGGCTTCAATCAAAACTGTGGTGTTTGATTTGCTGAGATTTTCGATGTGTGCAGAATATTCACCGCCGTGGCCACTAAATAACGTGATTGCATCCCCTTTTTTTAGCCGCAATACCCGTGCGGCATGATGTTTATTCTCGGCGGAAAGCTCCGTGAGTTGTCCAATGGCAATTTCCGCCGGGTGATAGAAACGAGCATGCATGATTGGGTTGGATTCGGGTAAGTAACAATGTCAATAATGGACTCATGCTAATATAGCACGATAAGTATTCAGCATTGTCTGAGCGTTACGCTGAAAAGAAATTTTCTGAAATATCATCGAAAGCAGGAGAAAGTATATGGCAAGTCTGGAAACACCAGTGTGTAATTTTGGCTGGAAAGCGATTGATTTTGATTTGTTGGGCGTTGATGGTAAGCGGTATAACCTGGCTTCTGCGAAAGGGGAGAACGGTTTGCTGGTGATGTTTATCTGTAATCATTGCCCGTATGTGAAAGCCGTACAGGATCGCATTATTCGGGATGTGAACGAATTGAAGCCGCATGGTATGAATGCGATTGCAATTATGTCGAATGATCCAGCCGATTATCCGGAAGATTCGTTTGAAAATATGGCACTAATTGCCAAAAAATTAAATTACCCATTTCCTTACGTTTGGGATGAAACCCAGGAAATTGCTAAGCGATATGGTGCGGTGTGTACATCCGATTTTTTTGGATTCAATAGTCAACTGGAACTGCAATATCGCGGACGTCTGGATGCATCCCGGAAAGAAGCGGCTCCCGCCGATGTGCGCCGCGATCTGTTTGAAGCCATGCTGCAGGTCGCCAAAACGGGTCGTGGCCCAGAAAATCAAATCCCCAGTATCGGCTGCTCGATCAAATGGCGTACGGAGTAAATGTGCTAGAAAAAGTTATCGCAGTAGTCAGAGAGGTTGCGCAGCAAGTTATCATGCCGCGCTATTTACAAGTGGATCGGCAGATCAAGTCGGACGGCAGTTTCTTTACCGAGGCGGATGTTGCGGCACAAAATGCTTTGCTCTACGAGTTACAGAAGATTTATCCGGCCGCTACCATGGGCGAGGAAATGTCAAAACAGGAACAGGAAGAACAGTGGATTCAGGGTAAAGCCGGACTGTGGAGCGTCGATCCGATTGATGGCACCTCTAATTTCCTCAATGGATTACCTTATTTTGCAATTTCGGTGGCATTGATGGAACAAGGTAGAGGTGTTCTGGGGGTGATTTATAACCCAGTGGCGGATGAAATGTTTTATGCGACCAAGGGAGGTGGTGCTTTTCTAAATGGAACAGCGTTGCCTATTAAGAAATATGTGCCGACGTTATCGAGCGCCATGGCAAATGTCGATTTGAAGCGGCTGGATAGAAAGTTTGCGGCAAAAATTGCTGCCTATCCGCCGTTTGCGTCACAGCGAAATTATGGGGCTTGTGCCCTCGAATGGTGTTATACCGCCGCCGGTTATTTCGATTTGTATCTGCATGGTGGGCAGAAGCCCTGGGATTATGCGGCAGGCTCGCTGATTCTTGAAGAGGCAGGCGGAAAAATGTGCGGTTTTGATCAAGATGATTATTGGGCAGGCTCACCCTGGCAACGATCAGTGATTGCGGCATTGGATCCTGAGCTATTTACCCAGTGGCGCGATTGGGTGCGCGCGAATCGGAAGGAATAGGTAATTTAATTGAAAATCATCATTCTGGGTGCGGGTCAGGTGGGTTCATCGGTTGCGGAAAGCTTAGTCAGTGAAGCGAATGACATCACGATGGTCGATATTGATTCGAAGCGATTGGCATTATTACAGGAGCGCTTGGATTTGCGGACAGTTGTTGG
>NZ_JAYUWI010000005.1:0-23560 GCF_043753625.1 Nitrosomonas sp.
ATAAAAACAAAAAATCGGGGCAGCGCCGTTCCGCTGCATGAATAGGGTGCCCTCTTAAATTCAATCTATTATTGTCTTGACTGCGGGGTCCACTTTACCCATTATGATCGCTGCCGCAAAATGCGCATCCCGATACAAAATAGAAGGCAGCGCATCCCAGAATAACCACCAAAGCAGTATCTGTGCAACGGTCGAGAATATCCCTGCGGCCATTCCTGCATAAAATGCAGCTAACCAAAATTTAGATGAATGAATTAGCGTCATTTGGACATTCTTTTGTTAGCGCCAGGTTTAAACTAACCACCTACGCCGGTTGAAAATTGACCAGGCAAATAGATATTCACAGAAAAATATCCGTCGAATCTTTACATACATAACCATAACACCCCCTCGTTTATTCCCGCCTAAAAATTAGGCAAGATAGTGAATGAACTGGTCAAATTTCAACCGATACTAACAGCTTTTTCTGATCATTTTTAAACTGACGTTAACAGCTTAGTGTTTTCAACGCTCTTAAGTCTCGCGACCGACTGGCGCAAGGGACAGCATGCTACGCAAATATTCTCAATGTTCGTTATCGAACAGACTGGTCGTGCTTCCGCATATATACATATAAATGGCGATTGGAAACATTATTCACTGTTCTGATCATCATTTAAATTAAACATTACTGGAGTAATATATGAACAAGAAAACTATTATCATCTATGTAAGCATTCTAATCATGGCCCTTTTCTCATTTAGCGCAGTTGCGGAGCAAAGCCATTTAGATGAAGCAATTCAGCACGCTGAGGCTGCGGTCACATCAGCCGATGGAAAAACGCTAGCCAAACATGCACAAGAGGCTAAGACCCATGCGAAAGCCGCCAAAAACGATAAAACCGATGCCAAGCACGTGGATGAAGGAATTAAGTGTTTAGATAGCGCGATTAAAGCAGGTAATGATGGAAATTTAGATGTGGCTAAGAAAGAAGCGACAGATGCTGTGAATCATTTTAAACAAGCTGCAAAATAATCCAACAAGCTCCGATACTATAAAAAAACAGTGGATAACAATCCACTGTTTTTTATATTCTTATACCCCTAATCCTTAAAATAACCAGAATTTCCAATTGCAATAACAGCCAGATACCCTGTAAGATCTCCGCGCTGTACCCATATCCCCGAACACCTTACTTGGAGAATCCATCAGCCAATGTCCGACACAGCGGTTACAGTTAACGATTATTTCGATGAGACCACCTGGGGGCGAATTAAAGCCTTCTCCGACACGCACGAAACGCCGTTCCTGGTTGTTGATCTCACGACGATCGATCGCCAATACGATGATATGTTGCGGCATTTTCCGTACGCGCGCACCTATTACGCGGTCAAAGCCAATCCGGCACCGCAAGTCCTGAAACTGCTCAGAGACAAGGGTGCGTGCTTTGACATCGCGTCGACGTACGAACTTGATAAGGTGCTCGCACTCGGCGTCACGCCCGATCGAATCAGCTTCGGCAATACCATCAAGAAAGCCAAGGACATCCGCACCTTCTACCAGAAGGGTGTGCGCATGTTCGCGACCGATTCCGAGGCGGATTTGCGCAACATTGCTAAGGCTGCACCCGGTGCGCGCATCTACGCTCGCATCCTGACAGAAGGCACATTGACCGCCGATTGGCCGCTATCGCGCAAGTTCGGCTGCGAGAGTGACATGGCTATGGATCTGCTGATCCTCGCGCGCGATCTCGGTCTCGAACCATACGGCGTATCGTTCCACGTCGGCTCGCAACAGCGTGAAATCGGCGCTTGGGACGCGGCACTCGGCAAAGTAAAAGTGATCTTCAATCGCTTGTGGGAAGAAGACCGCATCAAACTGAAGATGATCAACATGGGCGGCGGATTTCCGGCCAACTATTTGCACCGCACGAACGAACTTGCGATCTACGCCGAGGAGATTACTCGATTCCTGCATGAAGATTTCATGGATGACATGCCGGAAATTATCATCGAGCCTGGCCGTTCGTTGGTCTCGAATGCCGGCGTACTTGTGAGCGAAGTCGTGCTGATCGCGCGTAAATCACGCACGGCATTGCATCGATGGGTATACACCGATGTCGGAAAGTTCACCGGGTTGATCGAGACGCTTGACGAATCGATCAAATATCCGATCTACACCGAGAAAAACGGCGAGCTCGAGAACGCGATCATCGCCGGGCCGACGTGCGACAGCGCAGATATCATGTACGAGAACTATAAGTACGGGTTACCGTTAAATCTCGCAACCGGCGATCGACTATATTGGCTGTCGACTGGCGCTTACACGACGACATACAGCTCGGTGGAATTCAACGGCTTTCCGCCGCTGAAGGATTACTACATTTAACACAGACTGTTAACGCGGAAACGAATGTTTTCTAAGGAGTCTCTTAACCCGCCTTTGTCATTCCGAACGTAGTGAGGAATCTTCGAGGATCAATAGCATAGATTTCTCGCCATGCTCGAAATGACAATTATTCAGAGATTCCCTAAATGACCGCAGTGCTGATTAAGGTTAGTGGGTAGGTATAACATAGTCAACTGTCAGCAACTCCAGCAAATGCCCGTTCAAGTCACGAAAATAAACCCCGCGTCCGCCATAGTTGTGATTGATAATCATATTATCAACCTCACTGGGTCCGCTGCCATATTTAATATTCTCAGTTTGTAAGCGTTCGAATATTTCGTCAAATTCCTGCTCGGAAACTTTGAATGCATAGTGATTGGACTCAAACTTATCCCTACTATCAAAATCCAAGCACAACGTATCATTTACACGGATTACGATGAAACGTGAAAACTCGCCGACATATTCAAAACCAAATAATTTGCAATAGAATTTAGCAGACTCAACATTATTAAAGCAAGGCACAATCGTGTGATTCAGTGTTATAGCCATAAACTTTTCCTTCGACAAAACATTGATTAAGAATCAAAGAGATTTCTCAAAAAATCTCTCAAAGATTCAGAGATACGCTGAATTACTTGATAAAACACCCCACTCAAGCACATAACGCTTAATGAACGCTCATTCATCCATGATGTAGGGTGTCAATAAGCGAAGCGCATTACACCAAGATTACCATCCGGCGCAATAATAATTGCGCCCTACTGGACTAAAATCGGTAACCGAAACGTCCACCCAAGGTATCCATGCCTTCATTGGAACTCGCGAGATAGGCATTCGAGACGTGATCAAAGTACACGGATAATGAGCTTTTGGCAGTGAGGCGATAGCCGATTTCGACCGGAATGTGAAACAGCACTCGTGATCCGAGCGCTTTGCGGTCATTGTGCTGAAGATGGAGTTTGCCGTCATGAATCGCTCCACCCAAACCAATACCAAAAAACATACCGCTCGCGTGCTCATATTGCCAGCGAAGGCCGGAGTAAAGCTTGGACGTATCACCATTGGTATTTACCGATCCACCCAAAGCGGGGCGAACGGTTCCACCCAAAAATTTAATATGTGGCGAAAAAATACCTTCCAGATTCAGATCAACGCCACTCTCGCGACGGAAGCCACTCCACAAATCCCCCGTGTCATGGTGAAGCACGCCGAACTTAACCTCGTGCAGCCAAGCGGATGCCTTCCGTTCATCCGCGTCTGCAGCGGATGAAATCACACAACCCAAGCAACAAACCAATAGTTTAATCTGTGTACGCATGATCAGACCCTCCCGTTAAGATCCTGATGATTACTTTATGGGTACCTCTAAAAATTCAAAGTTTTAAACAGCACGAGGCACGAGCAAAAAATGACCTGAAAACTTCATCAAGAATTGGGTATTCCAGCTTAATCTGTGATAAAACAACCCGCTTAAGCACAGAACGCTTAATGATTGTTCATTCATCAATGATGTAGGGTGTCAATAAGCAAAGCGCATTACACCCAGATTACCATCCGGCGCAATAACAATTGCGCCCTACCGGACTGCTGGACCCCAAACTTCACCCTGCCGGATCAATAGGTAGCGTAGTTGATAGTACAAAACCTTGCTTGTACCATTTATCAATAATGTATTCATAAAATTCATTATTTCTCTGTGCACCACATATCAGGGCTAATTCCTTGCCTGTTTGGGTAAGTAGCGCCTTACCTGTTTTAATCTCATTATCAATATCTTTATTAAATTCTATTTGAGTAAGAGTATCAAAATAAAGAAGTTGTGCACACTTTCCGAATCCAAATTTGCGATATCCTGAAACAGACTCAAACGAAATAAGACCAATAGCGTCAAGGTGTTTCAGAGAGCTGAAGTTAATGCCATTTTTTTTAAAAACATCATCATTTATATCTAGAACCAATGGCATAAAATCATTAGCGAACCAGCAAAACTGACAAAACTCAGTGAATAGTTGAGCGTCCTTTTTATCCATTGATGCCACAAAATCGACTGTTCGCTTTGAGAAAGTACCAGGTCTTGTTGCTTCACCTGATAGCAAGCGAGACCATAACGACTGCATTTCTTTGTCTGATACAGTGTCACATTGTTTGAAAAAATGAGCCACCCAATCTTCTTCAAGATCTTCTACTTTTGCATCTTCTCCCAGTGAGCCTGCGGCTTGGGCTGTAATTGACTCAATGTTTTCTTGTTTTCTCGCCTCTTGCTGTACGAATCGATCTATAGCTCTTTGTTGAATTTCGTTTAATTCTATAGAAGCTAATACCTTTATCTTATCAGCTTCAGCCTCTGCTTCAGCCCGCTTCTTAATCCTGCGTGGCTCGTACAAAACTCCAACGGCATTCGATACTTTTTCGATTAATATGGTAACCGGCCTCGAAATATCACCAAGATTAACTAGAGAATTTCCTTCTGACACTATAAGTCCTTATCGAATTTAAACTTAACTTTTATTAAGCACATAGCTTACTTAAACACATGAAAATGTGATGAAAGCAGAGATAAACGAATGTAATGATATATCAAATAGACCAATACTCGATTCCCACTGTTCATTAATAGCTCAAATAACATCCAACGCCGTCCCAAAAACAGCGTTCTCATTTATACAAAACCCACCCCGTAGCACCCACTACCAGCAGACCAATAATAATCCATTCTTCATACTACTTTATTTCACCCAGCAGAATTTCAATTGCGTGGCCGAAATAATATCCCAGCATTCCTATCACGATTACCCAGATCAGTGCCCCGCATAGGTTGAGCGCAAGATAACGAATTGGGGAGATCCCGCTGGCGCCTAGAACAAATGGCGCGACTGCTCGAATACCATACAGAAAACGAAATCCTAATATAAATAAGGTATGGTATTTATCAAGCAGTCTGAACACGCGATCGGTTTCTGATTTCCAGCCCGGCTTGCTATCAATGAATTCCTTGCCTTTGATACGGCCAATGTAAAAATACAGTTGGTCGCCCGCTAAAGTAACCACGATGCGCTAAAAATCCCGCAATCACCAATATGGTTTCACCTTCAAGAAAGGCGCCTACCAGGATGCCGATATAGCCATAATGTGTGACTATTTCTTCTAAATTCACAACACTTCCAATGCGAGCATTTTATTTGCTGCCGGTATTCATTACAGTTGCAGGAAAATGACGGGTGGCGCGGCATTTCAACAGCTTCCCTATTTGGTGTTCTTCCGAATTTCTGCCGGATCTGTTTCACCATTAACATTAATCATGACAAGGCGGCCACTGCCTTGAGAATAGTCATTGCGAAAGTCATAAACACCGCCAATAATAGTCAAATGCCCTGCTTTGACTTCTGTTGCATATTTCTTTAAGGCGGACGAAACCTGATGATTCACGTTTGATTCAACACTTGCTTTAACTTCTGCAGGATCATCCGATTTATGACCAACCACATTGATTGTATCTAATTCACGCCAAATGGATGGTTCAAGATGCGCCGGTTTAGACATTGCCGCTTCAACCGCGCCGCAAGAGGAATGCCCTATAATAAATAATACTGGGGTATGCAGATGACGGATGCCATATTCAATCGACCCTTCAGCTGTTGAAACCTGATTGCCAATGTTACGAACCAGAAAAAGATCTCCATCAGGATGAATATCCAGCGCATGTGTATGCAAACGGGAATCGGCACAGGTTACCATGGTGGCCATAGGCTTTTGCCCGTGAATAAAATGAGCGAAGTACTCCGGCGGTAAGCCATTAACGAATTTCTCATTGGATTCCAGAACATGACGAACAATTTCTCTAACCTGGTCTTTCTCGCTTTTGTTGATTGACGCTGGAGATTCAGCCATCAAGCTGGCGGTATTAAGCAAGAAGGCTATTAAAACAACGAAACTAAATTTCTGCATTTCATTCACTCTCCACTGGTTAAAATAAACCGTTATTGAGGGTTTCTCGATGACTGGATAATCTTGCACTGTCACTATTAAGAAGTATAAATCGATATCGTTTCATACTAACAGCATTCAAAATCATTGACACCTTCAAATATTAACCGATATCAACGCAGTACTATGAAATTGAAATCAAGTTACTCTATTCTTGCTTTTTAGTTGCCAGTTCTGTAAACAAAGAAAAATGGTTAAGAACGCTGTATCTAAGAATACACTTGGAAATACCGGAGGGAAGTATTATGAGTCGCCATGAAATACATCGATCACATCGCATCGGCTGGTTACGCGCAGCTGTTCTCGGGGCCAATGATGGGATCGTTTCAACAGCAAGTCTTATTATCGGTGTGGCATCGGCTCAGGCCTTGCATGCAGATATTCTGATTGCTGGTGTTGCTGGCCTGGTTGCGGGTGCGATGTCTATGGCTGCCGGTGAATACGTATCGGTTAGCTCTCAATCCGATACAGAAAAAGCAGATCTCGAACTTGAGAAAGAATCATTAAAAAATGACTTCGAATTTGAGCTGAAAGAACTTGCCAATATTTATGAAAAACGAGGATTGGATCCAAATCTAGCCAAACAAGTGGCGGAGCAACTAATGGCACATGATGCATTGGGAGCACACGCAAGAGATGAATTAGGTTTAGCTGAAAATGTGAGAGCCCGCCCCATTCAGGCTGCACTTTTCTCTGCGGGTACATTCACGATTGGCGCTGCGCTGCCATTATTGATTGCATGGAATTTTCCGGGCATGCAACTGATGCCAGCTGTTGCGGTATCGTCACTCGTTTTTTTGGCTATTTTAGGCGGCCTTGCCGCACGTGCGGGAGGAGCGACAATGTCTATCGGTGCGATCCGCGTTACATTCTGGGGCGCGCTTGCAATGGGTTTAACTGCGGCAGTAGGCAGATTATTTGGTGTGGCTGTTTGATCAGGTGTCGAAATCAGGAATTAATCATTCCATCCCGAAGACAGACTATCAATGCATCGCTTGAGGCTGATGGTGATTTTCAACGAGTTCGGCAGCGATGATCTGCAAAGCCTGGTCAGCCATTGGTTTCGAGTCATCAACAAGCCAGGTCTTTTTATTTAAAGGATGCTCAGACTGCATCAGCTTGCCCATAAAGTCCAGCAGAAACCCGCTTGCTACCCGCTGCGCTGGTTCGCTGGTATCACCAAAGCCATTTACGCCATGAATCGCCATCCGCTGTAAAAACAAAATGGCCTCGTCTTTCGCGTGATAATCATTCTCCGTCATTGCTCCAGGTGTATTCAACCACGGGTTTGCTTTGAGAAGCTCAAAGATTGATTCTGCAGCTTGTTCCGCGTTGACGGTTTTCATGGCGGTAATTTCAGATAATTGGCATTTGTCTGTTCGACATCAACAAATAATTACAACAGAACCTAAAAACTACCCATAAAATCGCCTTTGCCGACTTCCAGACCATTGGATCGTAAAATCGCATAGGCAGTGGTAACGTGGAAGAAAAATTGCGGTAACCCATAGTTGATCAGGTAGTTGTGGCCAACCAGCTTCTTCTCTTTCGGAGTACCTGGGCGTAACACGATTTCACGCGTTTCGCTGCCTTCAAATTGCGCCGGTGTCAGGCTTTCGATAAACGATAAGGTTTTGCTAATTCGTGCCTGTAAATCGGCGAAGGTCTGTTCGTTGTCTTCATACACTGGCACCTCAACACCTGCCAGCCGCGCTGATACACTCTTGGCAAAATCGGCGGCAACTTGCACTTGGCGGATCAACGAAAACATATCCGGATACAGTCGAGTGTTCAGTAATACTGCCGGTTCAAATTTTTTCTCGGCGGCGTAGGCTTCAGCCTTGTTCAAAATGGCGCTTAAGCTATTCAGTAGCTGTTTGAAAACGGGTACGGATGTTGTGTACATATAGGGAGTACTCATAGATTTTCCTCGGTAAATTGATGGTAGTGATTTGTCATATATTGGAATTAAGTATCTCATGAAAAAGCATGGTTTAGTACGGACAATACGTACCTACCGCCAAGGCGGATAGATTCTACTCGCTCTGGAGAAGTGCTTTTTCTAGTTTAAATTCGGCTGGTGTGTGTATTCGAGGTAAAATGCTCCGAATTCTCCGGTCAAGGTAAACGCTTAGACTATTTCTGAATATTCAACAATGCAACCAGCTTTCTTCAATCATCTCTTACTCATCTGCGCGTTTGAACTCAAGAGAGGTTTTGCGACCCGGAAAGGCATACTGTCTTTAGTGACCTTTGCGGTCATTTGGTATTTTATTCTGCTTTATCCGCTTCGATTTGCCGCTGAGTTGTTGGTGCAGGAAAAGGGATTGCAGGCAGAACTCAGTATCTTTGATGTGATTGGCTTTGGCTCAATCCAGCATTGGCCTATTCCTGAATTCGGCGTATTTTGGCATTTTGCACTCATGATCTCCCCGATGTTGAGCATCATGCTTGCAGCCGACCAAACTTGTTCCGATCGTGAACGTGGCACGTTACGTTTCATTGTCATACGCAGCAGCCGCAACAGTGTATTCTTTGGCCGGTTTATAGGCGCTATGGTGATTCAGGCACTGTGGATTAGTGCCGCCGCCTTCAGCACCTTGGGGTTGACCCTGACCCGTGATCCATCGCTTCTTTCTTTTGCAATACCGGACTTGCCCATCTTAATCGTTAATTTAATCTTGGTCGTTCTACCCTTCACAGCCATGATGGCCGCTTTATCCGCCAAGGTTAAATCTGCCCGGCAAGCCACCCTCTGGGCTATTCTGATCTGGATGTTTCTGGCCGGGATTATCAGCAATTTAGCTGATTATCTCCCCGTACTGGCTTTTCTTAAATGCCTGATCCCCGGCTATCAATTATCTGATATGGCGCAACTGTCCGGATGGCGCACGCTGTCATTGGCTTATATTCCCCTCCTGCAAAGCCTGATCTTGCTAATCTTGGGGCGTTGGATTATGGCGAGGCAGGCACTGTGAGTTCGCCAATTATTCAGTGCCAACAGCTTAGCCACATTTATTCTGGCAAAGTCGCACTTAATCAGGTCAGTTTTGAACTGGATGCGGGTGAGCCTATCGGTTTGGTCGGTCCGAATGGTGCCGGAAAAACCACTTTACTGAGTATTTTGTCTGGTTTCCTACACCCTGCTTCCGGCACTGTTCGGGTGTTTGGTCACCCACCTGGGTCAGCACAACTCATTGGCAAAATCTCGGCACTGCCCCAGGATGCCCGGCTAGATCCGAGTTTTACCCTAGCAGAGCAGTTGGTTTTTTATGCGCGTTTACAGGGATTCACTTCCCAACAGGCAAACCTGGAAGCCAGCCGGGTGTTAGAGATATTTGCACTCAAAGATGTCGCGCATGAAAAACCGCTGGCGCTCAGTCATGGCATGGCTAAACGGGTGGCGATCGCGCAAGCGTTGATCGGTAAACCGGCGCTGGTCTTACTCGATGAACCCACCGCAGGACTTGATCCAATGAATGTCCGAGCCGTGCGATCAATCATTGCAGAACTATCGTCAACCACAACCTTCGTAATCAGTTCCCATGACTTGGCCGAACTTGACCGGCTGTGCCAGCAAATTTTACTGCTGGAAAACGGCACTTTGCAGACTGAGAAAGTAAGCGCTAACCAGCAACAAACTGCTTCCCGATTTATTACCCTGCAAATGGAAAATTGTCCGGCGGCGGAGGTAATTGCCAAACTCATCGTTTTAGAAGGTGTCTTACAGATCACCAATCCGCAAAAAAATGAATTTATCGTGGAATACAACCCTGAGCTGCAGCCCGGTATGGATCTGCAACTCATGCATTGTATTCAAACCAATCACTGGCAATATCGGCAGTTAAGCCATGGCAAGACGTTGGAAGAAAAGCTTTTCTCAAGAAATTCATAGCATTTCTAATAAATTCGCACTGAGATCCTTATTTACAGCGTTTTACTTCCACTAGCGCCCGAAGCGGGAAGCGCTCAATTTCACGTCGGCACGCGCCCAGGCTTGTTCAAACCGCGTTGCAATGACCCTTGCCTGATCATCTTTCTTCTGCGCACGTAAAGCTTGCATCAATCCGTAAAGCGCCCATCCGTTGTTACGATTCCTTCGCAGATCTTCCCAATACACTGTCTCAGCTTCGTCTGGCCGACCTGATTTCAGCAGAATAGCGCCCAGTGCCAGCCGTGGCGGCAAGTGAAATTCCAGCGGTTCTGTATATACTAGCGCATCTTCCAGGCGAACCGCTTTCTCAAGATGTGTAATGGCCTGATCGAACTGTCCGCGGGCTGCAGCAATCTCGCCAGCGAGTACTTCAGGTGCAGCACTCAGTACCGTTTTCGTGGTATTTTTCGAAAGAAGCGGACCGTCCAGCAATGGATCATTCATGATTTTGCGTAGCGATACCAGTTCTTGCTCGGCTTGTTGCAATTGTTCTGTTGCGACAAATGCGAGGCCACGCACATAGTGCCAGCTTCCTGTTAAAAATAGATTGGTCGATGGAGGTGCAGGTTCTACAAGAATTTCCTGCCAGTGACCAAACCTCGCAAGCACCCAATAAGGAGTGACACGGAAGACTGCTGTCAACGGTATTGTTTTCAGCACTTCATCATCAATCTTACTGGCAACTTCGCGTGCAGATTGGATGGCAATCTTGCTTTGACCATCCACAGTAGCTGCAAACCAAAGAAAATGAATGTTGTGCGGATAGTACACCATCGGATATAAGCCTTGCGCATGGCACTGCGTGATGTAATTTTCATCCGCCGCGATTGCAAGCTGATTACTCTTCATTGAATCGGCATACCGGCCTACGCGCTGATAAATATGCGATGACATGTGTATCAAGTGTCCCGCTGCGGGCATCAACGTCAATAATGTATCGGCTGCTTGCTCTGCTCGCTCAGGCGTACTGGTTGGTTCTATGAGGTGAATGTACATATGCAGCGCACCCGGATGTTTTGGATTGCGCCGCAACACTTCTTCGGTAAGCGCAACGATTTCGGCTGTTCCCTCATACGGCTGACCATCCAGCATCCAGTAGCCCCAAGGTCGCAGATCCATCATGGATTCCACATACAGCATCGCAATATCCGCATCATCCGGGAAACGCTGATGCACTGCCCGCATTGCCTCCGCGTAAGCCTTATTATTCGCCTTCCTTTGCCCAGGCTGTCCCGAGTAACGCTTCCCGAGCGCGCTGATAAGTGCTTGTTCCCTCGGCGATGCATTCGCCATCAGTGATTTGGCCTGTTGCACTATCTCCAAAGCCTGTGGCTCTTCGTTCGGTTCCATCATCGCGTTGATGTTGGGACCAAGCACCAGTGCTTGCCCCCAATAAGCCATCGCAAGCCCGGGATCCAGCCGCGCCGCCTCACGGAACGACCGGCGTGCCTCGGCATGGTTAAATGCGTACGCAAGATTGAGTCCCTGATTGATGTATTGCTGTGCTAACGGGCTGCGGGTGCTGACGGGAAATGTGTGCGTACCTAAATTATGCAACCTGGGTGCAAGCTGACCATCCGGGCTTGGCTTATTCGCCATCTCGGATTCCATATAATGCTTATGGCCACCGCTATGCCCGGTAGAAGCCTGCTGTTTTTGAGTTGCTGTTATTGCTTCAGATCCGGCATATGATTCGAGGGTACTTGCAACAACCAGCGTCAGGATTAAAATCGTGGAACGAATAGCAGTGTAGGATTGCATGAATATTACTCCCTTGATAACAGTACATGATTTTTTATAACCGAAAGAAATTCTCTAATTCTGCTCGGCAGTGGTTGGATCAATCACAGATTTGATTCGAGAAATACGCTGGGCGGGAAATCCGCCTTGTTCGGCATGTGCTTTGATAGTCGCTTCGTCGGGTGCAATGTAGATGCAATAGACTTTGTCATCCGTCACGTAGCTCTCCAGCCATTGGATTCTTGAACCCATATTGCTCAACACATTACATGATTTCTGAGAAATGGCTTGTAAATCTTGCGGTGTCAGTGAACCCGCTCCGAGAATCTCACGTTCTATTATATATTTCGGCATTTCACCTCCTATAGAGTTAATTAAATATGACCAGTCGTATTTCTATTCAGTAAAAAAATTAAGGTCTGAAATAATCGTCTAATAAATTCCGGCAACACTGTTTAACCGGAGCGGATGATTTTTCTATCTTCATTCGCAGTAAAGCGCCTTGCCAGGTATTCAGCAACAGATCAGCCATTTCTTCAGCGGATTTATCCAGCCTTACCGTCCCTTCTTGCTGCGCCTTAGCTATTCCAAGTTGTAATAGATTCCGGTAGCGCTTGACCGCGGATTGCAGGGATTCCTGACAAACTGCGCTGGTATCACCTATTTCTCCCATCAGATTACCTAAGAGGCAACCACCTTTAAATTCATTCTTCTCAAGCTCTTCAATGAGTTCATCAAAATAACATCTGATTGCACCGAGAGCATCAGTGCCAGAGCTATCCAAGTATCTTGTTAGTTGTGTAATAAACGGATCAATGTAGTGCTGAATGACATCGGCACCAAAGTCCTCTTTGCTACCAAAATAATTATAAAAAGAACCCTTCGGAACATTTACTGCATCCAAGATTTCTTGCAGCCCAGTGCCATGGTAACCTTGTCCCATGAATAAAGTAACACCTTGGTTTAACAGGCTCTCTCTATTGAATTCTTTTTTGGCTGATTTTGACATATTTTTATAATACGACCGGTTGTCTTAAATAGCAAGATATTTTATGAGCACTGCACGAATAATTTCGAAATCTCCTGCTGATCCTGACTTTAAGTCCGCTACACAGAATTACCGGATAATAAAACGAGTAATAATACTTCTTCTTTTGATTTGGAAGCACTAGAAATTCTGATACCTTCTACGCAGATAGCTAATCCATTATCTTCGTCGAAAAAGAATATTTATCTTTTGAGGTATGTATTTTTTATATCAACTAAAGATTATTGTTATAAAGAATAAGGAGATCAGCAACATGAGTGTAGTAACAGAGAATAATCAGGAGTCCGGCGAAAGAATTAATGTTGAAAATATAATCAATTCAACTTATCAAGCTGACAACACAACGCCAATGCTTGTTGATGCTTATGCATGGAATGGTCAATTTTTCTCGAATTACAGCTTGACAAAAGAAGTCATTAAAATTGATGATGCTCTTGTATTGTACTTTGATGAAGCGGTGGTGGCGGGTAGCGGTGATATTATCATCTCTAATGGTTCGGACACGCGTACTATCGCTGTCAATGATGCCAGCCAGGTTATGTTCAACGAAGAGTATCGTGCAGTAACGATCAACCCAACAACGGACTTGATTCCTAACACCCAGTACAATGTTACGATGGCCAGTGGTGTTGTTATAGATACAGCAGGAAATCCATTTTCTGGTATCAGCGATCAAACCACACTCAATTACATGACCATCGCTTCCAATCCGCTACTGACTTGGAACTCATGGGGCAGCTCCTCTGTGCTATTTGGCCCTCAGGAGTTCAAAATTGATGACACTTTTAAACTATACTTTGATGAAGAGGTGGTACCGGGTAGCGGTAATATTATCATTTCCAATGGTTCGGATACGTGCGCTATCGCTATCAATGATGCCAGTCAAGTTACCTATGCCGATGATTCGCATCGCGTGGTAAGCATCGATCCGCTAGAAGGGTTGATCCCTAATACCACGTACAGTGTTCAGATTGCCAATGACATCATCAGGGATACAGACGGCAATTCCTATGCAGGTACCAGCGCTGCTACTCCACTTAACTACACACCCGTTGCTTCTAATCCACTTCTGGTATGGAGCAATCCACAAGATGATTCAACCTTAAAGATTGATGACAATATCGTATTATACTTTGATGAAGAAGTGGCAGTTGGCAGCGGTGATATTGTCATCTCCAACGATTCGGATACACGCACTGTAGCCATTAATGATACAAATCAAGTTACGTTTAGTAACAGTAAAACTGGCAATACCGTTACTATCAATCCGACAGCAGATTTGATCCCTAACACCACCTATAGTATCCAGATGGGCAGTGAAGTTATTACAGATGCATCAGGTAACGCGTATGCAAACAGTGACACTCTTAACCTCACAACCTTGGGCTCTAAACCACTCCTGATAGGGAGCGATCCATCGGACGAATCGCTCATCGGAATTGATAACAATATTTCTTTATTTTTTTTTAAAGAAATAGTTGCGGGTAATGGTAATATTATTATCTACAATGAATCCGACATACGTAGCATAAGCATTAGTGATCCCAATCAAGTCATCTATGCCGATGATTCACATCGTACGGTCAGCATCAATCCGCTAGAAGAGTTGATTCCAAATACCACGTACAGTATTCAGATGGACAGTGGTGTCATTATGGATACGGAAGGGAACCCTTATGATGGCATTTACGATGAAACTACATTAAATTTCACTACAGAAAATCATACTAGCGGCCCTACATTCGAAGATCTAATATGGATCAATATTTAAAAATTACTTAAATTCTAAATTGATAGGCTCCTGAAAGATTCTATGCTGTACGTATCCCATAAAACAATCAACAGGACCTTCTGTTATGCCTGTCCGAGATGCTCCTGCTTAATTTCGTTTTTTTAGCCGCAATATAATTTGAATGTAAATTCTGGATACTATTGATACAAATAGTTTGTATATTAAGATTCTCACTACAACTTAAATTTGCAACGCTAAATGGAAGTGGAGATGACGAAGCCTATTACTGGCATTACATTGTCTGCCCTGTTGCAATCTGCTGTTCAATGCCATCAAGCTGGAAAGCTTCAGGAAGCAGAGAAGTATTGCCTGCAGGTTTGTACTGTCGCTCCTAATCTTCCGGATGCTTTTCATTTGCTTGCTATTATCTATGCGCAAACGAGGCGTTATCAGGCGGCAAATAATAATTTTTCTAAAGCAATTGACAGAGATCCTTCACGTGCTGATTTTTACAATAACTACGGCAATGCATTATGGGAACAAGATTGTATCGAAGAAGCAATATTTTATTGCCATCGATCACTGGCACTCGATGCAAACCGTGCTGAAGCGCATAATATTATGGGCAATATTTTTTTGTCGCAAAATCGATTGGAAGAAGCAGTCACCAGTTTTCGAACAGCACTTGAGATTCATCCAACTTACGCTCATGCTTTGAATAATCTGGGAAATGCTCTGCAGAAACTCAATCAGGCAGAAGATGCGGTCATTTGTTATCGCCAGGCACTCAAATTGCAAGAAAAATATCCGGAAGCACACAATATCTCGGGCGAGCACTCAAGAGCTTAGGTAGACTTGATGAAGCGAGAAGGCATTTCCATTGCGCAATTCAGCTCCGCCCTGATTTTCATCAAGCAACGCAGAATTACTTGGAGATTGATCCGGCTTGGATTAAACCATTGCATGGAGAGAAACTCACTCTTCGCCGCTACAGCGAAGACGATGCCGAATACCTACATCAGTGTTATAAAAATAACACTTTCATGACACAATATAATCAGTATATACCACGTCATCAGCGCCTTGAAGATCTGGCAATAAAATTAGGCGAAGCGGATGCAAAGCATCCCTATCAATTGAAATCGGTTGATTGGATTATATTCAAGAAAGCGACTGATCAACCCGTCGGTATTGCTAATCTTGTCGAAATCCAATTCCATCACCGGCGCGCTGAGTTCCTGATTGGTTTTCCAAATCCTGCACACCAAAATAAAAGCTATGGTTTAGAGGCAACCTTTCTGGTACTCGATTATGCTTTCAATCGGGTTGGCTTGAATAAACTGACTACTATTGTGTACAACGATAACGCCTTTGCGCAGAAAAATAGTTTGGCATTAGGATTTGTTCAAGAAAGCTATCTACGCGAACAGATTATGGAACCAATCGGTGAAAAATCTTTGGATCTTTATGGGAATGGGATGATACTGAGTGATTTTCGTAACAACAAGCGGATACCTAAATTATCACTGCGTTTATTAGGACGTGACATCACTCGCTCATTAAGTTTGTAATATATCTAAACAACTATTCTGTTGGATAAATATGGTCACTCCAACATGGTGCTTGCCACCCATTGATTGCGAAATTTATCTCAGTAATTCTAACTCAATAAATACCAAATCAAACCTTGTTACGGTGGCGTAACAAATTGTTCAGCCTAGCAGTATTACCTTACGAGACTGTTTCTTTTTTGGTAGACTCTTAACAATAATGATCCCATTGGTGAATTCAACGACGGGAAAAGGTCCCCGAACAAGAATCAACAATCCTAATTAACTAGAGAAAATAATCGATTGGAAAATCAACTGTAGCGATCAATAGCGCCACAAGCTCGACTACTCTCTCTAAGACATTGATATTCATTAAAAGGCACCGGATGGCTAAGATAACTACTAAACATTCAAAATTATTCAAGCTTATTTGCGCAGAAACATTACTGGCATTACTTCTGGTATCGCAAAGTACTAGCGCCGATCAATCTCTGTCGAATACAGGTCCCTGCGTTCATCAATCCAATTCAAAACAATCCGATAAGAACGAAAGTACATGTCGCAAACATCAATCCAAGTTGATTGAGCTACCGGATGAGGCAATCCAGAAGCTGAAAATTGACGCCGGATTCGGCTGGGGGATTTTTAGTGGCACTATCTACAATGGCAATGAAAATTACCATTTGACACAATTAATTGTCAGCATGACACCCATCCACGGACATCATCACATGGACATGCATGCAAACATGTCGCATGACCCAAAAATACATCAAATTAATCTAAATCTACCCCCTTTATCGAAAGGCGCTTTATCTATGCCGCTTGCCGACGAAGATGTTCATATTCATGATTTTGAATGGAAAATCATTAAAGTCATAGGCCATCAATCGCACTGATCAATACCATGCAGCAATCACTTAAAAATATCAGAAATATTCTAATTTATACCTTTGTGATCGCACTGCTTTCATTGGTGTATTTTATTTATGCGTACTCAGTTCACCCGATTCCTGAAGAACGGGAGACATTTCTCACCGAGATGGGTGAAGGTTTTGGAAAAATCGGTTTGGCGATGTTGGTATTTATTTATTTCCGTACCTTGCTGAAACTGCTGCTGGGACAAGGAAAATTGGCACAGCGCCTGCTCCCGGACTATACCTCCCCAATTGATTCATCCCGATTGAATCGTCTGTTAACCTGGATGAACCGCACGCACATTTATTTCGGCATCGCAGCCATTGCTGCTATCTTGCTACATATTTCGCTGATGGGGTTCTCTCGTTATAGTCATATTCTTTTCTTTCCAGCTTTATTGGTTCTGGTTATCTGGCAGGGACTTTTCGGGTTATTCTTAACTTGGCGCTACACACCCGATGAGATGAAGAAATTTTCACATTTAGTGCATGCACAGTTTGTCACCGGTATTGCCATTGGAGTTTTTGCTATTTTTGGGCATCTATTGATTGATGATTGAAAATGAAAAACCGAGATAGAAAACTATCTTACACTTTGTATTTTTCAAAGAAAGGATTCTGATCAAATGTTGTACGGCGCTGCGCCATAAAACACAGAGACCCTAATCCAACCCGCTGCTTGGCATCGGCTTCTTATTCAGAAATAATAAACATTGAATTTATTATCCAGCCGCTCAGCCATACTGTCGCCCATCCCAGCAATGCTACTATCAAGTTCTGCTTACATATTGGAATCGAGCAATCACTACATCATAGTAGAAACACAGTGTATGATTCATAGCATTAAGAATCATACACTTTTCTTTCTCCTACTTTAATACTCGAAGAATAAGCAAGCCATGCAGATCGCATCCAAAATTAAGGTACTGATCCTTGATGACGACACATTTATGCTCAAGCTCCTAACACGGATGCTCGCCAAGCAAGGTTATACCACTGTCAGTGCATGCGACAATGGACGAGACGCACTCAAAAGAATTGATCATGCCGATACTTGCCCGGATTTAATTCTGCTTGATCTGAATATGCCGGATATGGATGGGATTGAGTTTGTGCGTTTCCTGGTGGATCGGAACTATCACGGCAACCTTGTATTAGTGAGCGGTGAAGATGAGCGTATGCTAAAAACCGCTGAGAGACTGGTTCATGCGCATAAAATTCCAATGCTCGGCTATCTGCATAAACCAGTTAAACCAGAAAAGCTATCAGAATTATTGCAAAAATGGGAACCCTATTCTGCAACCACTCAAAAACAAGCGAGCAAGAAAATTTATGGTGCAACAGAGATTCAATCTGCCATTTTAAATCATGAATTAGTAAATTATTATCAACCTAAAGTATCCGTGACCACCGGTGATGTGATCGGCGTAGAAACACTGGTACGCTGGCACCATCCGGAAGATGGTCTGATACTGCCGGACCGGTTTATCCATATTGCAGAACAACATGGTCTGATTAATGACTTGACAGGCCTGGTTCTGAAGCAAGCACTGGCTCAGGCAAAAATATGGCATCAGAGTGGACAGATATTACGCGTCGCGATTAATGTTTCAATGGATAATCTGGCATCATTGGATTTTCAGGATTTCGTGGTGAAGCTGGTTACCGAGAACGGCCTGCCACCACAGAAAATTACACTAGAAGTCACAGAAAGTCAATTAATGGGGTCTGATACACGGATTCCGCTAGAAATTTTGACTCGGTTACGTCTCAAACGATTTCATTTGTCGATTGATGATTTTGGTACCGGGCATTCATCAATGGCCCAATTACGCGATATTCCTTTTAGTGAACTCAAAATTGATCAGGGATTTGTTCATCGCGCATGGATGGATGACACGCTGCGCGCCATCTATGACGCCAGTTTATCGATGGCCAAACAACTTGGTATGGAAGTAGTGGCGGAAGGGGTTGAAGATCGCAACGACTGGGAACTCTTGCGGCAAACAGGCTGTGATTATGCGCAAGGAAATTTTGTTTCAGTTCCATTACTACCCACCGATTTTTCACGTTGGGTGGAAGAATGGCAAAGCAGAGTTCGCGATGGTCTGATTGTTGTTTCTGCAACATCTTAGTTACCCCGTTTTATACAAGATACACTGATATCCAGAATTATTTTCATTCTTTCTCAGAAAAAGCATCCAGATAGGTTTTGACGCTCATTAACTGCGCATCAAATAATGACAGTAATACAGCCAGCGCTTCCGCGTCATTCTTTTTACCCGCTTGTTCCATTTCTGCACACAACTCACCCAATGCAATCGCGCCAATAGAGCGCGCTGATGATTTGAGCTTATGAGCAAGTAAGCCGACAGCAGCAAATTGACCGGCTTGGTAAGTATCATGCAGTTCTGTAGCTATTTTTTCTGAACTAGCGCGAAAATCCAACAGCATTTCTTTGATCATTTCCGGATCATTGCCTATTAATTCTTCCAGAACATGAACATTAACCGGAGCAACAATTGAGTCAGCTTCATTCATTGATACCGAAAGCTGAGAAGCTGACTTTGACTCTTCTGCCGGTTTACTGCTGGCTAGATATTTTTCCAAGGTCAAGCGCAAGTCTTCAAGCTGTACTGGTTTGCTCAAATAATCATCCATCCCAGCGTTCAGACAGTTCTCTCTTTCATCTTTCAGCGCATTCGCAGTCAACGCGACAATGGGAATATGTTTTTTGCTTGTTTCCCCGGAACGAATTGCTTTTGTCAACTCGAAACCATCCATTTCTGGCATATGCAAGTCTGTCAGTAACAGAGCGTAATTACAGTCTTGCAAACGCTTCAATGCTTCACGCCCATCATTTGCGATATCACCCGCATAACCGAGCAGGTTAAGCTGTTGTCGAATCACTTTCTGATTGATATCGTTATCTTCCGCCACCAATATCAGCTTGCCTTGCCGCAGCGCTTCTTCGCGCGAAACAGGCGCAGGTCCCGATTTAAGCAGATTGTTTGGTGGCGCACTTTCCACGCTTACTTCTGTTCTTCCAGCAGCAATGGTCAGCGCCCGAAGCAAGGATTGACGATACATCACATCACCATCCAGTGTGACAATATCGATATCCTCAATCCGCGCTTGCCGGCGGCGACCACGCTTGATAACGATAAACCGCGGCTCAATATCAGACTGCAACGCATCAGATCCAATCTTTGCAGTACTTTTTATTGCACTTGAACGAGCAGTAAATGCAGCACGCAAATCCTCAATAGAGGGTGTTTGTTGTCCAGCATCAATGACAACAAGCCACAAGCCAGGCGCTAAACTTTGAATACGTTGACGGACGGTATTCAGATCGGATACTTGTTCAACAATCGCTCCGGCACTTTTCAAATAAATGGCCATATCATCACTCATACCATTGTCGTCACCCAGTATCAGGCAAGTCAAACCGCTGAGATCATCGATCTTGCTGTCCGTGACGGTTATCGCGGGCAATGGCTTAAATGGCATTTGTATGATAAATGTGGAACCTTGCTGAGGTTCGCTTTGTACCGTTATTTCTGCATCCATCAATTCCGCCAAATGATGAGAAATCGCCAATCCAAGTCCAGTCCCTCCAAAGCGCCGCGTCGTTGAAGGATCACCTTGTGAGAAGGATTTAAAGAGTTTGTCTTGCGTTTCTTTATCCATACCGATGCCATTATCGATTATCTGAAATGTAATCACTACTTGATCAGGATTCGATTCGGTCAGTAATACTCTTACTGAGACCTTACCCGATTTCTCCTGATTATTGGAAAACTTGATCGCGTTATTGATAATATTAACCAGTACCTGACGAAGTCGTAATGGATCACCCAATACATTCTCTGGGATTACCGGATCAATAAACAAAGTCAATTCCACTCCCTTCGTGAGCGCCAGGTGTCCCAGCATGCCGCAAGCATTCTCCACAACACTGGCTAAGCGCATAGGAATTTTTTCTATTTCCAGCTTGCCTGCTTCAATTTTAGAGAAATCAAGGATGTCTTCAATAATGGAAAGCAGAGCATAAGCAGAATCCCGTATCAAATTGGCCATTTCCATTTGATAGCCACTTAAACTGGTTTGCCGCAGTACATCAATCATGCCAATCACACCATTCATAGGCGTGCGAATCTCGTGACTCATGGCGGCAAGAAAAGCAGATTTGGCCCTGCTTGCCTGCTCAGCATCAATTCTGGCCTGCTTTAAGTCTTTCATCATGCGCGCATGCTCACGAATATCACGCATCACACCGGTAAAATTCCGTTTTCCTCCAACAAAATATTCACTGACTGCCAGATATAACTCAATATGTTCACCATCCTTGCGGATGCCTTCAACTTCACGGCCGAGACCAATACTATGACTATGCAAGTTCGGCAAATAAGGACGCCCGACATATTCCTGACCATGCCCAGTACGACAATAATTTTCCATATAACCATCATGTTTACTACGATCCGGTTCGGGCACAATGATGGACACATTTTGTCCGATCATTTCATCATGACTATAACCAAATAGTTTTTCCATCACCGGATTGGTGGAAAGAATCACGCCCTTTTCATCAGTAGTCACCACGCAATCCACCATGTGCTCAACGACAGAGCGCATTTCTTCTTCTTTAATAGCCAAAGACACATTCGCACGTTGCAAATCGGCGGTGCGTGTGGCCACTCTATGCTCTAATTCTTGATTCAGTTGCAGCAGATTTTCTTCGGCTGTATTTCGTTCCTGGTTGCTAGCACTCAGTCGTTCCACCATATTGTTAAAAGTATGCGCCAGCTGCCGCATTTCATCCCAGCCTTCGATCGTAACACGTTGATGTAAATTACTTGCCGAGATTTCCAAAGCGCTTCGATTCAAATTTTTTAAAGGATCTACAACACGACGATTAAACAGAATAGCGCCCAATAGAGCGGCAAGTAATGTCAGAACCAGGATCATTAAGCCGACATAATGCATTTTGTACACAGAAGAAAATGCTTCATCCACATCGATCTGTACTACGATACCCCACTTCATGCGAGGCAGGTAACGCCATGCCGCAACTACTTCCTTGCCACGATAATCAACCGTCAGCGCCCCTCCAGAATCACCCTTCAGAGCTTTCTGCATGGCTTCCGAATAAGGGGGGGTGTTAAGAGGAATTTTGCGTTTTAATGCAGCTTCAGGATCATATTTCAAGGGAGCCATCACCAAGGCAGTTTGATCATCTTCGAGACGTGCCACAACCGTTTCGCCACTATCTCCAAGTCCAATGTTATTCGATAGTACGGCAAATACACGTTGACTATAGATTTGCAGGGCGATGACACCTTTAATTTCTCCATTTAATATAATTGGAGTCGCCACGAATGCAGCAATTGCATCTTTTGAAGGTGCGTATTGTTCAAAGTCAGAAATGCTGCTTTCTAAATTATCCAAGGCATGGCGAGTTACTTTGCCTAACCCTGTATCGCGATAGGGTCCTGTGAATAAATTAGTTGCAAAATCAGACTCATGCGTTTGGGAATAGATGATCGTACCATTGGTAGAAATCAGGAACAGATCGTAATATTTCGCATCCTCAACAAATCGTCTGAAATTCTCACGGTAACTGGCATCTATCTGCTGGTAGTCATCTGATTCTATTCCACTTTGTTCAAAGATTCTGGAAAATTCAATAATGGCTTCATGGGTTGTGATGGCGTCACGGATTAAACTTGAATCGAGTAAACGTTCCTGCAGGTAACTGTCGATCTGCTCAATTTTTTTATCGGCAATTGCAGAAACATTTCGAATAGCCGAATTCTTAATTTCCTTTTTAAAGGTATGCAACAGACTATTGCCGATGACCAATATGGGCAATAAGGAAACCAATGTAAACCAAACAGCAAAACGCTGTGTCAGCGAAGTAAATTTCATCAGTATCTCCTTGCAATAACTGCAACTGAGTTTGCTAACGTATTAACTTGTACCAGGCACGCCTTCTTTAGCGGTTCCTAGAAATCAGGTTAAAAATCCCATTCTTTGTAAAAGCTATTTTAACTAGAGTAACAGCTCTACTTACACTTTTCTCTATACTAATCTTATTGAATATTGTGCCGTTGATCCAGCCACAATTACTTCTGCAACACATTAGCGACAGTCAAGATAGCCTTTTAAATTACGAGCCTAATCCGATTTGTTAGAAATAGCGACAGTAATATTGCAGGAAGGGGAAAAAAGTGTACTTTCTCCTGGAAAAGGTATTGTTCAAAATAATTTTATGAGAACAT
>NZ_JAYUWI010000006.1:0-2562 GCF_043753625.1 Nitrosomonas sp.
CATGCTATTTCCGTAGCAGTACCTGCGATTCCACTAAACCCTAAAACAGCTGCAATTAATGCGATAACTAAAAATGTAAGAGCCCAATTAAACATTTTCTACTCCTTATTTAGGATTAAATAAATTATGAACATATTCATCTGAATTTTGGAAAAAGCCGGTACGGCATCCCAAATATTTTTGAACATATGATATGAAATACCGTTAACAGGCCCTAGTGCACGAATAACGCTATGAGAATAATAATAGGAATGGGGACACCTATAAGAAATAAAAGTATTGAACGCATTTTGTTTGTTTCCTTAATGAGTTAGTTGTGTAATTACATGTCCCGTTGCCGACCGCCGTAGGTGGCCGAAAAACTGGCAACGAATGCACCGATAAGTAGCGAGATAAACAACCACAGCGATGCATAAGAGGAAGCTTTACGTGCTTGATCAGCCGCCTCTTTTGAGATTGTTTCAGCATCTTGTAGTTTTTCCTGGATACGAGTAAATGTATCTCTTACCCGCTTCTCAGCATTTTGTTGAGTCAAATCGGTGTGCTGTGCTACCACTTGACCAATATAACGAATGTCTTCTTCGGGGAGGTTTTTCGTTTGTATGGAATTTATGAAAATACGGGCAACTTCGAGTGTGCCGGTTGCGGGTATAACCGCACTTGAATCTGTGCTCACATCTTTCCTGAACAGTGAATCAATGAAGTAATCCATTGAGCTACTCTCAGAATTGGAATTCACTATCCCAGACCCTGCAGTGGAAGCAACACTTACAGTTGCAGCCGCCGCAGTGGTGGCAACACCCCTCGCCACGGTAGCTCCAGCTTGTACTCCGCCGCTGATGATCGACCCGATTACCGTAGTTAGTATCGCTGCAGTTGCAAGCGTAGCGACAGCCCAAGCCAAGAAACCATGCGCGGTATCGCGAAAGTAAACCTCGTCTGAATGTACTGCAATCCACTTTGTCCTCAGTCTGCCGGAAAGATAACCGCCTATTCCGGAAGCAAAAAGTTGTGTAAAGGTCAGCCAAAGGATGGTTGATACACCGAAAGTCATAGCACTGACCCCGTTGTGCGACCACGGCGATACCGAAGATAGTCCCAAACCTGTTCCCAAAATAAGAAGGATAAGCGATAGAGCAGCAATTACTGCCGCTCCCGCCACGATAGCACCCCAAGAAACTGCACTTGCCTGCGTTTGTATAGGAACAGTAGTGATACCAGTTTTTTCTTGTTTGAGTACGTCAGATGTTGCGGTATTAGAAGTAGTCATAAGATATCTTCATGAAGTTTTAAAACAAAATTTTCGCGTAAACTCCTGGCACGTGTCTGTTCGCTGTCGCACTTTGTTTTTTAAATCGTGTAAACATTCTAAATTAAACCATAGCATGGTTACGCTATATGGTTGATCACACTTCGAATTCCCGCTCGATTGCGATGATTATCTGCAGCACCTGCATGGAATCATGCTCCAAGATCCTTAATTAACTCTTTTTTGAGTAAAACTTCTTTTTTGTCGCACTTCTGTCAATGGCGGAGTAAAAAGGTACCAAATAGCGCGCGAAAAGTGTACCAGTTAGGTTAATAAAAAGAGGGGTTTAACCTCTGGTTTTGCGCCTCTTATTTTTTATTTCTTGGGTTTCAACAAAAGCGCCTTGTTTCCTTAAAGTCACGAATAAATTTACTTATGACTCCAAGAGGCTTGGCAAGCATTACTATGTCAATGAGCAGAATGAATTGAAGACTGACACTGAATCGCCGCCCCTCAAGTTGGAAGGAACAATCCTTGAGCAACAAATACAGGCTGCTGAAAAAACCTACGGAAACTGGGAAGTGAATCTTGTGCAGTCGATGATGACGAAGCACGAATTGCCGTTTTGCCATGTCCTGGAAAACAATCACGTCGCTTATGTCGATTACTTACGCCTGTATACCAAGAAGCGTCAACAACCCAACAGCGGCGAATCAATTCCTTCGGAATGGGACAAGTTCTGCAGCATAGAGTTCTGGGCAACGGCAGGCATAGAAGACTTGATAACAAACATTAAAAAAGCATGTGAATTATATTCTCCATTTAATATATGCAGCCATAGAGAATAGGTCAATCCACTGATTTTACTACCATCAGGCTTTTACAGATCAATAGTCGTTCAGGTTTTATTTTATCTGTCCGATGAATAAATTGTAGACAGGAGAGAAGTCTACAGTATGATTTTATTCAGAGACTTTCCCCAGGGAATTGTTCTCCCTTGATGATTCCCTGGGTTCCTCCAATCAAAACACACCCAATCGTATTATTTCTTTTTTTCAGTCTGTTTAGGTTTTGCTGATTTAGCTGCATTGGTTTTCTTAACAGAAGCCGCTGCATCAGATAGGGCTTTACCTGGTTTGAATTTAACGACCTTTTTGGCAAGAATTATCATGGTTACACCAGTCGCTGGATTACGGCCTTCACGACATCGCTGCCACTAGGAGTCTGTCGGGCTTAAGCAATCGTAGCGAGCCGAGTGGGAGAACGAGTGCGTATTTTCTCTATTTTGAGGCGCATAGTTTATCTATGCAACG
>NZ_JAYUWI010000007.1:0-7852 GCF_043753625.1 Nitrosomonas sp.
TCTCACTGAGTCTGTCCGCTGCACGGCAGAGGCTTGTCGATGTCCCTCCACCCCAGCTCCTTCCAGTCTCTCAAGAAGGAGCCAGAAACACCATACAAGATTGTCGAACCATGAATGTAATCAACTTAATCAGAGATTCCTTAATGGCACCCACCATCGTTTAAATTTCATGTACAGTGCTGCCTGCTGAGTTTTCTTATTTAATTACTGATGACATCTGCTGAATCTGAATCCACCACCATCTTTACGCGTTCCTGGTCGTTGTACGATCTGATCACGCAACACAATTACATGTTTCATCAGGAAATCTATGCGGGGGTAGGGCGTCTGCTGAGCTTGCGCGAGGATACCGAACGTTACCGTTTGCTGGATTTGGGTTGCGGCAATGCGCGTTATCTGGCGCCTTGTCTGCGGCAATCTCCTCCGTCGATGTATGAAGGCGTGGATTTGTCCGAAGCGGCATTGACCGAGGCACGTAGCTATTTGGCTGGCTTGCCTGGCTCGGCGGCTACGCTGACGCAGGGTGATCTGCTGCAAGCTGTTGAAGCGACCGGCAAAACCTGGGATGTGATTTTCACCGGATTCGCTGTGCATCATTTAACGTCCGCTGACAAAGCGCGTTTTTTCCAGGCCGTTGGGCGCTGCCTGGCAGAGGAAGGATGGTTGATCCTGGTGGATGTGGTGCGTGAGGAAAACCAGAGTCGCGAGGATTACCTGGACGGTTATCTGAAATGCATGCGCGACAACTGGATCAAGGTGCCGCCAGATCAATTGGAAGAAGCTTGCACGCACGTGCATACTCACGATTATCCGGAGTATTTTTCAACATTAGAGGCAATGGCCGCAGCGGCCGGTCTGCAAGCCAGTCGTATCGTCAATCAGTACGGGCAGCACCATACCTTGTTATTTGCGCGTTCTTCCCTGCCATAAATCTAAACGGATCCGACGACCATTATGTTGCAAAAACTGACTCTGTTGTTTCCGCTGTGGATGATACTGGCCGGCGCTTTGGCTTTGTCATCGCCGGAGTGGTTGCTGCCGTTGAATCAGGGGCCGGTCGTGGTGTTGATTCTGGCTTTTGTCATGTTGTGCATGGGATTGACCCTAACCTTCGATGATTTCCGCCGGATCGCCCGCATGCCGAGAGTGGTGGCGATTGGGCTTGCCGCGCAATATTCCATCATGCCTGTGCTGGCCTGGGGAATTGCGACCGGTTTGGATTTGCCGGTACATTTTGCGGTTGGATTGATTCTGGTGGGTTGCTGTCCAGGTGGTACGGCTTCGAACTTGGTGTCTTATATCGCGAAAGCCGATGTGGCGTTGTCAGTGGTGATGACCGTTTGTTCCACATTGGCGGCGGTGATTCTGACGCCGTTACTGACGCAATTATTTGCGGGCACACTGGTTCCGGTGGATGCCTGGATGTTGTTCAAGCAAACCCTGCAAGTCGTGATTTTACCTGTTGTGCTGGGCGTTTTGCTCAATCGCTGGGTGCCGCAACTGGTGCAGCGCGTGATGCCTGTCGCGCCGCTGCTGTCGGTGCTGGGTGTGTGCGTGATTTGCGCGGTGGTGTTTGCAGCCAATGCTGAGACCATTCTCACGCATGGTGGCGAACTGATTCTTGCGGTTGCGTTGTTGCATGGCGGCGGTTTTCTGATTGGCTATCAGTTTGCACGAATTTTTGGTTGTCATACGCAGAGCGCCCGGACTATTTCGATTGAAGTCGGCATGCAGAATTCCGGACTGGCGATCGTGCTGGCCAAACAGGCATTTCCGATGCTACCCCTGGCACCGGTTGTGGGGGCGATTTCAGTGCTGATGCATTCTTTGGTCGGCAGCTCACTGGCGGCGCTGTGGCGGGCCCGATCATCCCAGCGGTAGTTTTTTCTTTCGTTATTCCGGCTCTCGACATATCATTCGGCTATCCACTTTCTAACTAAGTAAGTAAGCAGCTATGGCAAATATCGGTTTTATCGGTCTGGGCATTATGGGCAAACCCATGGCCGGGCATTTGATCAAGGGCGGGCACAGTTTATTCTTGCATTCGCGCAGTGGCGTGCCTACCGATTTGGTTGCGCTGGGCGGTAGGGCTTTTTCTTCGCCCAAGGTGGTGGCGCAGCATGCGGATATTATTATTACTATGTTGCCGGATACGCCGGATGTGGAAAAAGTGCTATTCGGGGAGAATGGCGTTATTGAGGGCTTAGAACCCCATTCTGATCAGGTCAAGATGATTGTGGATATGAGTTCGATCTCGCCACTGGAAACACGTAAGTTTGCGACACGGCTGAATGTGCTGGGGCAAGAGTACGCCGATGCGCCGGTTTCAGGTGGTGATGTGGGGGCGCAAAATGCTACATTGACTATCATGGTGGGTGCAAGCGCAGCGGTATTTGCAAGGATTAAACCGATTCTCGAATTGATGGGCAAGACGGTTACGCATGTGGGTGAGAATGGTGCCGGTCAGATTTGCAAGGTCGCCAATCAAATTATTGTGTCATCAACCATAGAAGCCGTGGCTGAGGCATTGCTGTTTGCGTCCAAGGCTGGCGCTGATCCGGAAAAGGTAAGGCAAGCTTTGCTGGGTGGTTTTGCAGCTTCGCGTGTGCTGGAAGTGCATGGCGAACGCATGATCAAGCGGAATTTTGAACCGGGTTTTCGCATCGAGTTGCATCAAAAAGATTTGGACATTGCCTTGGCGAGCGCTTCTGTATTGGGGGTGAGCCTGCCCAATACCGCGACCGTGCGTGAATTGTTTTCGGCCTGTCTCGCACATGGCGGCGCGAAATGGGATAATTCGGCCATTGTAAAAATGCTGGAAAAATTAGCCAATCACGAAATTCAAAAGCATCCGGAATAATTGTATGTCTCCTCAAGAACTCGTCAATAATTTGCGGTCTTTTTTGCCTCTCGAGGCGGTGTTGTATGAAACCGAAGATTTAAGGCCGTATGAGTGCGATGGTCTGTCGGCTTACCGGCAATTACCGATGGTGGTTGTTTTGCCGCGAATGGAAGAACAAATCGTCAAAATTCTCAAGCTTTGCTATGCAACCCAAACACCTGTTGTGGCGCGGGGTGCGGGTACCGGATTGTCGGGAGGCGCATTGCCGCATGCCCAAGGTGTTTTATTGTCACTCGCCAAGTTGAACCAAATCATCGCCATCGATCCACTTGCACGCATGGCGCGCGTTCAACCGGGTGTCAGGAATCTGGCGATCAGCGAAGCGGTGGCGGCGTATGGTTTGTATTATGCACCGGACCCTTCGTCACAAATTGCTTGTTCGATTGGCGGCAATGTGGCGGAAAACTCGGGCGGTGTGCATTGTCTAAAATATGGCCTCACCGTGCATAACATTCTCAAATTGCGCGTTCTGACTATCGAGGGCGAGTGTCTGGAAATTGGCGGTGAAAGCCTGGATAGCGCCGGGTATGATTTGCTGGCGTTGATGACGGGCAGTGAAGGTATGCTGGGCATAGTCACGGAAGTTACAGTGAAGCTGATTCCGGTACCCGAAAAGGCGCAACTGGTGATGGCGGCGTTTGATGATGTGCACAAAGCAGGCAATGCGGTGGCGAATGTGATTGGTGCGGGCATTATTCCTGCCGGTATGGAAATGATGGATAAAATTACCATCCATGCGGTGGAAGAATTTTTGCATGCGGGTTATGACTTGGATGCGGCGGCTATTTTGTTGTGTGAATCGGATGGAAGCGCTGAGGAAGTGGCCGATGAGATCAAGCGTATCTATGCCATCATGCAGCAAAGTGGCGCGACTAAAATCAGCACTTCACAGAATGAAACTGAACGGCTCAGATTTTGGGCTGGGCGTAAAGCGGCATTTCCGGCAGCGGGCAGAGTTTCTCCGGATTATTACTGTATGGATGGCACCATTCCGCGCAAGCATCTGGCGGATGTGTTGGACGGCATTGAAAAACTTTCCCAGGAATATGGATTGCGCTGCATGAATGTGTTTCATGCCGGAGATGGCAACTTGCATCCGTTGATTTTGTATGATGCCAACCAGCCTGGTGAACTGGAGAGAACGGAAGAGTTTGGTGGAAAAATACTGGAAATGTGTATTCATGCCGGTGGCACGATCACCGGAGAACATGGTGTGGGGATGGAGAAAATCAATCAGATGTGCACTCAATTTAAAACGGGCGAGCTGGAAATGTTTCATGCGGTGAAAGCGGCATTTGATCCTTCAGGATTATTGAATCCCGGTAAAGCCGTGCCCACACTTCATCGCTGTGCCGAGTTGGGTGCGATGCATGTGCATCGCGGTGAAGACAAATTTGCTGAATTGCCCCGTTTTTAAAGCCTATGCAAGCCATTATTGACCAATACAAAGCAACCATTCGTGCAGCGGCTGAGAAGAAAATCCCGCTGCAGATACGCGGCGGCGGCACTAAAGATTTTTATGGTAATCCAATAATGGTGCAAAGTACCACGCTGCTGGATGCGACGGCTTATAGCGGCATTATCGAGTATGAACCAACCGAGCTGGTCATTACGGCGCGTTCAGGCACGCGCTTGGCTGATTTGGAAGCTGTGCTGGATCAAAAAGGGCAAATGCTGGCGTTTGAACCGCCTCATTTTGGTGCAGCGGCAACATTGGGTGGCTGTATTGCTGCCGGTTTATCAGGCCCGCGCCGTGCTGCTGCCGGTTCGGTGCGTGATTTTGTGCTGGGTGTGCGATTACTCAATGGCAAAGGGGACGATCTAAGTTTCGGCGGACAGGTGATGAAGAATGTTGCGGGTTATGATGTGTCGCGACTGATGGTGGGTGCTATGGGTACACTGGGGATGTTGCTTGAAATCTCGCTCAAAGTTTTGCCTAAACCTATGACCGGAATTACTCTGCATATGCAGATGGATGAAGCTGTAGCCATCGAGAAAATGAACCAATGGGCCGGTAAGCCGCTGCCGATTTCTGCGACATGTTATAGAAATGGTGGACTGTTTCTCAGGTTATCCGGTGCTGAATCAGCAGTACGTGCGGCCCATGCGAAGCTGGGCGGCGAAGAATTAATTGAAGGTGATGGTTTTTGGAAATCGGTGCGCGAACAAACGCATGAATTTTTCCAATCCGCTGACTCTCTGTGGCGTTTATCGATTAATCCGACAACACCCCCGCTGGCTTTATCTGCAGAACAGCTAATAGAATGGAATGGTGGTTTACGCTGGTTACTGGGCGATGAAAAATTGGATGCACAAACCATACGCAAAACAGCAAAGGACGTGGGTGGTCATGCGACCTTGTTTCGCAGCAATGAGCCGGGTATTTCCGTGTTTCATCCGCTTGATCCCGGTATGATGAAAATTCATTGTGCGCTGAAAGAAAAATTTGATCCGTCGCGGATCTTGAATCCCGATCGACTTTATCCTGAGATGTAAATGCAAACTAAGCTCGCTGATTTTATAAAAAATTCTCCGCAAGGACAAGAAGCGGATGCCATTCTACGCAGTTGTGTGCATTGCGGTTTTTGTTTGGCTACTTGCCCGACTTATCAAATTTTGGGTGATGAACTGGATAGTCCGCGCGGCCGTATTTATTTGATGAAGCAGATGCTGGAGGGGCAGCCGGTTACGCAAAAAACACAACTGCATCTGGATCGTTGTTTGACTTGCCGTGCCTGTGAAACGACTTGTCCATCAGGCGTGCGATATGGAGAATTGGTGGATATCAGCCGAGATCTGCTTGAAAAGCAGGTAAAACGTGACGTCAGGTCTGATGCTGTGCGTTATATGCTACGCAAGATCTTGCCAAACTCATTGATATTCAAAGTATTTATTAAGTCTGGTCAGGCAGTTCGCCCATTTCTACCAGAAAGTTTAAAAAAAACAATCCCGGTCAAGCCTAAACCCGCTAAAAAATGGCCTGACGCAAATCATGTACGCAAAATGCTGGTCCTTGATGGTTGTGTGCAACCGGTATTAGCGCCCAACATCAATGCAGCGACTGCACGTGTACTGGATAATCTCGGTATATCTTTAATCAAGGCAGAGAAGGCGGGGTGTTGCGGTGCTGTAGCTTTTCACCTGAATGCCCAGCAGGAAGGTTTGGATTATATGCGTAGCAATATTGATGCTTGGTGGTCATGGGTTGAACGGGAGAAGGTTGAAGCGATTGTGGTAACAGCCAGCGGGTGTGGTGTAACAGTGAAAGAATATGGACATTTATTACGGCATGACCCAATTTATGCCGAGAAGGCAGCCAAAATATCAGCACTTGCAAAAGATATTAGCGAAATACTCCATACCGAGCTCGAAAATATTGTGCGCTTGATGAATAAACAATATGGCAATACCAATAAGACAAAGCTGGCTTTTCACTCTCCCTGTACTCTGCAACATGGTATGAAAATTCGCGGCGTAGTCGAGAAAATCCTGGTTGCTGCTGGTTTTGACTTGACCATTGTTCCTAATGCCCATCTCTGTTGTGGTTCGGCCGGTACGTATTCCATTTTGCAACCTGAGCTTTCGCAACAACTACTGAAAAACAAAGTAGTTGCTCTAGAGTCTGGTAAACCTGATCAGATTGCTACTGCTAATATTGGTTGTCTGATGCATTTGCAAGGCGGCACCGCAACAACATCTGTCAAACACTGGATTGAATTGGTTGATGAACGATTAGCCTGTTGTGAATAAATCAAGTTTATTAATGTAATGCGATTCAGAAAATTTTGCTTATGATCAATATCGAATTCCAATTATTGCTTGTGCTGAAAAATTGGGAGGCCCTGTCTGCAGGTTGAATACGATCCTCGATTTGTAATCACCTGATAAGCAAGGGAATTTAACGGAGATCCAAAAGTTAAACGATTAAAAATGTTCATTTCGATTAAAATTCTGAATTTTTTGTTATACAATCCCGTGCTAAGTTGTTCGGGCGGAATTTCTGAGCATACATAAATGAATAAAATTAGCTTACAGATAACAAATTGGAGAGAACATGAAGGTAGTTTCTAGAAGTGGTTGGGTAGCAAAATTAAGTGGCGCCATTTTGGCATCTTTTTTAGCGCTACCGGTATATGCACAGTTAATGCTCGCTCATGAGGGTCATCATGACGCAGGGGGGTGTACGATAACCAATGCTGAATTTCCAATAGCGTTCAGTGCTTACGAAGTTCCTGAAAACGATCTGCCGCCAATGCATTCATATTGTTCAAACATACCAACGCCGGGTAGAGTGCAACTAACTGTTGAATTGTCTGACTGGGATTCTCGTGAAATACCCCTGGCTGTACGTTTGGTAAAAGCTGGACATAGTGGTCACGGCGGTGAGCATAGCGATAACCAAGGAAGCACGGCGGTCAGTAAAGAAGTAGCAAGCAATAAAGAAGATCACAGCGGGCATAAGATGGATGAGCATTCCGATCATGCGATGGAGCATGAAGGGCCTGGGGGAACAGACCCCAGCGCTGCTGAGCATGGTATTAATTATATTCCCTATATGAAACATGCTTCTGGAATCATAGTGGTTTCTGCAGTACTTGAAAAAGGGCATTATGAAATTTTGCTAGAAAGAAAGGATGATGCAGGTAATGTTGTTGTTGCTGGCCGTATTCCTTTTGGTGTCGGTGGTGCTGGCGGTCATGGTAGTCATGGCGGTGGTTTTGGTCTGATGGAATTTATCGTGTTACTGCTGGTATCTGTTGGTGGCGGATTTTATTTCTTACACCGCAGGAAAGCGAAGCAGCTAGCAGATAAATCTTAATATATTCTTTGCTGTAGAGAAACTGGTTGAATTATTCTTGACAGGTTAGTTATGAGTCAGTAGTCTGGTCTTGATTGGGTTGTTTGGGGCATGATGGAAAGGAAGGGCTAGTAAGCTGGAAGGCATGATGT
>NZ_JAYUWI010000008.1:0-7846 GCF_043753625.1 Nitrosomonas sp.
ACCCGTAAAATTCTTTCGCTTTATTCCCGTCATTTCCTGCTCCTTCTTAGCAGGATACCATCTTAATTTACTGTCCTGAAAGGAGGGTCCACTATAGTATGAATGAAATTAAAAATTCTAATCCTTCTTTTATTGCACGTGAAACGTTAAAGCAACTTGCTTTGCTTAAAGTTTCTCCTACACCAGATAATTATCATAAGCTGTATGATCAAATTGCGGGTAATCCACCTAACCAAATATCTGCTATTACCGCAAAAATGCTCACTGATTTAGCCAAAGAACTACCACGTCATACACCGCAATTACTTAGCTTTGCCAATAATCTGGAACAAGCTGCGAATGAGAAGAATTGGACAAAATTTAAATCGATAATGATAAAGCTTGTTACTAATGAGGCTGTCACTATTAGTAAACAGACATTACTGGTTAATGCTAAATCGGAATCGGCTATTCCGTGGGGAGGAACCATTGAGGAATTATTTGAACTGTTAGCAGCTAAAAATAAGAAATTGATTTCCGATAAATTATGGATAGATCTTCATCAGGTACTTATCAAGTTCTCAACAGATTCAGATCAATTACATAATGAACTAAGAGGACTAATTGATACGTGGAGTGCATTAACATCAAATTCTCAAGAAATGATTGAGAATGGTGAAGAACCCTCATCCATAAAATTACAAACTGAGCCCGATCCACAAAATTCCCATCCAGAGTATATTGCTTCAGAACAAAAGCACGTGATCAGCAACTTTACCGGACAAATGCTGGAACTGATGGCGCAAATGCTCGAACATATCGCAGTTACCCTGTTGGATGATGCTACGCTAGCCAATGAAGCTAGGACATTGGCGCAACAAGTACGGGAGATTGAGGATAAACAGGAAATGGAGCAATTTATTGCTCATTTCCAAAAATTCTGCGTCAAATTCGAATCCCATGGCGAGAGCGGAATCAAGTTGCAACAGGGTTTGCTCAAATTGCTAAATTTGTTAATGGATAGTACCGGAGAATTGTTGTCTGATGATCAGTGGATCAAAGATCAGATCTCTAGATTGAAAGAGACTATGTCTAAGCCACTGAATTTGCAAATAATGGCTCAAGCAGAGCAGTATCTAAAAGAAATCATTCACAAGTAAGAAGTAATAAAGCAAAGCTTGGGCAAAGCTAGAGTGACTGTGAAACAGATGGTGAATTCCCTCATCAATAATATTGAAGAGCTCACTGATGCAACGGGAACCTATCAAGTTAAGCTTGAATATTTTTCAGATAAGGTTAATCAGACTAATGATCTAGATGAATTGAATCAATTGCTCGTGGAGATTATGCAAGAAACCCAGCAAGTACAAAGCAGTGTCTTAGAATATCGGGATGATTTAATAGTTACTCGCACAGAAGTAAGCAAAGCACAAGATCAAATCAGTCAGCTTGAAATTAAGTTATTAGAAATGAGGGAGAAAGTACAAGAAGATCATCTCACGGGTATATTCAATCGTCGTGGGTTGGATAGCGCATTTGAACGTGAAATATCGCGTGCAGAGCGCAATCAAGAGCCACTATGTTTTGTGTTGTTAGATATTGATAATTTCAAGCAGCTCAATGATACGCATGGCCATAAAGTAGGCGATGATGCACTGGTTTTCCTAGTTGGTGCTATCAAAGAAACAACACGACCCGAAGATATTGTGTCGCGCTATGGTGGTGAAGAATTTGCAATACTGCTACCAAACACAATCCTTGAAGAAGCACTTTTAATTTCATCAAGAATACTCCGCAATTTAACTAAAAAATTCTTTTTGTATGAAAACAAACGTTTGCTAATTACTTTTAGCGCTGGCGTAGCACAGTATCAACCAGGGGAATTGCAAGAGAGTATTTTTAAGCGCGCAGATCAAGCAATGTATAAGGCAAAGAAGACTGGAAAAAACCAAATACTTGCAGCAGATAAATTTCTTTCTACCGCAGAGTATCCCGAAGCCGAAACGCTTCAACATTAAATTGTGAGCTTATACCTCATCGAGTTAATGGATTTGAGTGACGAATTGGTAGCATTGCAGTGAAAATAAAATCCTTATTACTAAGTTTTTCGCGACATGAGAGAGCTCCAGTAGAAGCTGCCTTGTCATTGCACAGAGCTTGGCTAAATGCTATTGTTATTTAAGCAGAGCTAGTATTTGCTTTGTGAAAAAGAATGCGAAGTCTTGAAACAGAGTCTAATGGATTGTTTCATCAACATATTTTTATATACAGTAGTATTAATAACCAATTAAAGATTGGATATGGCGCTTACTTTGTGGTGTCTGAACTAGGTTGTATCGCTGAAGTCATTAGAAGATACGGTGAGAGTGCGGTTTTTTGAACAAACTAACTCGACGAGATTGGAATTGCAAACGCTGTTATGGGCATTGGATGAAACAAATGCTCTAGCCAGTGATCACGAGCTAGCTTTGACGGTTTATAAATATTCTCAAAACATTATTGGTCTTCCGGAAAGGCGCTTCCATCTCGAACGAAATAATTATTTTTCTAGTAAGAACAGACAACGCAATAATTACGATCTGTACCAGGAATTTTATCGATTGATCTCCAAACTAAACTGCGAGTTTGTTAAGGTGGTAGGACATCAGCATCTGGCAGGAAAGGCGGGATTGATAAACTATTTGGTTTGGTTGATCAAGCATCCAGGCGTACGCTGCGAAAAGATTTTCAGCACATGGATGAAGCAAAGTATTGAATTGTACTAGCTCAGACCTGAGCTAGTACATGTAAATAAACTTTAAACTTGTGAGTTTCCGCTTTCGTTACCGGAGGGATTAGTAAACTGATCATTTAATGCTTGGATATAATCATTGGCTTCATTAATGATCTCATCAATTGTTTGCTGTGTTACTTCATTCCAGCCAGCCGGATTCTTTAGGAGCATTGGGCGGTAAGCGGTAGTACTTTTATTAAAAGCCTGCATAAATTGTTTGTATGTTTCATGGTCATTTCCCATTTCATCTGCCAATCTCTTCAACAGATTGTTGGCAACAGCGCGTCGAATAGAAAAATGGATATAAATAATACTGATTACCAGAGATACGGCTATTACCAACGCGGTGGTTTCGCCTTGCATGAGCTCATCTGGGAATGCTTTCAGAAGACCCCAGGATTCATTCATAGTTAAAGCCACACCTGCTAATACTGCCAGAATACTAAATGCCATACTGTCAAATAGAATGACTCTGCTTTTCCATTTTTTAAGCATTTCAGAGAGTTTGTTGACAATCTGATTTTTGATACCTTTGGCAGTTTGTTCAAGCTTCCCGACGATACGATAAGAGCGCTCTATTTCTATTTGGTGCATGCGTGCATCGATGTCAGCCATATCTTCTGCACGTTTCTTTTCAAAACGCTCTCTAACATGCGGATTAGCAATCGGAACGGCAGCACTTGGATTATAAACTCGATAGAATCGCCCCGTGACGAGACCCACTTCGGCCAGAGAACGCTGCCAGGCTGAGACAACCTCTTCAGGATTGTCTTCCTGGGCTGTTACATCAATTTGGTTGAGGATATAAAGAAATTTATTGGCGTCTGCACGATTAACACTCGCTGATACCAAATAAGCCAGTGTATCCTGCATCGCCTTCGGTTCTGGATGACGCGCATCAAAAAATACCAGAACAAGATCAGATAAATTGATGATGTGCTGGGTTAAGCGTAATGTAGATGCGCGCTGGTTGTCGGCGTCGAAACCCGGAGAGTCAATAAGAATTTTTCCGCGTATGTTTTCAGATGGGCAGGTTTTTAGCTGTAGGTAAGCATCAATACGTTCTTGCCCAGCTTCAGAAATTTCATCAATGCTACGGCTTATCTGAAAAAAAGGAAAACGCGGATCTGCATCGAGCGCTATACCAGGAAGTGTTTTTGCCTCATTATGGCGGCTGTAGCAGATTACTGTGAATTTATCATCGACAGCCTGATTTCCCGTGCGTTGCAGCGGCATATTCAAATAAGAGTTGATATACGTTGATTTACCGGCAGAAAATGTACCTAATACAGCGATCATAGGCCACCACGTCACACAGGTTGCATAGGATTCATCTTTACCGATTAGTCCCATGCTATGACCGACATAATCCATTTTTCTAAAACTTTTTACCGCATTAGCCAGAGTTGGATTATCCGGATGTTCGTCAGCAAGGTGTTTCTGTAAACCTTTCAGATACTTATTGATTTGTGTTGAACTATGTGACATAACAGTCCCTTTTCATTCTAATAGAAGTACACCCTGAATCAGATACTGCATGGGTGATGTTTTTTTATTTAATAATTGAGTTCGCATAATACGATTATGTTTTTCAATTGATTATTTGGCCCTCGATCGGGAAAGAGTATAAATTGGTCAAAATTTTTCCGAAGCAATTGAAAACAGATATCGCGATATCATCTGATATAACACATTCATTACTAGTAATTTATGTCGGAGATTATAACAACTAGCCCGGCGATTCTACCAAGAACAATGCTGCCTTGCCAGTAAATGATATTTCTAATATTTATACCGGTCTTCGACAGAATAATATTATCATAGCCTGTTTGGCATTGAATAAATTATAGGTGGTTGTGTATTCACTGAAGAAAAGAAGTGCTAATCATGCGTAAAGGGTTGAAGTAGGTTGAAGTAGGTTTACTGTTCAGTCGGGGATGAGTTTAGAAACATGACGATACAAAAAAATGACGAAGAGCAGCGCTCAGAGCGCTCTGCTCATGTAGGTCGCTACATACTTATTGGTTTTCTTACGGTAGCGCCATTATGGGTTACCTGGTTGGTGTTTGATTTCTTATTAAATTTATTAGCGCGTATTGGAGATCCTTTATTAAAAGGAATGGCCCGTGTAGTTCGCCCCTTTTCAGATACTACGGCCAGCTGGTTACTGGATTCCAATTTTCAGCATGCGGTTGCCGCACTGCTGACAGTAGTTAGTTTGTATGGTATCGGACTGCTAGCATCTTTTGTTATAGGTAAGAAAGTCATTAGTATTTACGAATACATACTGACCAGATTGCCTTTAATACAGACAATTTATGGTGCCACCAAACGTTTCTTGCACACAATAAGTAAACCGCCTGTTACCGGGCAGCGAGTTGTTCTGATCAGCTTTCCATCATCGGAAATGAAGGCTGTCGGTTTTATCACGAAAATCATGCATGACGAAGATAGTGGAAGAAAACTGGCCGCAGTCTACGTGCCGACTTCGCCCAATCCTACATCCGGTTATATTGAAATCCTGCCGATGGAAGATGTGATATTAACGGATTGGACGACTGAAGAAGCAATGACGTTTATTGTGACTGGCGGTACCAACGCGCCTGAAAGTTTGCGTTTCACTAATAAACCGAAGCAGCAAGAACAGGCAGCGGAGAAACAATAGGAATAGAATTTTATGTCAGCATTGTGAGGTTTTTATGCAGGCAATGAATAAGGCAGTGATTTGATTTGCAGCACAGGTCCTTGCAGCGATTGCCAATGAATCTCGGATGAGTCAACGCTGCTTTGTTGGATTACCGCCAAAATATCAAAACCTCCGTTCGGTGACAATGCCGCGTTGATGATGTTTCCACTGGATTGATCATCCATATCAATGCTGTACAGCTCATCACCCGCTCTTGCCACTTCTGCAGTGGCTATGTGAGCGAGAAACATACGGCGTTTGAGTTTCCCCAGATACTGGGTACGCGCCACAATTTCTTGCCCAGGATAACAGCCTTTTTTGAAACTAATGCCGCCAATCGCATCCAGATTGATCATCTGTGGCAAAAACTGTTCCTGGGTCTCAGGTAAAATTACTGGAATTCCAGATTGGATATCCAACCAATTCCAACAATTGGCGCCAACAGGTTTGGCATTTTGGCTAAAATGTTCCCAAAGTGGGATCGCATTTTCGATTGAAGTAATCAGCTCAAGGCGGTTCTGAGCCAGACTAATAATGGTGATATTTTTGTTATGAATGACCTGGGTCGGTTGAATCAAATTACATGACGATCCTGTAATTTCCTCAGTCAGGGAAGCAGCATTCTGACCTGCAATTCCGATGCGTACCAGGGTATCGCTCACATTATTCAGTTGCACATTGGCGCGCAGCACATAGAGTGATAAACGCTTTTGTATGGAAATACACAAACTGATTGGCAGTTGCATAAAAAAATTATCATCTTGCTGCCACAGTAAGAAACTTGCTAGAACCCGTCCTTTAGGATTGCAGTAGCTACCGTACTGTGCTTTTTTTAGATTGATTTCACGGATATCGCAACTGAACTGGCTTTGCAAGTAGGATGGCGCATCGTTTCCGGAAAACCGAATCAATCCGTAATGGGAAAGATCGGACGCAATAGTCCCGGTTTTTGTACCTTCAAGTTCCGTTGCGTTATCACCAAAATGAATCACACAATTATTTTCAATAACAGCGTGATGATTTCGTAGATAGGTTTGCCAAACTGGATTCATATAAAAGCTGTAACTAAATTGATGAACGCAATTATACGATATACCATCCAGATTAAATCAAGAACTAATCTCTGGAGATGAGTTTTGATTCCATTTTGCGGGCGCTCTAGAAGCTTCAAATTTTTCCATTAAAATATTTGTTGATGGTTAAGTGATTTTAAATATGGATGCTTTGTACATTCATCGCAAACATTCCTATCGGCTAGCGACTATCCTCAGCTTGGCTCATCTCGCTACGGCCGGTTTATTATGGCTATTGGAGCTGCATCTGGGTATCAAGACGATTGTCACTGTCGTATTGGTACTCAGTTTAATTTATTATTTACGGCAGGATGCCTTGCTCACTGCGAACGATGCCGTGGTAGTTTTAGTGCTGTCTGATGAAATGCAATGCACATTGACCACGCGTTCCGATGAATTAATTGTTTGTAGTATCTTGGGTAGCACCTTTGTTGCACCTTATCTGACGGTATTGAATTTGCAGCCTGTGGGAAAGTTCTTTACGTGCAGTGTCGTGATACTGCCTGATAGTATTGATGCAGAGGAATTCAGGCAGTTACGAGTATGGCTACGATGGAAATGGAGAAATAATAAAGAAAAACCATAAACTTTTTGGAAGTCTGTTTAATCAAATATGCTGGAATAGGTACCTCATCAAAAGAATTTTCTGATATAAACGGTCAAAACAATTTGCACCCGATAGAAAATTTTTCTGCTATCCTAATTAAAGAAACAGGGGAGTTTTTTTATTTGTAAATCTAAGAAAGGAGAGAATATGTTCAAAAAAACAGTTAATACGTTGTTATTAGTTATTGCACTGGTTTTCACCGCAAATCATGCTTTTGCTGCTTGCAGTCTGGAATCCGAGAAAGATGGAAAAACTGCTTGTGCAGCTAACCAGGTATGCTATTTAGTTGAAGGAACTTGTATTGATAAAAAGAGCCTTCCAGCTGGGAAAGCATGTAAAAAATCAGGTGTTTGTCAGAATTCTTGTGTGACAGAAGATGGCAAAGAGACTAAAGATGATGGTTCCGAAACAGGAAAGTGCAGCTAGTCTTTGAAGAAATACTGTCGGTATTACTAACCTAAGCTGGTATAGCCGGCTTAGGTGGTTTTATTGATGAAGGTGTTTATGTAACTGTCTTTAAGGAATCGCTGATTAAGTTGATTACATTCATGGTTCGACGAGCATTACCGCGCCCATGGCTGGAGTACTCCGCAGCACTGGTAATCATCGCCCGCAAAATCGCCCGCGCAACCTGGTCTATTCATCATTACAATTCAACTTTCGACCCGGAAAGGATTACAAAAAATGCTTGACGCGAACCATAGAATCTCACCACGAACGTAATCAAT
>NZ_JAYUWI010000009.1:0-61000 GCF_043753625.1 Nitrosomonas sp.
CGGCAGAATTTGAAAAGGCGTATTATCGCGAACAGGAAGAGTCAGCTGATGCAACTTGACTCAAGAAAACATGTCTCCGGAAAATCCGGGGCGATTCAATTCAGGTGCGGGTTTTTATTTGCCTGAGGAATCTTGCTGCCAAAATAGCATTTTGGGTGACAAAAAAGTGCATGCCCAGAGAAATTGGGTTTGCGCGTGCCTGCCAATTAATCTAAAACCAAAATTCTTACTTGGCAGCGCATATCTGACCGCTGAATTTCTGAGTATGCTCTAACTAAAGAACGGTCCCGTCATTAATTAATAAATGCCTATGGAACTTCGTTGTCAGGTTCCGAATAAAGAATTAAGGACCGCTGTCAGGTTCTTAAATTTACCCAGAAATAGGTGTGCAATTTGTAAATTACTGGAATATTTGCCAAGCCAGCAATCCAGCCAATAAGATAGCGATGAGTGCCAACAAGCGGTTCTGACGCTTCTCTTCGATGACCAGATCAGTCATTTTTCTTTCCAGCATATCATTGCGATTTTCAGCAAGCGCCTGATGGATCAGGCGGGGAAATTCCGGCAGGATGATTGCCCAATTGGGGGCTTCTTTTTGTATCCGGCTGGCTAATCCGCGGAAACCGAGTTGTTCGGCCATCCAGTTCTCTAAAAAGGGCTTGGCTGTTTTCCACAGATCCAGATCGGGATCCAGATCACGGCCAAGTCCCTCGATATTCAGCAGTGTTTTTTGCAGTAAAACCAATTGTGGCTGGATTTCTACATTAAATTGCCGTGACGCTTGAAATAACTGCAGCAGGACTCGTCCGAAAGAAATTTCTTTCAACGGTTTGTCAAAAATCGGTTCACAGACAGCGCGTATGGCGGATTCAAAATCGTCTACCCGGGTATCTTTGGGTGCCCATCCAGCCTCCACGTGTGCCTGCGCAACTCGTCCATAATCACGGCGGAAAAAAGCCAGAAAGTTTTGTGCCAGATAATTTTTGTCTTCATCGCTGAGTGTTCCCATAATGCCAAAATCAACCGCGATATACTGGCCAGTTGCGCCAACAAAAATATTTCCCGGATGCATGTCGGCATGGAAATAGCCATCTCTGAACACCTGCGTAAAGAATATTTCAACGCCGACACGCGCCAGTTGCGGGATATCAATACCTTGTTCGCGCAACGTATCGACATGGCTGATCGGCGTGCCTTTGACGCGTTCCATGACCATCACACTGCTGCGGCAGTAATCCCAGTAGACTTCAGGGACAAATAATAGGGGAGAGTCGAGAAAATTACGGCGTAACTGGCTGCAATTAGCCGCTTCACGCATTAAATCCAGTTCATCGTCCAAGTGCCGGGCAAACTCCGAGACAACTTGGCGTAATTTCAAACGCTTTCCGTCCATCCAAAGCGCTTCAGCTAACCATGCGCCGGTATCCATCAGTGCAACGTCGTGCATAATGATCGGCGCTAGGTTAGGACGTAATATTTTTACCGCCGCTTCGGTGCCATCATGTAGCACGGCAAAATGGACTTGTGCTACCGATGCGCTGGCTTCGGGTGTTTCATCAAACTTAAGGAATATTTCACTGATCTTCTTGCCATATACTTTTTCCAATGATGATATGACAACTTCTGAAGAGAAAGGTGGAACCTGATCTTGAAGCTTGGCTAATTCATCAGCAATATCACGGGGTAAAAGATCGCGCCGGGTAGACAACATTTGACCGAATTTAACAAAGATAGGTCCCAATGTTTCCAAAGCCAGCCGTAATCTTTCTCCACGCGGTTTGTCCAAGTTTCGCCAGAAAGTTAACATTTTGACAGTCACTCGTAAAAATTGCAACCGGCTATGGCTCAGAACAAATTCGTCTAATCCGAATTTGAAGGCAATGTGTAGTATTTTTAAAAGGCGAAATAGGCGCATGGATTATCTAAATTTGGTAACGAGCGGAGAGCCTAAGGGACTCAGTTAAAACAGCACATGTTTATTTGTCGACAAGTATTCATTGGTTCTACACTTTGAGAGAAAAGATATGTCGCGTTCAATTATTCACTCGCTAAGGTGCTTTGCTGAGTTAATCGTTTTAGACGTTGTTCCAGTTGCTTGGTGCTATGCTGCAAATCCTTTATTTCTTCGTTGAACTGATCGACAGTCGCTGGTTTTGTCAAAAAACGATTTTCTTCTGTCCAGTATTCGGCTAATGCTTGAGCAATGCGGTGAACATTTTCTACCTGCCAGTGCAGCAGATGTTCGCCGGCTTGTGTGATGCGATGTGCCGGTATATCGCCAATGGCTGTGCTCAGATCATGCTCAAAGACCGCGTTCAAATTAAGTTGCTTGCCAATATTGATTAATTCATCAGCAAGCAATTGATCGCCGATGATTTCTATCTGCTCGAGCGCGCTGGATTCCCGCGCAAGTAGCTGGGGCAGAGCCAACGGTGATAGCGTGAGTGTCGTATCAGCATCCATTTCACTACTATTCACTTGTTGTACCTCACCCTCCGCATCAATCAGCAGACTGAAATTAACCAGAGGCGGTATCCGGATACACACTGTCTTCCCGGTAAAAGATTGCAATCGTTGGCATGCCCAGTTCTCTCCGCGTAGAACATGATTGATGGGTGTGGTCACAACAGATTTCAGCATTATATTTTCGGTTTGAAGATTGTAATAACAGGAATAGAAGAAATAGTTGAACCTATTTTTTGGGGGTGTCCGGTATTACCCATGTGTGCCGGAATTTAACCTCAGATACTGAATCAGCCGTTCCTTCCAAGCATGCAACAGGCTTGCGAGTATAACACTATAATTTGAGTCAGTTATACCTCTGCATGTCTGCTTGCCCGGTACAGGCCGTGCCAGTGCATCGGCGATCATTTCTGCCTGCTTCAACGCGATGGCTAACTCAATGAATAGTTGGATTGGCTTCACAGAAGATGGCATCAATCGCCAATGCATCTAGGCGGTATTCGCGGTTACAGATATCATCACTGACAACGACTTCGCCAAATTCTTGCAGAATTGAATAAACTTCCTCTCGTCCCAAAGCGTGCAGCATGGCATAAATTCTAGCCGGGTTTTCCTCGCAACCATATTGGATAGTTTGTGCGTCAAAGATACGTATGGTTTCTTCGTAAAACAGTCGAGTCAGTATTTCTTCCGCAGTCAGATCAAATAGCATCTGGTCGTGGACTGTTGCTGCCAGAGCTTCGGCACGAGTCCAGCCATCGGAATCTTGTTGATCGGCGGCAGGTAGTTTTTGTAACAGTAAACCGAAAATGGCAGTGTTTGTGGTGATCAGAAAAAGGCGTGAAGGCAGTTGTTCGGATTGTTTGAAATAATGTTCAAACAGTTCAGCGATGTTGTCGCCATCGAGCGGTACGATACTTTGGTAGGATTCGCGCATGGAGGGCATATCCAAGGTCAGTAGCAGTTGTCCATGTCCGAGTAAATCGGGTAGTGGCTGCACTTCGATATTTTGCGCACATTTGACCATGCCGCGTATGTGCAAGCTGTCATTACAGTCGATGACCAGCATGGAAACCGGGCCACTGCCATTCATTTGGACGGTTAGGCGCCCGGCTTGCTTGAGGTTTTCACCTAGGAGTAACGTGACTGCGCTCATTTCTCCCAGTAATTGGGTTACGGGTTGCGGGTAATTACGGCCCGATAACATTTGTTGCCAGACCGAATCAAGATGCACCACTGCACCCCGGATGTCCAGGTTTTCCAGAAGGAAGCGCTGTACGTAATTACTCATTTATAAGCCTCGGATGAATTGATCAATCGAAAATACAGTTGGTATTATTATAGCTTAGAGCTACCCATGCTTAACCTAACGCAATGATGCTGTTATCCGGCTGCTGGCGTGGAATCGGATTTTTCATACGTGTTGTAAATGCCATTTTTGTATTCGCTTGATTGCTGTTTCTGAAATTACACTTGATCGTGCACTTAATGGATCCCCAGTTCAAAATGATAGCCACGAATAAGCAGTAATGCGTCAGGCGTTAATGTGTGGCTGGTATAACGACTATTTTTTCCGGCATGCACAGCCAAGAATTCAAAGGGTTCGTCGCACGTCATATCTGTGTCAACAAATAATATCTGATCAAGTCCCACCAAATTGGGAGCATGCTCGATCAGTAATTGCATGTCAACGAGACAAGTAACATCCGTTTATTTCAAGCGATTTGTGTATTCAATCAATAAAATCCTAATGCATCATCCTCACGCCATGGATTCCCATATTCGAATAACAGTAATTTGAACATGAGCTGAGTACTATTGATTTATTCTTTAAAACAAGTGTTTAAGTCAAATCCCTATCATTCTAGTACCACCGGTTTATTAGTAAGCTCATTTTCTTTGTGATTGGGGCCAGATGGGAAATATTCCCGTAAATGACCACCAACCACGTTGATTCCATTAATCACACCGGCTTCAAATTGCTGTCTCTGGAATGCGATTTCCATCGTATGGCAAATAGCTTCCCATTCCTCACTGGAAACTTTGGTATGGATACCGCGATCCGCAATGATTTCTACGTCATGGTCGGCAAGCAGCAAATAAATCAATACGCCATTGTTGTGTTCGGTGTCCCATATTCGTAATTGTGAAAATACTTCAATTGCCCGCTCCCGCGCTGTTTGGTTTTTGAAGAGAGGAATTGTATCGAGTGCAGCTTCCACGGCAAAACAAATTTGACCACCATGGTTGATTTCCGACTGTTGGATAGCTTGTTCAATAGTACTCAGCGAAGCTGCGGGGAATATGCGATGCAATGCGAGTTTTCCGGTTAAAAGATGACGGACAATGCGGGCGCAATTCATTTACCATCTCCCCGATGCGCCGCCACCACCAAAGCCACCTCCGCCTCCACTAAAGCTTCCCCCAGAACTACCGCTTCCAAAACCACCATTCCTGAAACCATTACCTGACCAGCTACTACGTCCGTTTCTATAGATTCCACTGCCTGTATTCTGAAAAAGGCTCAATAAGAATATAACAACGGCGATGAGTATGGCTGCAACGATCGAGGAAAAAAACAACCAGCCAATGAATCCCAGACCGATACTCGTTATAGCAGCTCCGACAAGACGTCCTAGTAGTGCTTGCAGAATTCTTCCGAGTACAATAAATCCGATTAAAAGGGGAATGAAATTATCAAGAAGGATGTGCATGCCGGAAGAGTTTTCGGGGCCGTTTTTGGTTGATGGTAGTGGAAGTGATTCTCCTTTAAGTAAGCTTAAAATCGCATCGATGCCCGCATCAATGCCGGCGACAAAGTTCCCTTCTTTAAATTGCGGCACGATAATTTCTGCGATGATCCGTTTTGCCATTGCGTCAGGCAATACCCCCTCCATACCATAACCGACTTCGATGCGTAGTGTTCTGTCATTTTTAGCAATGAGCAACAGTACGCCATTATCAACTCCTTTACGACCTAATTTCCAAGTTTCAGCAACCCGCAGTGCATATTGTTCAATGGTTTCGGGCTGCGTGGTGGGTACTATCAACACAGCAACCTGACTGCCTTTTGCTTTCTCGAATGCCGCTAATTTTTGTTCCAGCTGTGTGACTTCACTAACGGATAGTGTCGCAGTCAGATCGATTACATGTGACTTGAGCAATGGAATCGCTACCTCTGCTCTGGAGAGTGTGGCGGCAAGAAGTAAAACGGCAAGCGCCAGGATTTTTACCCAAGTCTGGGTCATTTTGGCAGGCATCATGTTGCTCTCTGATTAAACTTTAAAGGAAGCATTGAAACTGGGTATTCATATAAAGGGTGCCTTTATTTTGTTGCCGGATTGGGAGCATTAAAATCAACCTTGGGAGCAGAGGAAATTTCTTGCTCATTTTCTACCGTGAAACTGAGTTTTGTATGAAAACCAAATAGCATCGCCGTCAGATTACTGGGAAAAGAACGTACCACGATATTATATTCTTGCACTGCTTTAATATAACGGTTGCGGGCCACAGTAATGCGGTTCTCAGTGCCTTCCAATTGTGCCTGCAAGTCCCGAAAATTAGCATCCGATTTTAACTCCGGATAATTTTCTACCACTACTAACAGCCTTGAAAGGGCACTAGACAATTCTCCCTGAGCATTCTGGAATTTTGAGAATGCTTCCGCATCATTAATCAGCTCGGGTGTTGCTTGAATACCGCCAACCCTGGAGCGGGCGTTGGTTACTCCCAGCAATACATCCTTTTCCTGGGAAGCAAATCCCTTTACCGTATTAACCAGATTGGGAATCAAGTCAGCTCGCCGCTTGTACTGATTCAACACTTCTGCCCAGCTGGCCTTAATCTGTTCATCCGTTGATTGAAGCGTATTGTAGCCACAGCCGCTCAAAGAAAAAGTACAGAGAATCGCCACGATCAATAGCAAGTTGCGCATAAGCTTCTCCTGATAAGAATCACAATTATTTATTAAATAGAGATGTAAATGGTATTTTCAAGAACATTAGATTATTGTTTTATAATAAAAAAGCATCCCTCATCATTACATATTTTTTCGGTACGTTGTGTGATATGAAGAATATGTTTTTTTAATTCATTTATTTTTATATAAGTTCTGTAAAATAAATAGGCTGCATACAATGATAATAATCAAAATTGATTTGATTTTAATTATCAGGCTCTGAGCAGGCTGGATATAAGATTATCATCAACTTGAGTACGCATACGCTTATTTTGAGAGCTTAAGGGTATAGATTAAACAAGTTTTATGATGTTGTGCACATGGCGATTTTTTTACTTTATACAGTTTTAATTTAAAAGGGAGAGATTTTATGAGTATGGAAAGTGAGATGAGAATGAGATTTGGAGGTTTTTGGAACTCCCTCATTCTGCTCTTTGTAATTATTGTTTGTCTTCGCTTTTCAAGCATTGAGCTTGCAGATGCGGATTTGACCAAAAGAGTTCTTTGTGCATTACATTTATTCTTTGGTTGTGTCGCTACAGGCGTATTGCTTGGTATATTAAGAATATTTTTGGCATTCTCCAATCAGACCTACACGCGTGCGCCAGCATCAGCCAATTTTGTGTTAGGTCTTAAATATGGAATTATTGCTGGTGGTTTAATGATTCTTATTGTCGGCGTTCTACAGTTGAATAATTTCTTGGGCGTGTTTCAACCCATGATTAATGGATTGTTAGCAAAACTTACGGGTATTTTTGTGTAGACCCTAATCGGGGCTAGTTAACGGTTACTTGATAACTGGCCCCAAACAGTTAGTACAAATAATGGATTGTCTTTTTAGAAGCACACTGTTTCCGTTATAAATTGCTGAGAAGAAAGTATTTAGCTTTCTATTTTCTCATCAAGTTATTTCTATTTAACTACCTACTTCTGAGTCATATCTAATTTAGTCAGCTCTGCAAAATTCACTTAACCGTGGTGGTGGCTTTGTATGCAAGCAAGCTTCGCCAATATATGGTTGTTTTGCGCGGAAGCGGTTGATCAACTGAAGCAACGCAAGGCGTAATAAAACACCCTTTAGCTCCAAGCGGAGTACTGCCCTCATCAGCCACAGCGCAGGTTGCAGCCTATTGCACACAGCACAGCGTGCAGCGCATCTCCCAATTTGCCCTGTAACCAGCAGCGATCCATTCGGTGATCCGATTTTAGATGTCCAATCGCAGGCTCCACGGCCTGTCGACGTTTGAGCCAGCGCCGCTGCGGCATTGTCAGTGATTTGTACTTGCCGCGATGGATGATTTCCACTTCTGGATTATCAGCATCCACCCCGCGAAATCCAAGATCAACAATGACCTGCTTTGGCGTTGATCCTGCGTTTTTGAGTAAAATCTGCCCTTGCCGATGCATTCGACTTCCGGGGCATGCAGTGCGTAGCGTTTGTTTTTGTCTTTCGGTTGCTGCTGGTGAATCCGCTACGCTCGATCGACCAAGCAAAAACAGTATCATAGCCACGCCTAAACTTCCTTTTGTGTCACTGACCGTAAATTGCATGTCGTAAGGCATAAGGAAGTGATCAATCGGCTTTAAAAATCAGCTCGCACAATTGCTGATAACTGGTGTTAAAAGTGATGGCTAAACGGGTATCCATTTTTTCCATGGTCACGTCGCTGTTATCCAGTAATCCCAGAAATTTTACCCTGAACACCCCTGGCACATCTTCATAATCTTGTTCGATTAATTTTTTCTCGACTTTTAATGTTGCAAAATCGATATCCGAGACACCCTCCTTATCTTCGAATGAGGTATGCTGGGTGGCAAAAATTCCGCTGAGCTGATCAAGCTGATTGGATCAGACAATCCAAACATAGTAGCGAAACCGTTCATCCAGACAGAACTGGTGAAGAATCAAGTAATATTCTCAGATGAGGATATGTTATTCCGTCTGGAAATGATCACGAACTTAAATCACAAACAATGCCAGATATTCAGCCGCATTTGGACAGCGGTCAAATCACGCTAAACTAATGGTCTATCAATTTTTTATCGAGTACCTATGAGCTATTATCAATATCATGTCTTTTTCTGCACCAATCAACGCGAAGGCGACGCCAAATGTTGTAACAATTTCTGCGCTCAGGAGTTGCGTGACTACGCCAAGCAGCGGATTAAATCGTTACAGTTGAATGGCAAGAAAAAAATCCGTATCAATAATGCCGGTTGTCTCGACCGTTGCGAGGAAGGGCCAATCATCGTCATTTATCCCGATGAAACCTGGTACACCTATATCGATAAAGACGACATCGATGAAATCATCGATGAACATCTGATTAAAGGCAATATCGTTGAGCGCCTGAAAATTTGATCCACTTTTAAGGTAAGAAACTTGTCTGCTGTTACGCAAAAATTTTTCATTGATGGGCCTGCTGGAAAACTTGAGGTCATTCTGGGGGAACCAGAATCCTTTCCGAAAGGAATTGCCATCATCGCACATCCGCATCCGTTACATGGCGGAACAATGGATAACAAGGTTATTCATACATTATTTACTACCTTGTTAGCGCTTGGATTTATCGCGGCTAAATTTAATTTTCGTGGCGTGGGCAAAAGCGAAGGTACTTTTGATCATGGCATCGGCGAGATAGAGGATGTCATGGCTGTCACGCAAACAATCCGCGATCAATTCAATGCGCATTCAGCGGATCTGCCGCTGCTCCTGGCAGGCTTCTCATTTGGTGGCGCAATTCAGTTACATGCTGCTGAGCAACTGGTTCCAGAATTTCTCATTCTGGTTGCGCCATCGGTTGTTAACTTAAATGCACCGGCAGTCCCGGAAGCAACGAAGTTAGCTTTGATTATTCAAGGTGATCAAGATGATATCGTAATACCAGACGATTTACTGGCATGGGCAACTCCTAAATCTCAACCCATTGTTTTCATACCCGGCGCGGAACATTTCTTTCATGGAAAACTGGCATTACTCAAACAGGTGATATTACAATCCTTTTCCCCGCAAATATAATGCAGCTATTGCATACGATCTCATTCAACCAGCCGGTGTTGAATCGCATACTTGACCAATTGCGCATTATTCTTCATGTTCATTTTTTCCAGAATACGCGATCGATAAGTACTGACTGTTTTAACACTGAGTGACAGTTTATTGGCGATGGATGTTAAAGATTCCCCGGAAACAATGAGTTTAAAAACATGGAACTCCCGGTCTGAGAATGACGTATGTGTCAAATTCTCCGAATCTGAGACAGGATTAAACAAAAGCTTCTCTGCCAGTTCAGGATTTACATACTTCCCTCCCTTGGCAAGTCGGCGAATCACACTAATGAGCTGATCGGTCGGGCTATCTTTCGTCAAATACCCAGATGCTCCGGAACGAATTGCCCGAATCGCGTATTCTTCTTCCGGGTACATGCTTAAAACCAGAACACGTGAAGCAGCATTCGCTGATAACATTTTTTTCAGAATATCCAGCCCATTGCTATCGGGCAAATTAATATCCAACAGCGCAACATCCCAATCGCATTCCTTCGCCTTCTTTAAAATATCCTTTCCATCAATGGCTTCCGCAACAACATCGATATCGTCTGTTTCATTGATAATTCGTTTAAGTCCGTCACGAAATAACGCATGGTCATCTGCAATCAGAACTTTAATCATTGATTAATTCCCCAACATTTGTTGTTGCAATGGTAAGCGGTATTTTAAGTGTGACAACACTACCCTGTGAAGGTGTACCAGTTATTTCCAGTTTACCGCCGAATTGCTGTATCCGCTCATTCATGCCGATTATTCCAAATGACTCAGGATTCAGCATTTGTGATTCGGTGATCCCGATACCATTATCTTTAATGGCAATCAAAATATCATCCTCATCTTCAGAGAGCTCAATATCGACTCTGGTAGCTTGTGAGTGCCGGACTATATTGATAAACACTTCCTGTATAATTCTAAAAATACTGGTTTCAAAGTTCTTATTATTAAAAGATAAGCTTGATATCGTTGATTCTAATGCGCATCGAATATTGGTACGTTGCTCAAATTCACGTATTTGCCATTCAATGGCACCATACAATCCTAAATTGTCCAGTACATTGGGACGCAGATTCATTGAAACCCTTCGTGCTGTTTCGATGGCTTCACCCGTTAATTCATAAAGCGATCTGATCCGCTCATGCATTGGATTCGCACTTATTTTCTTTGAAAGCCAATCCAGATCCATCTTCAGAACAGTTAAGGTTCCACCCAGAACATCGTGTATTTCTCGGCCAATCCGGGTTCTTTCTTCTTCCCTGACATCCCGCAAATGTGTCGTTAACTGGCGGAGATTTTCGATCATCCGCTTACTTTCTGTAATGTCTTCAATCATACATAAATGGCATACTTCCCCATTACCCATGATCTCAAACGGCACGATAGAAATTTCAATCCAGATAATGGACATATCCGGGCGCAGGACTCTTTTTGCTAGCTTGCAATCATACGACTGATGATTAACGAATTTCTCGATATCATTCCGGTAGGAGGATACATCATCCAAATGAAGAATATCCGCCTGATTGATACCAAGAAGTTCATCCACACGCCTTCCGACAATGAATGCATACTTTGGATTTACATCGTAATATTTTCCCGTTGACAAATCAATCAACGCAATGCCCAGAGGTGCTTTTTCAAAGATAGTCTGAAACCGTTTTTGTGCTTTCCGGTTACTCTCCTCTATGCGCTTTCTTTCGATTGAATAACGAATAACCCGCGCCAGAACACCCTCGGTCAAACTTCCCTTAACGAGATAATCCTGCGCACCGGCTTTAATCGCTTTGATTGCAAGTTTCTCATCATCCCTGAAAGATAAAACTGCGATAGGTATACTGGCAGCGCTTTCACGCAATCGATTAATCGTTGTAATTCCATCGCTATCGGGTAGCGTAAGATCCGACAAGATGAGATCAAATGACTGCTGTTGAATTAATTGCAGCGCAGAATCTAATCGTTCCGTATGAACCACAGAAATCTGATCGCCCATCGCATGTTGTAAGTCACTTTGCACAAGTATTGCGTCAGTTTCATTATCTTCAATTAATAAAATATGAGTCTTAGTCGGGGTCATGGCAGATTATGGCTCATATAATATTGCAGTAGAAAACCAGAAATCTTTAATTGATTTTGCTGTTTTTATACATTCATCAAAATCCACCGATTTTCTAATATAGCCATTCGCATGACTATTATAGGCAGCTTTGATATCTTCCTTTGCCACCGAAGATGTATAGACAATGACAGGAATGCTATTTAATTCAGAATCCGCTTTCAATTCCGCCAAAACTTCGAGTCCATTTTTTCTCGGCATATTTAAATCCAGCAAGATGAGATCTGGACGAGGTGCGTGAATATTTTGGCCTTGTTGCTTTAGAAACTCTAATGCATACACGCCATCTTCTGCCACATAAACTTCACTACCCGCTTCACAGAATGCAAAAGCCTCTTTAATCAACAAGACATCTGTAGGATTGTCATCAATCATCAGAATTACGCTGGGATGAGTATTATTTTTATAGCGCATCACAGTACTTAATTAATTTTTGGAATTGAAAAATAAAATGAGGAGCCTATATTAGGTTCTGATTTGACCCATATGCTCCCCCCGTGATGTTCGACAACTTTCTTACAAATTGCCAAACCGATACCCGTACCTGCATATTCTCTACGGCTATGCAACCGTTTAAATACCCGGAAAATCCGCTCTAAATATTGTGCTTCTATACCAATTCCGTTATCGCTCACCGAAAAAACCCATTCATCCAGATTCTCTTCCACACCGACATGTATTCGTGGTGGCTGCTCTCTTTGAAATTTAAATGCATTATTGATTAAATTGCTAAATAATTGAATAAGCTGAAAAGGAATACCTCTAACCACGGGAAGCTTATCATGAGTGATTATCGCGTTACACTCGCCACTCGTGACAGACAAATCAGCCAGGACATTGTTTAATAAACATTCACAATCTATTTCTTTCGGGGTTTGACTCGCATTGACTTGTGCATAAGTTAACAGATCATCAATCAGCATCTGCATGCGACTTGTACCGTCTATCACGTGCGAGATTAAGTCATTTGCGCGCTCATCCAATTGGTCGTTACAGTATTTCTTCAGTAACTGAACAAAGCTGCCAATCGTACGGAGCGGCTCTTGCAAGTCGTGCGTAACGACATACGCAAATTGCTCGAGCTCATCGTTAGAACGCGCTAATTCAGCTACTTGCTCCTCCATCTTTTGTTACAATCGCTTGTATTCCGTCACCTCGGTGCGTATTGCAACATATTGATACGGAGAGCCGGCATGATCGAGACATGGAACAATTGTGGTATCAACCCAGTAATAAGTACCATCCTTAGCGCGATTCTTGATTTCCCCCTTCCAGGTTTCATCCTTCGCAATGGTAGTCCATAAGTTACGTATAAATTCTTTGGAATGATAACCAGAGCTAATAATTCGATGATCTTGCCCGATTAATTCTTCGCTGGAGTATTTCGAAACAGAGCAAAATTTTTGATTAGCATATTTTATTTTTCCCTGTCTGTTGGTTATTGCTATGATGGAATGCTCATCAAGCACCCTTTCAATCATTCTGACTTCGCTAAACGAAGCTGTTTGTCCATCAACAAGCTGTTTTTGTTCCAGCCATAAGCCGAGATCATTGGCTATATTTTGTAGAAATACAGAATCCTCATCTTGCGACCACCGTATTAGATTGCTATCTTCATAAAAAACGCAGACTTGTCCGCGAACCTTTTCCCTAACAATGACTGGGGCAGAAAACTGATGTTCTAAAACGTGCACAAATTCCTTGGATGTAAAGCATTGATTATCAATTTCGATGAAAGGAAAAAAGTCACCCGAGCAGCGCCATGCTAATCCCATATGTTCAATGAGTTTTTGACATAAATCATCAATAGAACGAATAGTCAGCATGTCACGTGAAATTTCATATAAGCATGCCAATTTATTCAATTTCTCGTGCGTTTCAGTCTCATTCACACTTGAAAGATTGTCTCTATCAAGCACCGGGTTGGAAATGAACTGCGCTTTGTGCGCTGTGATTCTTGGATTCGACTTTCCGCCAGGATCCCCTAATGGATTTTTTGCCGGATCCAAAAACTTATCGCGAGTAAATTTCTTAATCCAGCCGGATTCTTTATGTAAGCTCATTTTGCTTTTAATCGAGGATCACGTTTATGTGCCTGTTTCTCATGGATGTCTTGATTGATTGATTGATTGATTGATTGATAGCTACCTACTTCTGTTCTGATGCTTATGCCAAAAGAAATTGTAACTTCAATAATATCCATCTGAACCATTTAAAACCATAGGAATATTCTGATTGTTCTTCAATTTGACTCCGTGAACGCTGATCATTTCGAACTGAGATTAACTCGAAATTCACACATATATATCCGGCACAATCGCAGAAAAATAGTTCCTACAATTTTTTGGCTTAGTTTCTTATATTGGAATACATGATTTCCTATTTTCAAATAAGAATTTACCGACAAAACATAATTACTCGTATGCCGTAAAACTCAACTTCAATTTTGATAAATTATGAAAGGATACAATATGAGAGTAAATCTTCCAGTTACCAATACAGAATATCCCATTACCGAAGATACGTTAATCGTATCAACCACCGATACGAAGGGAAGAATCACTTATATTAATCCAACCTTTATTGAAGTCAGCGGTTTCTCCGAAGAAGAATTGATCGGTAAAGCGCATAATGTTGTGCGTCATCCGGATATGCCCCCCGAAGCATTTGAGGATCTATGGAACACGTTGAAACAGGGTTTACCCTGGACAGGATTGGTTAAGAATCGCCGTAAGAATGGCGATTTCTACTGGATCAATGCAAATGCAACCCCCTTGCTGGAAAATGGGAAAATCACCGGTTATTTATCAGTTCGCACCAAGGCCCCTCGTGCAGTCATTGAGCAAGCTGCACCGATCTATCACAAAATTCTGGAAGGCAAAGCACCCAACCTGAAGATTGAGAAAGGTCAGGTGATACGCACTGACTTGATTGGAAAATTCTCTGCACTTTTTAAAATGACCATTCGTAAACGAATTGCCCTTTTCATGGCCATTCCCGCTTTATTTTTATTGACTGCCGGTGGTATTGGCTGGTGGGGTCTTACACAAGCCCAGATTCCCGCATCACTGAGCAGCATGATTGCCGGAATAACTTTAACCGGCGTAGCTGTGATGTTCTATCTTGCTTTTAGTATGATAAGAAATACACTGTCTCCACTAGAACAAGCAACTGATATTGCAAACAAACTGGCCGCCGGAGATTTAACGCATCAATTTTCCATTAACCGTAACGATGAATTTGGTGAATTATTAAAAGCACTCATTCAGACGGGAATCAACCTGAGAGCCACGGTGCTGGATGTGCAAAAAAACGCCCTATCCGTGCGCCAGGCAACAGGGGAAATTGCTTCCGGTAATCTGGATTTATCACAACGCACAGAGGAGCAAGCATCTTCGCTAGAAGAAACAGCCTCAAGCATGGAAGAATTAACCTCAGCCGTGCGTCAGAACACGGATAACTCTGTCAGTGCCAATCAACTCGCCTTGACAGCCAGTGACATTACCGCCAAAGGCGGAATCATGATGAAAGAAGTTGTCACCACGATGTCGTCAATCAGTGAAAGCTCAAAAAAGATCGCAGACATCATTAATGTCATTGATGGCATTGCCTTCCAAACAAATATCCTGGCACTCAATGCAGCCGTTGAAGCAGCTCGCGCTGGTGAGCAAGGTCGTGGATTTGCGGTCGTAGCAACAGAAGTTCGTAACCTCGCGCAACGCAGCGCCACAGCAGCTAAGGAAATTAAAACATTAATTGATGATTCTGTACAAAAAGTTGATGAAGGCACCGCATTAGTTAATCGGGCAGGTAAAACAATGGATGAAATAGTTGGGTCTATTAAACATGTGACTGAAATCATGTCAGACATCACTTCAGCCTCCAAAGAACAAAGCACCGGTATCGAACAAGTCAATCAAGCGGTAACGCAAATGGATGAAGTCACACAACAAAATGCAGCGTTGGTAGAACAGGCAGCCGCTGCCGCCGCTTCGTTGGAACAGCAGGCGCACGAGTTAGTCGGCGCCATTTCCATATTCAATGTTGCACAGAATACTGCAAAACATCCAGCAGCCGTAGTTCAGTTGAACGACAAAAGAACCGCAGAAAAAACTGGATTAACGGTAAGAAGCAATCTTCACAATAACAACAGTCATTTAAAGAAAAGAAGTAAAATTGCTGTCGGCGATAACAGTAACCAATGGAATGAATTTTAGTAAGGAATCATAACCATTCTCTGATGCACCTTAAATCTCAATTAAAATGGCCAGCAAAAATAGCTGGCCATTTTTATATTAGAATCTACGTAAATTAGTCTATTGACGGCAATTGAATACCTAAAAATAACCCGGATGTCTCAGTGAAAAATAGCAAATATGTCTGAAAGCACCATTCCTTTATACACAGAACGTTATACAGCGCCATCCTGGCTACCCGGCGGAAATATACAAACACTTTATCCTTATTTTAATAAGCCCGCGCAGCTGTTCATGTACCGGCGCGAACGCTGGGAGCTGAATGATGGTGATTTTATCGATGTGGATTGGATGGACGAATCTGCCGATTCGCCTTTAGTAATATTCTTCCATGGACTCGAAGGCGACTCATCCAGTCATTATATTTTGAGTATGATTAATAGCCTGAGAACTTACCACTGGCGTAGCGCCGTTATCCATTTCCGCGGATGTTCCGGGGTACCCAACCGATTGGCGCGCGCCTATCACGCCGGCGATTCCGCTGAAATCGACTGGATGTTGCGGCGTGTTATCAATCAGATGCCGGCGGCATGTGCAACGCAACCCGTTTATGTGATGGGTGTCTCCTTGGGCGGCAATGCGCTATTGAAATGGCTGGGTGAAAAAGGGGAACAAGCAAAAGAACTCGTGGCAGGGGTTGCTGCGGTATCCGTTCCGCTCGATCTGGCTGCTGCCGGCACAGCTTTGGATAACGGATTCAATCAAGTGTATACCCGTCATTTCCTAACAACGCTCAAGACCAAAGCATTTGAAAAACTGGAGCAGTTTCCTGGCTTATTTGACGCCCAAGCGCTCAAAAGATGTGCATCAATTTATGATTTTGACAATCTGGTCACGGCGCCCTTGCATGGTTTTCTCGATACCGATGATTATTGGCGACAGTCAAGCAGCAAACAATGGCTCGGACATATCAAAGTCCCCACTCTGTTGATTAATGCGCGGAATGATCCGTTCATGCCAGCATCGGCACTGCCAGTTCAACAAGCGGTATCCCCCGCTGTCACTTTGGAATTTCCGGAGCAAGGCGGTCACGTCGGATTCATGCAAGGCCCATTTCCAGGAAAATTGAATTGGCTACCGCAAAAGATACTCAGTTTCTTTCACTACCAATGTCAGCAAAGCGAGCGCGAACGATCCTAAATTTTAAAAAGCTCTGGTGATTTCAACATAATGTAGAATAGCGCTCGATTGTATTAATTTCAGAGTTTCCGCAGACTCGAATTGTAACTTCATGCCAACCAGCCCCGCTTTTATCCATTTGCGATTGCACAGCGAATACTCCATTCTGGATAGTACCATCCGTATTCCCGAGGTTGTTGCCAAAGCAGTGGCCGACCAAATGCCCGCATTGGCACTGACTGACCTCTCCAATTTTTTCGGTCTGGTCAAATTTTACCAAAGTGCCTATAAAAATGGCATCAAACCGATATTCGGCTGTGATGTCTGGATCACCAATGAATCCGATCGCAACAAGGCGATCCGGCTTTTGCTGCTATGCCAATCGCACGCTGGATATCTGCTGTTATCCCGCCTGTTATCACGCGCCTACCGGGAAAACCAGTATCATGGCAGAGCCGAGATCAAGGAATCATGGTTGCATTCAAATGAATCGGGTACGCAAGGATTAATCGCTTTATCAGGCGCCCGCTTTGGTGACATCGGATTGTCCATGTTGCAAAATAATCTGCAACAAGCGGAAATTCTGACGCAAAAATGGGCTGCTTTGTTTCCTGATCGATTTTATATTGAAATCCAGCGGGATGGCCATGCCAATGAGATCATGCTGGTCCAGCAATCGCTGGTATTGGCCAAAAAATTCAATCTGCCTGTCGTTGCCACGCAATCAATACAATTTCTGAACGCAGAAGATTACCGGGCGCATGAAGCGCGGGTTTGTATCGCAGAAGGTCATACCTTGGATGACAAGCGCCGCCCGAAAAATTTTACGGAACAGCAATATTTCAAGTCACAAGCCGAGATAGCCCAACTGTTTGCCGATATTCCCAGCGCATTGGTGAATTCGATAGAAATTGCCAAGCGTTGTAATTTGGTATTGGAACTGGGTATAAACCGGCTGCCTTTGTTTCCCACACCGAATAATGAGAGTCTGGAGCAATATTTACTCGACCAGGCTGCAACCGGTCTGGCACAACGTATGGTCAGCCTGTTTCCGGATGAAACCTTGCGCAATGACAAAATGCTCAAGTATCAATCGCGCCTTGAGTTTGAAGTGAATACCATTGTCCAGATGGGGTTTGCCGGTTATTTCTTGATCGTTGCCGATTTCATCAACTGGGCTAAGCACAACAATGTGCCGGTCGGTCCCGGGCGCGGCTCCGGAGCTGGCTCATTAGTAGCCTATTCATTGGGAATTACTGATCTCGACCCATTACGTTATGATTTACTGTTTGAGCGCTTTCTGAATCCGGAACGCGTATCCATGCCCGATTTTGATATCGATTTCTGCCAAGACCGGCGCGAATTGGTCATCGAATACGTGAAGCAACGCTACGGCACGGAAAAAGTTTCCCAAATCGTCACGTTTGGCACGATGGCGGCCAAAGCAGTGATTCGCGATATCGGCCGGGTACTGGATCTACCGTATAACTTTGTCGATCAGCTCGCCAAACTGATCCCTTTTGAGATTGGTATGACGTTAAAAAAAGCGCGCCAAATCGAGCCGCAACTCAATCAACGCGCCGAGGAGGAAGAAGATGTACGCAATTTGCTCGAATTGGCGGAAAGCCTGGAAGGCATCACGCGCAATGTCGGCATGCATGCCGGCGGTGTATTGATCGCTTCCGGCGAAATCACGGATTTTTGCCCGATCTATTGTACGGAATCCGGTGATTCGGTCGTCAGCCAGTTGGATAAGGATGATGTTGAGAAAGTTGGTTTGGTCAAATTCGACTTTCTTGGATTACGCACGCTAACCACACTGGATCGCGCCGTTGGCTATATCCGGCAATCGCGCAAAAGAACCGAGTCTTCTACTGAAATTGACCCCACAGCCCAGCCTTTTTCATTGGAAACACTGCCACTTGAGGATGAGCGCACCTACGCGCTGATGCGAAAAGGCAATGCGGTCGGCATCTTCCAGTTTGAATCGCGCGGCATGATCGATTTATTGCAGAAAGCAAAACCGGATTGTTTTGAAGATATCATCGCGCTGGTTGCGTTGTACCGCCCCGGTCCGATGGATCTGATTCCAGAATTTATTGACCGCAAGCACGGCAAGAAAACGATAGATTATCTCGATCCCCGCCTAGAACCGATTCTGGGTCCAACGTATGGGATCATGATTTATCAGGAACAGGTCATGCAGATTGCGCAAGTGATCGGTGGCTACAGTCTCGGCAGTGCTGATTTATTGCGTCGCGCGATGGGCAAGAAGAAAGTTGAGGAAATGGCGCAACAACGCGATATTTTCGTGAGTGGCGCAATCAACAATGGCTTAAGCAAAGATAAAGCCACCGAACTGTTCGGCTTGATGGAAAAATTCGCTGGTTACGGTTTTAACAAATCCCATGCCGCCGCGTATGCGTTGATTGCTTTTCAGACCGCTTATCTGAAAGCACACTCCCCGGCTGAGTTCATGGCTGCGTGTTTGTCCGCCGATATGGATGACACCGACAAAGTGCACACCTTTGTTGAGGACACCATCGCCAACGGATTAACGATACTGCCGCCGGACATCAATCGTTCCGGCTACCGTTTTATCCCGGTGGACGACAAAACCATCCGCTTCGGGATCGGTGCGGTGAAAGGCACCGGGGAATCCGCGATTAGCTCGATCATTGGGGTGCGCGAACAAACCGGGCCGTTTACTGATTTATTCGATTTCTGTAACCGTGTCGACCGACGTATCGCCAATCGCCGTGTAATGGAATCACTGATCCGTGTGGGTGCATTTGACGCCATCAACTCAAACCGTGCCAGCCTGTTGGCTTCTGTCGGTCTGGTGATCGAATCCGCCGAACAAGTGAGCCGGTCCTCCAGTCAGGCCAATTTATTCGGTGGTGAAGGAGATCAATCCCATATGCAGCCACAACTGATTCATGCAGAATCATGGTCCGACCGGGAAAAACTGCGCCATGAAAAGATCGGTCTGGGCTATTATTTTAGCGGGCACCCATTTGATACTTACGCCGCAGAGCTAAAACGATTCATCCGTACCCGGCTGGATCGGCTGAGTCCAAGCCGCGAACCACAACTGCTCGCCGGAATCATCCATTCCATCCGCGTGCAAATGACGCGCCGCGGCAGAATGGGCGTCATCAATCTGGACGATGGCAAAACGCGTGTTGAATTGGTTATTTTCAGCGAATTATTCGATGCCAATCGCGCGTGGTTAAAAGAAGACCAACTGCTAATCGCCGAAGCGAAAGTCAGTAACCGTGGATACAATGGCGAAGAAGGCGACGAACTCAGAATTACCGCCGAACAGCTCTATAATTTCGCCGGAATACGCTCGCGCTTTGCCAAACAAATCAGGATTCATTGCGACCCCTCGACACTCAGCCAGGTTTCCAATCTCAAAACATTGCTGGCACCCTTCGCCAATCAAATTCAGAAATCCGGCTTATCCGGCAATAATAATCACCCAGCCTGCCCGGTCGCTGTCATCTATCACAATGACTTTGCCAGTGGCGAGCTTGAATTGGGAAATGATTGGCGGGTTAATCTGCACGATGATTTGTTGCAATCGTTAACCGCTCACTTTAAAGCAGAGAATATTGAGATTGTGTACTGAACATTAAGAATCAATCATGATTGATTCCTTTGGTTCCCATTCTGTTCAATGCACTAGCTGTTCCATTTACTACTAGAATCTTTGAGAAAAGCATTTATTTCTCCCATAAGTTTACATATGCTCGGTACCGCACAGACATAGCCATACAGAAGATATATGTACATAGCTTTAGCGTATAGTAGATGCTATGTTACCATATTCACTAAGTGTTAATCCACCAGCACCGATGCAGCCAGGCTATGTTAGGTGTTATTGACAGTAATTCAAAAAATACACTTCTTAACGATTTTCCTGCATTCGTCTTCTATTCCAATACACGAAATCTGAACGCATGCAGTTGTACTTTTTATACGGAGATTGGCTTTGTTTGAAACAGGAATCGACACAATAATCCCAGATGGTGATGCTAAGGCAGACAGCGCTGCCGGAATGCGGCATCAGGAGACTTTACATAGAACAAGAGCATTGCAAAACGCAATTTTCAATAGCGCTAACTTTTCGAGTATCGCGACTGATGCCAAAGGCGTGATTCAGATTTTTAACGTGGGTGCCGAGCGCATGCTGGGTTATACAGCCGCTGAAGTAATGGACAAAATCACGGTAGCAGATATCTCTGATCCTGAAGAGTTAATCGCGCGTGCCAAGGCTTTAAGCATAGAACTCTCCACACCGATTACGCCAGGCCTTGAAGCGCTGGTGTTCAAAGCCTCACGAGGTATCGAGGATATTTACGAACTTACCTATATCCGCAAGGATGACAGCCGATTCTCAGCAGTAGTTTCCGTCACGGCACTCCGCGATGCCCAGGACGAAATCATCGGCTTTCTGCTGATTGGTACTGATAATACACTGCGGAGACAGGCTGAGGCGGAACAGAAGAAACTCGATCAGCGCTTGCGCGACCAGCAGTTCTACACACGCTCTCTCATCGAATCCAATATTGATGCGCTAATAACGACCGATCCGTCCGGCATAATTTCGGATGTCAACAAGCAAATGGAAGCGCTCACTGGCTGCACGCGGGATGAGCTGATCGGTGCACCGTTCAAGAATTACTTTACCGATCCGGAACGAGCGGAAGCAGGCATCAAACGGGTGCTGGCTGAAAATCGGATTACCAATTATGAGCTAACTGCTCACGCCAGAGACGGCAAGGAAACCGTCGTGTCTTATAACGCAACGACTTTTCACGACCGTGACCGAACACTGCAAGGTGTGTTCGCAGCAGCGCGCGATATCACGGAGCGCAAACTGCTTGATCAGGCACTGCATGAAACAAACATCAAGCTCGAAAGTGCCAAGTCTATCGCGGAAAAAGCCAATCTCGCAAAATCAGATTTCTTGTCCAGCATGAGCCATGAGCTACGTTCTCCGCTTAATGCGATCCTTGGCTTCGCCCAGTTGATCGATTCCGGTTCACCACCGCTCACTCCCCGCCAGAAGAGCAATATTGACCAGATTCTTTTAGCAGGCTGGTATTTGTTGGATTTGATCAACGAAATCCTTGATCTCGCGTTGATCGAATCCGGCAAGCTGTTGGTGTCACTGGAACCCATATCGTTAAGCGAGGTAATAAGCGATTGCCAAGCCATGATTGAGCCTCAAGCGCAAAAAAGCGGCATCAAACTGACATTTCCTCAGTTCAATTGCACCTACTTTGTCAAAGCGGACCGGACAAGAGTAAAACAAATTCTCATCAACCTGCTTTCTAATTCGATCAAATACAATAAAGCAGGTGGCACGGTGGTGGTGAGCTACAGCACAGGTACTGCAAATCGTATCCGCATTAGCATTACTGATACTGGAGAAGGCTTGAGTGTGGAAAATCTCTCACAACTGTTCCAGCCATTCAACCGGCTTGGACGTGAGATCGGCACAGAGGAAGGCACGGGCATTGGTCTGGTAGTCAGCAAACGGTTGGTAGAATTAATGGGCGGTACAATTGGGGTGGAAAGCACTATCGGAAAAGGTAGTGTGTTCTGGATTAAATTAAATCTGACAGATACGCCACAATTAGCGCTTGATGACGATCAATCCATGGTTATCGTCCCGCGAAAGATTTCAGCTGACACTCCTTTACGCACCTTACTCTATGTCGAGGATAATCCGGCCAATCTGCTGTTAGTAGAAAACCTGCTCGAACGTCGACCTGATATCCACTTGCTGAGCGCTCAGGATGGTCTTCGTGGCATCGAAATTGCACGCGCTTCGCGGCCGGATGTAATTCTCATGGACATCAATCTGCCTGGCATTAGCGGGGTCCATGCGCTGGAAATTCTGCACAAAGATCCAGAGACAGCCCATATACCGGTTATCGCGCTCAGTGCCAATGCGATGCCGCGAGACATCGTAAGAGGTCTTGAGGTCGGATTCTTTCGTTACCTCACAAAACCCATCAAGCTAAACGAATTTTTCGACACCCTGGACGCAGCACTAAAATTTTCCGAGACGCAATCAGCCGGCACAAATATGGAAAATCATGACAATTAGTACCCCCGACATTCTTAATGCCAGCATCCTCATTGTTGATGATCAAGAACCCAATATCAGTATGCTTGAGCAGTTACTGAGCGAAGCCGGTTATACGCAAGTGGAATCAACCATGAATCCGCAGGAGGTTTGTGCACGTCATCGTAATATCGGCTATGACCTCATTCTGCTCGACTTACAAATGCCCAATATGGATGGATTTCAGGTGATGGAAGGCTTAAAGACCAACGGGTCGGATGCCTATCTGTCAGTGATCGTACTTACGGCGCAGCCTGGTCACAAGCTGCGTGCGTTGCAGGCTGGCGCCAAGGATTTCATCAGCAAACCGTTTGATCTGATTGAAGTGAAGACGCGCATCCATAACATACTCGAAGTGCGGTTGCTCTATAAGTTACTTCAGCAACACAATCTATTACTGGAAAAGACTGTGCAGGGACGTACGGCCGAACTACGCGAAAGCGAGGCGCGCTATCGCAGTCTTACTGAATTAGCCTCCGATTGGTACTGGGAGCAAGACGAGGGCGGTAATTTTACCAAAGTCTCCGGCCCTGTTCTGGAAATGCTCGGCATTCGAGTTGATTCTTTGACGGATGAATCAAATAACGACAAGCCATCCGGGTGGAATGCCGCGGAGCATGCAGAATTACAAGCAAAGATTGCTGCGCGACAACCCTTTTTGGATTTTGAATTTAACCGCATTAATGACGATGGCTCGCATCAAAGGTTTCACGTCAGCGGGGAGCCCATGTTCAACCGGTTTTCTGGCTACATCGGTTATCGCGGCATCGGATTGGAGGTCACATCCAAGAAATAGGACACCTATTTCGGATACTCTGCCATGCTCTTAACCCATAGCCCCAATCAAAACCACCTCCTCGCCGCGCTTCCTACAACCGACTTCGAGCGCATAGCGGCGCACCTGGAATTGGTCGAAATGCCGCTCGGAGAGTACCTTTATGAACCTGACGAACAATTACGGCACGCTTATTTCCCCACCACCGCCATTGTCTCGTTGCACTATGTAACGGAGTCTGGCGCATCCGCAGAAACCGCAGGGGTCGGCAATGAAGGTGTCGTCGGTATTGCACTCTTTATGGGTGGCGATACCACACCCAGTTCAGCCATGGTGCAAACTGCCGGTCACGCTTACCGCCTCGAAAGCAGCTTCCTCAAAGAGGAATTCAACCGGGCCGGATTGATGCAAGGCTTGTTATTGCGCTACACCCAGGCACTCATGACACAAATGAGCCTGGGAGCGGCCTGTAATCGGCATCACTCGATAGAGCAACGGCTGTGCCGTTGGCTATTGTTGACACTCGATCGCGCACCCGCTCAAGAACTCGTCATCACACAGGAGCAAATCGCCATTATGCTTGGCGTACGCCGCGAAGGCATTACCGAGGCAGCCGGAAATTTGCAGCGCGCGGGCAATATTCACTACCGCCGCGGCCACATTACAGTACTCGATCGTTCCGGACTAGAGGCCTCCGTTTGCGAGTGCTACGGTGTAGTCAAGAAAGAATTTGGTCGCCTACTGTGCGATGTGCAATACCGCGAAGGACTGTAAATCAATATAAAAACTTATTACTTTCAGCCCTGTTAAACAAATTGTTTATTTGGGGAAGCTTGAATAACACGACTGATATGCTCCCTCACGCCGGGATATCCTACAGTACTCAATCTGGCTCCAAATGACGCGCTGCGGCAGAATGGACGTCATCAATCTGGACGATAGCAAAGCGCATGTTGAACTGGTCATTGAAAGTTAGCAACCGCGGATACAATGGTGAAGAACTCAGAATGACCGCCGAGCAGCGCTATGATTTCTCCGGAATTCGCTCACGGTTCGCCAAGCAAATCAGAATTCACTACGATCCATCCACGCTCAATCAGGTTTCCAATCTCAAGACAGCGTTGGCGCCCTTTTCCAACCAAACTCAGAAACCCTATTTATCCGGTAATCATAGTCATCCGGCCTGTCCGATCACAGTTATCTATCACAATGAACTTGCCAGCGGCGAGCTTGAATTAGGAAATGATTAGCGGGTTAATCTGCACGACGACCTGCTGCAATCGTTAAATGCACAATTCAAAATAGAGAATGTTGAGATCATTGATTGAACATCCCTATTCGAAATCAATAACGTCACATCTTATAACGCTATTGCTTCGATTCTATTGGCCCGTATTCCTTGATTGCCCGGTTGGCGGATCCACACTGACTTCAGGTTCTGTTACCGGCGTGGCTAAGAATTTGACCGGTAGTTCACTAAAGGTTGATACCGTTGTAAACACTTCCCTATAGCCCGGTGTTGCGAGAGAATCGGAATAAAAGGTGTTGACATAGTTGCCTGATGCGGTAGAAAAACCGAATCCATGCACGGTAATCTGACCTTGCGGATCAATACGGATCAAATTATCCAGCGTATGGGGCTCGTTACCTGGAATCACGCTACCGGTTGGATGCAATTTTTTAATGGGGTCACCGTTGCGGTGACCGGCGATGTGGGTAATTTGATAAAAACCCAGAGAATCCACGTTCTCAGACGTCGTAAACGTTCCGCTGGCAACAATGCTGCCTCCCCTATAGGTCCAGTTCCATATCTTCTCGGCTTCGGCATTTTGCGCGAATAGCGTACCGGCAACGAACAGTGCGACATAAGTGCCTTTGGAGAGAATTAAGCATAACAACTCTTGCATTTGATGTTTCCTAAGATGCAGTCTTTTATATTAACAACCAGGTTAGCAGACACATACAGCGCGATCACGAACGAAACTTAAGAAAATTCTGATTAAGTTGATTACATTCATGGTTCGACAAGCTCACCACGAACGTAATCAATATATTACCGTTCGTCCTGAGCCTGTCGAAGGACTTAGTCAGAGCTTCCTTAAGTTTAATCAATCTTTGATCACCTCACGATAGATTCTTTCCATCACCGCGTTGTTGTAATCCTGAACCACGATCTGCGCGGCAAACAAAGCCTTGAGCTCAACTAGGCTGATCGCGATCAGTAATCCGATTCCAATAGCCACCTGCCCAGCAAACAAAAAAACCATCCCAGCCACAAAGATGAATAAATTAATCGAACCACGAACCCATTGACCCAGATAAAAATGATGAAGCCCGGCGACAAACAGAGCGTTTAACGCCGCGTAGGTATCCGGATCTTTCAGATCTTTTTCTGCTTGCTGGAAAAACAGTAATCTTTTTTCATCGGGCAATTCGCGCACCAGATTTCGGATTTGCTCTTCTGCTTCCTGAACTGCCTCTTTCGTTTTCATTATTTTTGCATACCCGCTTTGAAAATCAGCGGGCCAGCGTAATAATGACCGCTTCCCTTTTCCAGAACAGCATAAACCGCTTCTGTTCGACAAACTGGAATACCAGCGTCCAGCCATCCGCCGCCTCTTTATTCAATGTCGTTTCCAGCCGCTTGATCGGGATCCCCGATGCGCCCAGAAAAATCGTTCCGATTCCGCCTTCTGTCACATGTAACACTTTGTATTCCTTATAAGCCATCTTTTAATCTCCTGCGGTTTAATCAGAATGAAATCCATTCAAAAAGTGAGCTCGCCGAACCATGCGTATCATTAACTGGCACAGCATTCCAGAAATTTCTCAAAACTATACCGCTCCCATTCCTTGAGCTGCGAAAACCCGCCTTCGATACGCGACCATCGCCATTAACAATACACACATTGCCGCGATGACGGCTGGAAATAATAAGGTTGTCACCGAATAATTCTCAAACGCCATCATGACGAGCAGATTACGCACCGTGAACAGGCCAAAAAACAGCAACGATTCTGAATATGGGAAATGATAGGCTTTCCTAATCGTAGGTCCGAATCCGATTGCATCGACAGTAGTCAGCAAAACGACCGCCCATAACGGATCTGACGTAAAGTACCACAGCGGCAAAGAAGACAGCGCCGCGACAAAAAACAGCCAATCGGTTTTCGTAATGGTCACATCGGCACGTTTCAAGTAAGCCAGAAATGCAATAAATATCGTAATGCTACCTGAAACGCCGATCGGCCACGCGCCCACACCGCCTTTGTCCTCCAACTGCGCCAGAAAAGCCAGAAAGGTGGTCGCACCCCAAATGACCCAGGAAAAGACATGCGGTCTGATGGCTCCATTAAAGATTGCGCGGATATACGGAATAAACGCCATCAATGTCAGTACGATGGCGAGAAAACTTAAGATTTCTTTGTAAAACATAACTCCTTTGTTCTTCTTCGCTGACGGAAACCCTGAATAACTGTCATTTCGAGCATAGCGAGAAATCTATCTTGCTGATTACCAAAGATTCCTCACTATATTTGGAGTGACAAATACGGATTATTCAACTCGCAATCTACATTCATTAGTAGAGCGTAATAGGCGATAGCCGTATTACGCCACATGTAACTCATACGGTGCAATACGCGGAAGACCGCTATTGTGCACCCTACAGCCCTCAGCGGCGTGGCTGCAGCGAAATGTTAGGTTGCATCGTCCGGTCGGTGGCTGGTCGAAGTACATGCCTCCAGCAACTCTTTGCTCTCGCCTACGATAAGTCGGTCGGAAAGCTGCATCATTTTCCAATTGAAATTGTTGACGACCTTTGCGTTCCATACAACTCCGTGAGTAATCGAGATCTGCACATCGTCCGCGGGCGGTTCCGGCAACACCGCTAACCGTGAAATATCTGGGTATGTTCGAATCTCGGGGTGGCGCATCAGTAGTGCATGACACGAGCTAAGAGGAAAGAACACAATGGTTCCCGCAAGGGCGAGACCCGGCTCCGCTGGTGGCGGGGTCATTGCGTTATAGAAGGATACAGGACTATCCGTGGTAACGAATGCTGCGCCCTTCACAGCCTCAACAACTTCCCATTCCATTCGAGCAAACCAAGGAAAGAGCTTCCCATTGACTATCCGCATGTACTCAAAGCGAGCAGAATCCTTGATCTCTAACAGTACTTCTCCAGCACGGATGGTGGCCACAACATCAGGCGGAGCCAGTCGCAGAAGAGTTTGTCGCATTAGATCCTTTGCCGCTTCAGCTTGTCTTGGGACTCTAATACGTTGCAACTCAATGTAATTCAGTAGCGTTGCATCTTCTCCTGTAAGTCTAGCGGGGGAGTGAGTCAAACGATCAATGGAATCCTTTGCGGCGGATTCCAACCATTCGCCCAACGATTTTTCAAAAATATTTGGATCGATCCCGGGTGGCGCCCACTCTTGGCGATAGTAGGAATTGATCTTCATAACTTCCTTTGGCCGCTGTCTTCTAAATGAGCGAGACAAACGATCGAAAACGTGCAGAAATCCTTCGGTGTCACTGAATCTTGCTAAGTACGACCGAGGCACGAAGTGGTGCATCTTTGGATTGCTGGCACTCTGTGTCATGTGCAGCCTAACAAGAATTAGACCTTCGAAATGACGCAATATATTACGTCATAGGCCCGATCTATCCACGTCATCCTCATGATATCTCTTTATTTTTCAGGCCAATGGTTGATTTACATATCATCATAACATACCGATTTAGATCCATTTATGACATAACCTGATACGACTCGCTATGCCCCCCATGCATCCCGGCAGATATCTCTCAATAATTTGTCTCAAATCCAGAGTCTCCTACTCCCAAATCACCATCTTAAATCGCTCTTTAACGATCCCAAAGTAATTACACTTCCAATCGCTCTGCGCAAAAAAATCCAGGTGATGCCATTGGTCTTTTTGTTTCAGGATTCGGGTTGCGGCATCGTCCCAATCGGTGGCCGCAAATTTTACCTCTAGCTGGCGCTTACGTTCCGCCACTTCCTCAAAATCAAAACCATCATATTCCCAGTGTAGTACTTCAAAGACATTGCCTGCGCGATCCGCATAGTCCATGCTGAAATCCAGTCCCCACTTGGGGCGCATTTTGATGATTTTGTAGACCAAAGGATTTGTTTGCGCCCAGCGTTCAAGCTGTTCAAGCGCTTCTTCGGCATACCCTTTACGTTCGAATAACAAACTGTGGTTAAGCACCGCGCCTTCCACCCTGTCCGGTTGTGTGAACCAAGGCGCCTTTAAAGCATGCCGATGTTCTCGATGCGCGTGAAAAGGCATTAAGTTAGCCACTGCAAAACATTGCTCCAAATCCGTTAAGTCGTAGCCGTTTTGATCAAAAAGCGCCAGATCGCAGGCCAAAGGCGGACACAACCGGTCAAGCGGTTGATCCCAACATCCGATGGGGTTGAGTTGATTGTCTGTTAGATCTAAGTAACTCATTGTGGTATAGGAAAGATTATCCTTTATAAAAACCAAATCGACTGGACGGCCTATTTACTATAACGCTCACTCATGAGCGATCAGCCGTTAAAAAGATAGACAAGGATATCTATAAAACAGCATTCCCGGATATGACAATTCGCACAATTGAATGGCCGATACTATAATTGATGCGATCATATATGATCATTTGTCAAAATCTGAGTATCCAATAACCTAATACTGTGTGCAATATCAGTTTCTCCGAGGAACGGCAGAGTCCCCAGCAACGGGCAATCCAACCGCTGCTCCAATGCCGCAATATTTTGCTCCAAAGCCAGCATCTGCGGATCCACACAATTCGCCACCCAGCCTGCCAATGTCAATCCGGCAGCCTGTATTGCCTGAGCCGTTAGCAATGCATGATTCAGACAACCCAGGCACATGCCAACCACCAATATCACCGGCAGATTCAACATTTTCGCCAGATCCGCGCCATTCTGCCTGTCATTGATCGGCACCAGAAACCCGCCCGCACCTTCGACGATGACAAGATCCGCTTTTGCACTGAGTTGCTGATAAGCGTGATGAATCACCGACAGATCAATTTCCGTTCCCGATTGTTGTGCGGCAAGGTGCGGGGAAATGGGCGGATCGAATGCGTAGGGGTTAATTTGCTGGCGGGTAACGTTCACGTTGCTGGCGGTGAGCAATTGTTCCACATCCAGCCACTGACCATTTTCGCTACCGGCTACAATCGGCTTCATACCGGCAACTTTCTTGCCTTGCGCGGCAAACGCATAGAGTAATGCGCAACTCACAGTGGTTTTGCCGATGCCGGTGTCGGTACCGGTAACAAAGAAACCTGTAGCCATAGAAAGCTGATTACCCCATTAAACCCAGTTGCCTGCGCGTTTCCGGCGTCAACACAGATTGGCGCGATTGCGGTTTCCAGGCGTGGCCATACACCACTTCATACGTGGCGGGCAATTTGCCGTCGCGGCGTAATTTTTCATATTCCGTGATGGCTTTCTGCCACTTGTTTTTCCCCATCATCCCCTGATTCCGGCCTTGTGTCACGTTATGCGCACCGATGGCTTTTAAATCGCGCATCACACTCGTGACATCCGGATAAGTCAGGGTGATATATTCCATGTCCATTACTGGCGTGGAAAAACCATTGTGCACCAGCAGATCACCAATATCATGCATATCAATAAAGCGGTTAACGTGACTGAACGCATCCACTTGCGCAAAAGACTGGCGCAATTCCTTCAGGGTATCCGGGCCAAAGGTGCTGAACATCACCAGACCATCGGTACGCAAAATGCGATGCATCTCGGCAAATGTGTGTTCCAGATCATTACACCATTGCAGCGCGAGATTCGACCATATCATACCGACACTTTCATTTTTAATCGGAATTTGCTCAATATCGGCGCACACATAATAGGCATGTTGTTGCAGTAACGGCAGCAAGCGCTGCCACCAGGCCGTGTTCGGCCGGGCGTGCAACAGCATTGTCCTGGCAATATCCATGGCAATCAGTTGACTGGCGGGATAGCGTTTGGCCAGTTGCTGACTGCCATAGCCCGTACCACTGCCGGCATCGAGAATCACATCCGGTTGGTATTTGATGTATTCCAGGCGCGACAGCATGCGGTTGCTGATTTCACGTTGCAGCACAGCCGCTTGGTCGTAGCTGTTCGCTGCGCGTTCAAACGCAATACGCAATTGTTTTTTATCAAGCGTGTGTTCGGAATTCATTGAGACAAGTCACAAATTGATCGGGGTAAGATAAAAACGGTGCGTGCCCGCAATGCGGAAACATCACCCGTTGCGATTGTACTAATTGCTGATGCATCCAGTCGGCAGCGGCGGGATGCGTAATCACGTCATTTTCACCATGCAATAATAAAACCGGTTGTTTGATAGCCCCCATGCGGTCGCGTAAGTCACTATCCTGCAAAATTCTGAGTCCCTTTTGCAATGCATCCGGATCGGGTTCGGCGCGCTGAAAAAAGTGCTTGCGCAATTGCAGCAGAATCTTGCTTGCATCCCGGTCGCCGCTCATTTGCAGCGTCAGGAAGCGGTTAATAGTGGTCGCATAATTCAGTTTCAGATTTTCCAAAAACAGTTGCAACAATTTGTGCTCCATGCCCCATTCCCAATCGTCGCGTTTGGCGAAACAGGGCGTAGTCGAAATCAGAATCAGTTGCTGCACACGGCCCGGTTCACGCAGCGCCAATTCCATCGCAATCTGTCCACCCAATGACCAACCGCCGATCATGCAATGCTCGGGCAGAATTTCAGTGATGACCTCAACGAGGTGATTCAGTGTTCCCGGATCACACGCGGGACTCAATCCATGTCCGGGCAAATCCACCAAATGCAAACGGAATTGTTGCGCCAATTGATCGCGAACGCCGTTCCAGATACCACTGTGCATGGCCCAGCCGTGCAATAAAACGAGATCAGGACCGTTTCCTATCGATTCGACATGCAGATACGTCATGAATCGAGTGTCAATTCATTCAATGCCTGTGTCAAGCGCAGAATATCATGTGACTGATGCGCAGCGGACAACGAAATACGTAATCGCGCTTTACCTCGTGGCACCGTCGGCGGGCGAATCGCCGGAACCAAAATTCCGCGTTCACGTAATGCCTGACTGACCCGTACTGCCTCATGGCTTTCACCAATCAACAAGGGTTGAATCGGCGTGCTGGAAGGCAGTAATTTCCAGGACGAAAACAGTAAGTCTTTTTTCAATTGTGCAATATTTTGCAGCAAAGCGTCACGCCGCCATTCGTCTAGTTCAATCAGTTTCAGACTCGTTAATAGTGCGTGCGAGAGCAATGGCGGCGAAGCTGTCGTGTAAATATAACTGCGCGCAGACTGGATCAAAGTTTCGATCACATCTGCTTGTGCGGCAACAAATGCACCAAATACACCGGCGGCTTTACCCAGCGTTGCCATATACACGATGTTCGGTGAATGAATTCTGTCGCTATCCGGCAGGAACAAACTGCCTCGCCCCTGCTGCCCTAATACACCGAAACCATGGGCATCGTCCAACAGTAACAGCGCATGATATTTCTCACACAGTGCAATCAGCTGCTTGATCGGTGCGATATCGCCTTCCATACTGAACACGGCATCAGAAATAACCAGCTTGCGCCGGGCATTGGAATCCGCCAAGCGTTGTTCCAAAGCAGCAAGATCCCGATGCGGAAATCGAATAAATTTAGCCCGTGACAGTAAAGCCGCATCGTTCAGCGAAGCGTGGTTCAGTTTATCTGCAAAAATAGCATCTTCACGTCCAACTAAAGCTGTGACCACGCCGATATTTGCCATATACCCGGTAGAAAATAGTAGTGCTCTTGGAAAACCGGCAAACTGCGCCAGAGATTCTTCCAGAATATGATGCGCGGCAGAATGGCCATGGATGAGATGCGATGCGCCGGCTCCCACACCGTAGCACTGCGCACCTTCGCAAGCCGACTGAATCAAGTCCGGATGATTGGCCAACCCCAGATAATCATTACTGCTAAATGCCAGATAGTCATGGCCATCAATGGTGATATGGCTTGCTTGCGGGCTTTCCACGACTTGCCGGAAACGCTGCAGCCCTTGCTGCTCGCGGGCACGCAGTTGTTCAGCCAAATCTGGAAACATGCGTTAAAGCGCGTGTAGCCCCAGTTTGTCCAATAACGCCCGGTCACGATCTGTTTCCGGATTTCCCGTCGTCAACAATTTGTCGCCATAAAAAATCGAATTGGCGCCAGCCAGAAAACACAACGCTTGGACGGCTTCTGACATGTCCTGCCTGCCAGCAGACAATCGCACCATAGCTTTCGGCATGGTAATCCGCGCTGCTGCAATCGTACGCACAAACTCCAGCGGATCCAGCGCCGCAGTGCCATACAGTGGCGTACCCTGAACTTGGACCAGATGATTGATCGGAACGGATTCCGGATATGGATTTAAATTGGCCAATTGCGCGATCAGTCCGGCACGCGACAGACGCGTTTCTCCCATGCCGACAATACCGCCGCAACACACATTGATTCCGGCATCACGCACTTGCTGCAGCGTGTTCAAGCGATCCTCATACTGTCGCGTGGTGATGATTTCTTCATAAAATTCCGGCGCTGTATCGAGATTGTGATTGTAATAATCCAAACCGGCATCACCGAGTTGTTGCGCCTGTCCGGGTTTTAACAATCCCAATGTCGCACAAGTTTCCATCCCTAGCGATTTAACCGCGCGCACCATTTCGGTCATTTTATCCATATCCCGTTGTTTCGGTCCGCGCCACGCCGCACCCATGCAAAACCGCGATGCGCCGTTAGCTTTCGCTGCAGCCGCTGCCGACACGACTTCATCCAATGACAACATGTCTTGATTATCAACACCAGTATGATACCGCGCCGCTTGCGGGCAGTAACCGCAGTCTTCCGGGCAACCACCTGTTTTGACCGAAATCAATGTGGATAACTGCACACCGTTGGCATCGTGATGCTGGCGATGAATACATTGTGCGCGGTAAATCAGCTCGTTAAATGGCGTATCCAGTAACAACTGAACTTCAGCCACATTCCAATAGACTGAATCATCTGATTTCCCGGTTATACTGCTTGAATCATTTTGTATTTCGCTGATTGTGAGAGAATCTAAATTCATACCGATTTACCTGTCTTTTTGTTTAAGTGGCGCATCATTCGCGCCAGTTGCCGATAAATTTGGATGATCAAGGATTCAATGGACATTGTCAATTTTTCCACACCCCATTTTTAAACAATGGATTAATTATCGTGCAGATCTTGAACCAGAAGAATTGTGTGTTGTGTGCTATCCCTGCAAAACAGGATTTATGCGAGCCTTGTTATAATCACTTACCGCAGCTGCCGCTTAACCATTGTCCTATTTGCCTGTGGCCGGTACCAACAGCGGAAATCTGTGGCGCTTGTTTGATAAAACCGCCCGCATTCACACGCACCATTGCAGCACTTCGCTATACCTTTCCTGTCGATGCAATGATTCATGCGTTAAAATATCAAACTGATCTCGCTATCGCACCGATTCTCGCCAACTTCTTCATTACACGATTTAAGGCAACAGAGAAGAGAATACCGGATGTCATCATACCGATGCCGCTACATCCGATCCGGTTGCGTGAGCGCGGATTCAATCAGGCTATGGAAATCAGTCGATATATCTCGAAACATATGAGGATTGTTTTATTACCCGATAGTTGTCAGCGTATTAAACATACACCGCCACAAACCGGATTAGCTTGGAAGGATCGCCAGAAAAATATCCGTAAGGCTTTTAGTTGTAGTATAAATTTGTCGGGCAAACATGTCGCACTGATCGATGACGTGATGACAACTGGTGCTACATTAAATGAATTGGCTAAAATTTTACGTAAGCAAGGTGCTGCTGAAATCAGTAACTGGGTTATCGCCAGAACTTTACCAGAGATAAATCAGATCGGCTCCCATAGGCTGTGACAATTCCTTAATCAACACTATCCGCATGTTTAACATCATACTTCACCAACCGGAAATCCCGCCCAATACGGGCAATATCATCCGCCTCTGCGCCAACACCGGCATGCAATTGCATCTGGTTAAACCTTTAGGTTTTCCACTACAAGACAAGCAGTTATTACGTGCCGGGCTGGATTACCATGAATTTGCACAAATAAAAGTGCATGAGAATTGGGCAGATTGCTGTCAGAGTTTGCCAGGATATCGCATGTTTGCGATCACTACGAAGGGAAAACAGCGTTATGACAAAGTGACATACAAAGCCGGAGATGCTTTTGTGTTTGGCGCAGAAAGTTGCGGATTGCCTATCCACATCATGGAATCTTTCCCGAGACCACACCTTATTCGAGTACCGATGATCGCGACCAGCCGCAGTTTGAACTTATCCAATGCCGTTGCCATTGTTGCTTATGAGGCATGGCGCCAAGCTGAATTCCCATCGGGACAATAGAAGATCGTTACTGTAGATTAAGATTCTCGCTTAAGATACGCGGCGTCACAAAAATCAACAATTCGCGTTTATTATCCACTTTAACCGTATTACGAAAAATACTGCCCAGCACAGGAATATCACCCAAAAGCGGCACTTTATTAACCACTTGATTCTCAGTTCTATCAAAAATACCACCAATCACCACGGTTCCGCCATTTTCTACCAGAACTTTGGTCGTTACTTGTTTGGTATTAATCGGTGGCGGTAGAAATTGATTGATAGGTGTGCCAATCTTATCTTGATTAACATTTAATTCCATATCGATCTGACCATTGTAGGTAATCAATGGCTTAACCTTTAGCCTGAGTGTCGCATCCATAAAACGTATGCTTGTAGCACCGCTACTGGTCGCTTGTTGAAAGGGTACTCGATCACCTTGTTCAATAGTGGCCTCTATTCCATGTGCGGTCACCACACGAGGGCTGGCAATCACTCTTCCTTTGTTATCCGTTTCTAATGCAGATAATTCGAGGTTGATTAACCGGCCATTATTAAACTTCATCAAACTGAGCCCCAGTGCAGCTGGTCCGCCTAGTAATCCAGTCGCAGCCGCGGCTGGCAAATTGACATTTAGATTGTTAGCGCCTGCCGTACCACCGCCGCCAGCTAAAGCACTTGAACCAGTCAGATTACCTGAAACTCCCAGTCCCTGACCACCCAGACCAGTTGAATTTTGTATACCAAAACGCGCGCCCAAGCTACGACTAAATGTATCAATCGCTTCTACAATACGCGCCTCAATCATAACCTGCCTTTCAAAAACATCTAACCGCTGTATCCGCTTTTTAATCTCACTTAATCTAACGGGAATATCTGTAACCGTTACGGTATTGCTTATCTCATCCAAATTGATCGTACCGCGCTTGCTCAGCATCCCTTCAAACGATAAAGAATTAACCCTGCGATGATTCAATTGAAAAATTTCTGAACGCACAGGCTCCATTTCAGTTACCTGCAATTGCGCTTCTAAGTCCAGTAACTCTCTGTCGGCCATTTCTTTACGCGGCGCCACAAAAATAACATTGCCTGTTTTCCGCTTATCCAAACCATGTGCCTGCAGCACAATATCAAGCGCCTGATCCCAAGGAACATCTTTTAATCGTAAGGTGAGATTTCCTGCAACGGAATCGCTGGCGATGATATTAAAATTGGTGAAATCAGCAATCACTTGTAGTACTGCTCGCACTTCCACGTCCTGGAAATTAAGCGAAAGTCTATCGCCCGTATATCCACCGTCGACACGTTTCTTTCTCGCCAGTTCTTCCTCATCTTCAGTCAGGGCCCTTACTTCCAGGATAAACCGTTTACCCGTCTGACGTGCAGAATGCTCCCAGCGGCCTTTGGATTTCACCACCATCCGTACATTATCACCCTTCTTGGAAGTTTCAATGGTATGCACTGGCGTGGCGAAATCTACCACATCGAATCGTCTTCTCAAGCTATCAGGCAATAACGTGTCCACAAATTCGACAAAAATATCATCGCCCTGCTGCTGTACATCAACAGCTGTACCCGCTTTTGTCATATCAACTTCTACGCGGCCTTCACCATTCGCACCACGCCGAAAATCAATATCCTGCAGACTACTCAATTTTTTATTGGGCGTCTCTTCAGCAAAACGAACAACTGTGTTGACTGCTTGATTCTCAACCACACTAACCAAATTGATTAACAGTAAATTCTCTTGCGCCCGGATATCGTGCCGCATTAATTTCGATAAATTCAACACCAGTCGGGTTCTATCCTCGACCTGCACGATATTGATACTGCGTAAATCTCCATCTGCAGCTTCTTGAATGTTCTTACCCAGACCATTAGAAACCTGATAGAAGTCAAAATAAATACGATAGGGATTATCCATTGCAACACCCGTTGGAAGAGTGCCTAATGGGTGATCTAAAGTTAATTTGGCGATTACTTGGCCATTCCGGAAGGTAGAAATATCAATAGAGCGGATACTGTTCTGTGCTGTTACTGCAGTTACAGTTGGTTCAGCAAAAACTGCTGTTGCAAAACAAACTGACAGTGCTGCTATAACCACGATTAGGCTATATTTTCTCATTATTAGTAGCTTCATAGCTTTAGTCCTAATTTTTCAGCATAAGCGCACTAGTCCGTTCAGTCCATTCATTCACACCATCCTGCACAATTTCCGACAATTTTACTTCTGCATCTGAAATATGGTTAATTTTCCCAAAGTTCTGACCTAAGTGATTGCCAATTTTCACTCGATGCAATGTACCATCCGGAGATTTAATTAAAGCAAATATTATATCGTGTTGTTGCAGCGAACCAACCATTGATAAACTTTCCAGCGGATAAGATTCCAATACTTCCTTATACCGGTTTAAATCAGGCTGAATACCATTCGTAATAGGTTGTACTTGATCATTTTTACGCGGAACAAATGGACTGGATATATCAAAGGCCTCATAAGTAAAGTACTGTTGTGGTCTAACTTCCGGCAATGGATCAATCTGTCCATGCAAGCCGTCCCCGGAACTATGAATGAATGCTTTCAAGTCAGCATAGTCATTCTGTGTACAAGCAGTCATCATGGCTAGAGTAATCACAAACAATGCTAGCAGGAATATATCTCTTATCATAATTCATTTGCCTCCGGCCTGCTTTGTTATTTCTTCTTCATCCAGATAGCGGAATGTTTTTGCAACAGCATCCAATACTAATTTTCCATCAGTTCCAGGTGTTATGCTGATGTCATTTAATGTCACGATACGTGATAACTGTGCAACATCGCTGGTAAAAGCCCCAATATCATGATAACCGCCTATCACACGGATAGAAACGGGAAGTTCGGCATAAAATGCGTGTATCGTTTCCTTCGCCGCTGGTTTAAATAACTCAAATTGTAATCCACGGCCTAAGCCAGCCTGATTGATATCGACTAATAATGCTTCCATTTCTGACTTATCTGGCAGCTGTTTCAACAAGGCACTGAGAGATTGTTCAATATCCTTTAATTGCAAGCGCATAGCAGACAAATTAACAGCATTTCTTTTTTTAGCCAGGTAAGTATTTTTAAGAGTTTCTTCTTGCGCTTGAATATTCTCCAGTGTTTCAATTTGCTCCTGCCAAACCAGGAGATGACCTGCAACGATAATAGCAACAAATAAAATTGCCAAAGCAGTACACTTAAATGCTACTGGCCAGTTTCCTACCTGGTGGATATCGAGCTGACGCAATTCAAGAAGTAGATTATTCATCGCAAGCGCAGTCTCAAGATTTCGCAGCAGTACCAGGGATTGAATTTTGCACAGCGTCCATAGTTACCCGCTTGAGCTTTATTTTCATGTTAAATTCATTTTGGCGCACATTATTAACTGTCATCGCCTTAATTTCTATCAATAAGGGTGATTCAAGCCACTGAGATGATTCAAGTTTACGCATCAACACTGAAACCCAAGCATTGGATTGCGCATACCCAACTAAAGTAATGTTGTGGCCTTCTTGTTTGACACTCTGTAAATACACACCATCCGGAAGTAACCTGACCAACTGATCCAGCAAATGAACGACTTCAGCTCGGCTGTTCTGTAATGTCTCAACAACTTGCTTGCGCGCTAGCAATTCCTGAGTTTGCGTCTTTATTTCTCTGATTTCTGTAATCTCTTTATCCAGAATAGCAATCTGGTCAGTTAAGTATTGATTGCGGCCATTCTGGTAATCTATTTTCCCAGCGCTAATTGTATGAATGCTCATAACAACAGCGATCGCTAGCAAACCAACCAGATTTGCCAGAACTGCAATCTGCTGCTGTCTCGCTTTACGCTTAAGTTCGCGATGAGGTAATAGATTAATTCGAATCATGATGGATCAAAACTACGCAGCGCCAAACCACAGGCAATCAGCAGAGAAGGTGCATCCAGATTAAGTTGCCTTGGAATGATACGACTTGACAACTCCATGGTTGAGAAAGGATTCACAACGAGTGTGCTTACTTGCATACGTGCTGCGATGATTGCATCTAACCCGGGAATAGCTGCGGATCCCCCCGCAATAAAAATATAATTAACTTCGGTATATTGCGTTGATGTGCAAAAAAACTGAATCGCACGCATTACTTCAATAGCCAACGTTTCGCAGAATGGCTGCAAAACATCCGCCTGATAGTTTTCAGGTAGCCCGCCATTTCTTTTAGCAGTCTCTGAATCTTCCAGCGAGAGATTAAATTGATTATGAATCTCCTGAGTCAGTTGATTACCACCAAATGGCTGATCTCGCGTATATAATGACTCACCGTTAATAAGTACATTAATTTTCATGATTGTCGCGCCAATATCAACCAGTGCCATTATCTGATCTTTTCCACCTCCAGGTAATTGACTCAGCGTTAATTCGAATGCAGCCTGCGCCGCATAGGGCTCAACATCCATAATGACTGTTTTAAGACCTGCTGCAAGCGCAACAGCCACACGGTCTTCCACCTTTTCTTTACGCGATGCAGCGATCAGCACTTCAACTTCTGCTGGGTTATCAGGCACTGGCCTGGTTACTTGAAAATCCAAATCAACTTCATCTAAAGGAAAAGGAATATATTGACTGGCTTCATTCTCGACTTGAAAAACCAGGTCATCCTCGCGTTGCCCATCAGGAACCACAATCTTTTTGGTAATAACATCTGTCGCAGGTAGTGCAAGTACCACATTCTTTTGGCGTGTTCCCATGCGTTTCCATCCACGCCGTAGGCATTCACTGACTGCTTCCATGTTTCCGATTGCACCATCCAACATCGCATCCGCTGGCATAGATTCAATTGCATAACGCTCAATCCGATAGGTTTGACTTTCTTTATCAACCAATGATAATTCGACCATTTTTACAGATGAAGAACTAATGTCCACACCTATTAATGGCGGTGACTTCATCTTAAAGAAGTCTAAATTGATAGCAAAATTTTCCTTGAACATTGTCTTATTAGAAGCGATACTCGCAAATTATTAATTACCCTACATAATGCTGAATATATGTAAACTACTCTTTATCTGCATTAATTCAATATAGTTACTCAGAAAAATAAATAACTGGCATTGATTCTGACAGAATCCAAGAAATCTTATTCAATGAAAAACAATAGATATACCCCCTATAACTGTGCACTTTAACGATAGCAGTACTTAATAAATAAATCCAAATTCATGTTAGCACGTTGGCTGTATTACTTTTTTGTCACATTTTCTGCATTAGGTTTGATTGGCGTATTGTTGGCTGGGTTTGCTGCACTGGTCATACATTCCAATTTACCATCATTAGATACACTGACAGATTATCGCCCTAAAATACCGTTACGCATTTATAGCGATGAGGGTCTATTAATAGGGGAATTTGGTGCGGAGCGTAGAAATATTGTCAATATTTCTGAAGTACCGGAACATCTTAAACAGGCAATCCTTGCTGCAGAAGATGATCGCTTTTATGAACATGGTGGTGTTGATTACATGGGTGTATTACGTGCTGCTTATTCAAATTTTTCTGCGGGCAGTGTACGCCAGGGCGCCAGTACCATAACGATGCAGGTGGCTCGGAATTTTTTCCTGACCAGAGAAAAAACATTGACGAGAAAATTCAGCGAAGCGCTTTTGGCTTTCAAGATTGAGAGCAATCTCAGCAAAGACAACATCCTAGAACTTTACGTCAACCAAATTTACCTCGGCCAGCGCAGTTATGGTTTTGCAGCGGCAGCACAAACATATTTTGGTAAATCACTGCAAGAAATTAATATTGTTGAAGCAGCCATGTTAGCAGGATTACCCAAAGCCCCTTCAAGCTATAACCCTATCAGTAATCCTAAGCGCGCTAAAAGCAGACAACTTTATGTACTGGGCCGATTACATAAACTTAACTACATCTCAAGTGAAGAATTAGGTGAATTAGAAAAACAATCTATTTCGGTTAAGAAGCAATCGACTGCCTTAGCAATGCCTGCTGATTATGTTGCTGAAATGGTTCGCCAGGTGATATATGATCGATACCAAGAAGAAACTTATAGCAAAGGTATCAAAGTCTATACAACTATCCGTCAGTTAGATCAGAAAGCTGCTTATCAGGCGCTACGTAAAAATATCATTGAATATGATAAGCGTCGTGGTTATCGTGGCCCGGAAGCGCATATTAATTTACTAAAACATGGCAGTAATCAGGAAAAAACGCTTGATGATGCATTGGAAGAAATCAATGAAAGTGATGATATTTATGCAGCCATCGTATTAAGTGTTAAACCCAATACAGTGCAAGCTTATCGTAAGGGTGGAGAAATCATTGAAATTACCGGTGAAGGGCTCAAGTTTGCACAGAAATTTCTGGCTGATAAAAAAGAGGCTGGGAAGAAATACATTACTCCGGGTACATTAATTCGTATACAAAAAGACCAAAAGAACAGTTGGCATATCGCCCAGCTTCCCGAAATAGAAGCTGCACTTGTTTCCCTTGATCCCAATGATGGCGCTATCCGTGCTTTAATCGGTGGATTTGATTTTCATAAAAATCAATTTAATCATGTCACTCAAGCTTGGCGGCAACCTGGTTCCAGTTTTAAACCTTTTATTTATTCCGCGGCTTTGGAAAAAGGTTTCACGCCAGCCACAATCATTAATGATGCACCGCTATCATTCAGTGCTGCTCAAACGGGTAGTCAATTATGGGAACCGAAGAATTTTGATGGGAAATTTGAAGGACCTATGCGCTTGCGAACAGCACTAGTAAAATCAAAAAATCTTGTGTCTATCCGCATATTACAGGCTATCGGCATACGTTATGCGCAAGATTACATTACCCGATTTGGTTTTGATGCAAACCGTCACCCACCCTATTTGCCCATGGCATTAGGGTCTGGTTCGGTTACACCAATGCAAATGGCCGCTGGGTATGCGATTTTTGCAAATGGTGGTTTCCGTGTTGCCCCCTACTTTATAAAGCGAATAGAAGATGAAAAAGGTAACACGATCGAACAATTCCAGCCCGTAACAGCTTTAAATGGCGCCAAACGCGTCATTGATCCCCGTAATGCCTACATCATGACAAGCATGATGCAAGATGTCATCAATCACGGCACAGCCATTAAAGCTAAACAACTAGGACGTAGTGATTTGGCAGGAAAAACCGGAACCACCAGTAATTTTATTGATGCCTGGTTTTGTGGTTTCCAAAAAGACTTGGTCACAATCGCCTGGATAGGATACGACGAACCTCGATCACTTGGAAATAATGAAACAGGAGGGCGTGTCGCATTGCCTATTTGGATGGATTATATGGGCCCAATCCTAAAAGGTATTCCCATGGCAGAATACAAACCTCCCAATGGTGTTCTTGCAACCAGAATTAATTCAACGACAGGATTCAGAGAACCAACCGGAGATGTTACAGAATATTTCTTTAATGAACAGCTACCACCGGTCGCTGACAATTCTGCTGATGATGCACCCAAAGTAACAAGAGATTTAAAAGACCAATTATTCTAGTATCAATCCTACTCGTTAATGCATTATAAATTCTTCTTTAGCCAATTCGCTGCTTCTACTGCATAGTATGTTAGTATTCCATCAGCACCCGCGCGTTTAAAAGCAAGCAAAGATTCCAACACGCAGGCTTCTTCATTTAACCATCCGTTCATTGCGGCAGCTTTGAGCATTGCATACTCGCCACTGACCTGATATACAAATGTAGGTGCGCCATATTGATCCTTCACCCGACGAACAATATCCAAATAGGGCATTCCAGGTTTAATCATCACCATGTCGGCGCCTTCATTCAGATCCAATCCAACTTCCCATAATGCTTCATCTGAATTTGCAGGATCCATTTGATACGTATATTTATTTCCAGTACCAAGGCTTGCTGCCGACCCAACTGCATCACGAAATGGTCCATAAAAACTTGAGGCATATTTTGCAGAATAAGCCAAAATTCTTGTATGAATAAACTGTTGGTTATCCAAACTATTTCGAATCGCTGCAATGCGTCCGTCCATCATATCAGATGGCGCTACAATATCAGCGCCAGCTTGTGCATATACCAATGCTTGCTGACAAAGAACATTTACTGTTTCATCGTTCAATACATAGCCAAGTTGATCAATCAAGCCATCTTGACCATGACTTGTATAGGGATCCAACGCTATATCTGTAATCACTCCCAATTCAGGGAAATTCTTCTTTAATTGTCGGACCACTCTAGGCACCAAGCCATCAGGATTGTATGCTTCACTCGCTGTCAGATTCTTAAGTTTAGCTTCTATCACCGGGAAAATAGCAATCGCTGGAATACCTAATTGTAAACAATTCTCCGCCTGAGTCATTAAGAGATCAGCGCTCTGTCTTACTACACCCGGCATAGACTCGACATTCTCAGTACGGTTTTTTCCATCCAAAACAAAAACTGGATAAATCAGATCACTGATCTGAAGATGAGTTTCTTGCATAAGACGACGGGAAAACATGTCGCGACGCATACGTCTCATTCGTCTTTGAGGAAATTGGCTAAAAGAAAACATAATAAATAGGATAGAAAAAATAAATTAAAAAAAACAATACTATTCGGGAACTAACTCAGTCATTGCGCTCTCTTACAAACGGACATTTTAATTGTCCCTCTGTCTTTCCTCCCTGAAGCAAAGCCTTAAGTGATATTAAGGCGCCCCCCCCGGTTTTTTTCCCCTTTAACCGGGGGCTTTTTTTCTCTAGGAACCCATAGAGCGAAGTAAAATATTTATCACTTAGCTACTAATTAGTTTCTAACCATTCACTAATGACAGTAGTTGCATCATCAACGCCTGTGGCTGATAAGCTGGAAAATAACTGAACACTGCATTGCGGGTAAGCGCCATTTAAATATAGAGTTACGTCCTTTAAGGTAATATTTGCCCGTTGCGTGCTCAATTTATCAGATTTTGTTAGCAAAATATGAATTGCTTTCCCAGTAGGTGCAAACCAATCAAGCATTTTGATATCAAGCGGTTTTAAGGGATGCCGAATATCCATTATTAGCACTAAGCCTTTGAGTGGCTCACGTGTTTGCAAATAGCTACTCAATAAACTTTGCCAGTGTTGTCGTATGGAATCTGGAACCTTCGCATATCCATAGCCGGGTAAATCGACAAAGAATTGATCTGAATTTAATTGAAAATAATTAATTAATTGTGTGCGTCCAGGTGTTTTACTAACAAAAGCCAAACGACTTCGATTTGTAAGTGTATTAATAGCGCTAGATTTTCCAGCATTAGATCGCCCGGCAAAAGCAATCTCAACACCTGTATGTAGTGGTAAATCTCGAACATCATTGACTGATGTGTAGAAGGTTATATTGTTAAATCGAGACATAAGCTTTTCATAAGATAATAACCCTATGTATCAGAAAGAATCTTCAGCGATCAAAACAAGCCCTTTCAGCACCAAATTATCAATCGTTTTGATTGGAATCTTGATAAAAGGAGATAATAAAGATACTCCACCCCCGCTGATAATACTTGTTTTCACAGGGTGATTTATCTTTATTGACAGTAAATTATACATGCGTTCAATAGCACCTATCACAGAATGTATCATACCGCTTTGTATCGCACTGTCCGTGCTAATAGGAAAGTCTTCATAAGCACTCATACCAGCTTTAAATAATTGAGTACCACGTTGGAGACTATTTAGCATCAAGTGAAAACCAGGTAGAATGATACCACCAAGAAATTCTCCAGACTCAGATAGCGCATCTATTGTCACTGCAGTACCTACATTAATGACTAAACAAGCTTGCTGTTGCATTTCCCAAGCAGCTATTAAAGAGGCCCAGCGATCACAACCTAATTGAGTAGGATCGGAATAGCTACTAGAGACTCCACATTGGAATGCGCAGGAACAAATCCAGTGAGGTTTTACCGGCCAACTTGAAATTTGCTCACAGATTTGATTTTTTGTTGCCGCACGAGCAACATGAGAAATAATTATTGATGCTGGTGCTTGCAGTTCTTTGAAATCGTTTTTAACATTTTGTATCTTATCGTACTCTACCTTGCCCTGTTTTAAACATCGTCCATTATTGAACAATCCCCATTTTACGAATGAATTGCCAGAGTCAATCGCAAGGATGTACGGCATCAGTCACTCAAAGGGAATTCCGACGGATAGAAATATCGCCTACATGATAGGAGTTTCTTCCCGAAGGAGTCATTAAACAAATAGAACCATCTTCCATCACGCCATCAACCGTGCCTACAATAATATTGCCATTTGGTAATATCAAACTAACCGCCTGTCTTTCAAAAGCATGATAACTGATCCATTCCTTCTTGAAATATGCGAAACCGTAATCTCCAAATACAGGCAAAATACTTAGAAATTCAGTGAGTAGCGCGCTTAAGATTTGATTACGATCAAGATATTCATCAGAGATTGCTGATAAATCAGCAATCTCTTGATTTATAGAAGATTTAATAATATCAGAGGATTTAAAGTTAATGCCAATACCAATTATCGCATAAGAAGAGCCAAATATATCACTACGAAGTTCAATTAATATGCCGGCAAGCTTTTTATTATCGAACAATATATCATTAGGCCATTTAATACTGACACAATTAATTGAGAATGATCGTAAAACACGTATTATAGCAATCCCGATTATTAAACTTAACCCCGATAGCGCGGATACGCCTTTATCGAACCGCCAACCGAAAGAGAAGGTAAGACTATCGCCAAATCCACTATGCCATAATCTTCCTGCACGACCACGTCCATTTGTTTGATACTCCGTCGCAACAACTGGTATACAGCTATTATCTATCATTCCACTGCTGAAATTATTTAATAGAAAAGTATTAGTAGAATCGAGAGCATCAAAAAGAGTTATCTTGAAATTGCTGGGATCTATTGAGGAAAAACCAAGTATTAAATCTTTGTTCAGATACGAAATTGGATTAATCCAACGGTAACCTCGTCCACGGGTCTTAACAATTTTAATTCCATAAGAGTCAAGATTTTTTAGTGAATTTGATATTGTTGCACGTTTACAAAAAATCTTTCTCGCTAAAGATTCACCACTCTGATATTGTCCGTCATTTAAAAGCCTAAGAATAGATAATGCTCTCTGATTCATACATAGCGCACAAAATCTGATAATAACTATATTCCAACTAAATTATTATACGTTCAAACTATTAAATATTCTTCTATTAATTAAACTAAGAAATAATTATTAATTTTCTATTCCATCGGGGCTATCTGTTAGCTTTTCTATCGGTCTATCAACAAGCTCTACAAGCGCCATAGGCGCATTATCACCTTTTCTATATCCGTATTTTAGAATTCTAATATATCCACCTGGCCTTGCGATATAGCGAGGGCCTAATTCGATAAAAAGTTTTGTAACATTCTCACGATCACGAAGCCTATTAAAAGCCAAACGACGATTGGAAAGTGATGGATTTTTACCTAAGGTAATAACAGGCTCAACATATCTTCTTAACTCTTTAGCTTTTGGGAGAGTTGTTTTAATAATTTCATGTCGCAAAAGAGAATTACTCATATTGCGAAACATAGCCGCCCTGTGGCTGCTAGAACGATTTAATTTCCTTAATGCGTTATTGTGGCGCATGATTTGAATCCTTAGCAAGATTATCGAGATTTGCCGGCGGCCAATTGTCCAGTTTCATTCCTAGAGTTAGCTCACGAGAAGCAAGAACCTCTTTTATTTCATTTAATGATTTTCTTCCCAAATTAGGTGTTCGTAAAAGCTCAGCTTCCGTACGCTGTATTAGATCTCCAATATAATAAATATTCTCAACTTTTAGACAGTTAGCTGATCTTACAGTGAGTTCTAAATCGTCAACAGGACGCAACAATATCGGGTCAATTTGTGGTACTTGTGGCTGCTCTTTAGGAATAGGTGTGCTCTCTAAATCAGCAAAAACAGATAACTGCTGTACTAAAACTCGTGCAGCAAAACGAATAGCCTCTTCGGGTTCGACAACACCATTAGTTTCCAAATCCATAACTAATTTATCAAGGTCAGTACGTTGTTCAACACGCGCGCTTTCGACCGTATAACTAACGCGCCTAATAGGACTAAATGAAGCATCTAGTAAGATTGTCCCAATGCTAGTCTCGATATTTTTATTCTTTCTTACTGTAGCTGGAACGTATCCTATTCCTCTTTCTACTTTGAGTTGAATATCAATCTTTCCGTCAGATGTTAGATGTGCTATGACATGATCAGGGTTAAGTATCTCTACATCGTGACCCACATCAATATCGCCAGCTGTTACAACACATTTTCCGGATTTCCTTAATAAAATGATAGCTTCATCTTTATTATGAAGTTTTAATACTATTCCTTTAATATTCAACAGTATATCGACAACATCTTCCTGCACTCCATCTAGTGCAGAGTATTCATGGACTACACCAGCAATTTTAACTTCGGTAGGTGCAAATCCAGTCATAGAGGACAGAAGTATCCGTCTTAGCGCATTTCCTAAGGTATGGCCATATCCTCTTTCAAAAGGCTCCATAATTACTTTAGCATGTAGAGGCGATATATTTTGAACATCAATAATACGTGGTGTTAATAATTCATTACCTTGCATAGTAATGTCCTTTAGGTGATAGCCAGCCAATAATTTACTTTATTTAGAATATAATTCCACAACTAAGGACTCATTAATTGTTGCAGGTAGTTCAGATCGCTCAGGTTTAGATTTGAAAATCCCCTTCATTTCTTTAACGTTCATATCAATCCAAGCCGGAAAATTTCGCCTGTCCGCTGCCTCTATTGAAAATTTTATTCGTAGTTGTTCTTTAGCGTTCTTGGCAATCTCGATAGAATCTCCTGCCTTAACTAAATAAGCTGGAATATTTACACGCTGTCCATTCACAAGAATACAGTTGTGCCTAACAATTTGCCTCGCTTCTGATCGAGATGAGCCAAAACCCATATGAAATGCAACATTGTCAAGACGGCTTTCCAATAATTGCAACAAATTATCTCCAGTTACACCACGTTGCTGGTCAGCTGATTTATAGATATTACGGAATTGCCTTTCTAGAATCCCATATATCCTTCTGATTTTCTGTTTCTCACGTAACTGACCTCCATAATCCGATAGTCTACCTTTCTTCTGACCATGCTGACCTGGAGGATAATTCCTCCTTTCAATTGCACACTTATCAGTAAAACATTTTTCGCCTTTTAAGAAAAGCTTTTCGCCTTCGCGTCGACATTGTTTACATTTTGGTTCAAGATTTCTAGCCAACGTATTCTCCTCAGATACGACGTTTTTTTGGTGGACGACAGCCATTGTGTGGAACTGGCGTTACATCCGAAATACTTGTAATTTTAAATCCAGCTGAATTTAAGGCCCTTACTGCAGAATCACGTCCAGGTCCGGGTCCCTTAACTCTAACCTCAAGATTCTTCACGCCGCATTCTATTGCAATTTTACTTGCATTTTCTGCTGCAACTTGAGCAGCAAAAGGTGTACTTTTTCGTGATCCTTTAAAACCGGCTCCACCAGAAGTAGCCCATGATAATGCATTACCTTGCCGATCAGTTATAGTAATAATAGTATTATTAAATGAAGCATGAATATGCGCTATTCCTTCCGACACATTTTTCTTTATTTTCTTACGAACTTTTGTAGCGACCTTGACCATGGAAAATGAATTCCTTTTTAATATTACATTTCTAAATTAAACTAAAAATTATCTTGCACGTACTGCTTTACGTGGTCCCTTCCTTGTTCTTGCATTAGTTCGAGTACGTTGACCTCGTACCGGCAAACCTCGTCTGTGTCGCAATCCTCTATAACAACCAAGATCCATTAATCTCTTAATATTCATCGATATTTCTCGACGCAAATCACCTTCGATTGTAATCTTTGAAATATGATCTCGCAATTGGTCAATCTGATCCTCAGATAAATCTTTCAATTTTTTATCAGTTTCGATGCCAACTGCACTACATATATTTTTAGAACTGGATCTACCGATACCATAAATTGCTGTAAGAGCAATTCCTACATGCTGATGATTTGGTATATTTACGCCAGCTATACGCGCCATTTAATTTCCCTGTCTCTGTATATACAAAATTTATTACAATTATCCTTGTCTTTGCTTATGTCTAGGATCAGTACAAATTACTCGAACAACCCGATTACGTCGTATTATTTTGCAGTTTCTACAAAATTTCTTTACAGATGCATTTACTTTCATTATATAAATTCCATAAATCGATACTGATTATCTTTCTAATGCGAACTAATAATTGAATTTATTTCGCTCTAAATGTTATTCTTGCTCTTGTTAAATCATATGGTGTAAGGTCTACTGTAACTTTATCACCCGGCAATATTCTTATATAGTGCATACGCATTTTTCCTGATATATGGCCAAGTACAATATGTCCATTCTCTAACTTTACTTTAAATGTTGCATTAGGGAGCGTTTCAAGTATCTCACCTTGCATCTGTATCGTGTCTTCTTTAGCCATTAACTATCACAAATAAATTATCTAGTAGGTAGTTTTCCACTACCCGTTTTAAAATTAGCTTTTTTCAATAAGCTATCATATTGTGAAGACATCACATGCGATTGAACTTGTGACATAAAATCCATAGTTACGATTACAATAATTAATAATGAAGTACCACCAAAATAGAAAGGTACATTCCATTTAAGAATTAAAAATTCGGGCAACAAACATACAAGTGTTACATATATTGAACCAGTAAGAGTTAAGCGTAACATTATTCTTTCTATATATCTCGCAGTCTGTTCGCCGGGTCTGATACCTGGTATAAATGCTCCGCTTTTCTTAAGATTATCAGCTGTTTCTTTTGGATTAAAAACAAGCGCTGTGTAAAAAAAACAGAAGAATATAATCATTACAGCATAAAGAATCACATATATAGGTTGACCGGGAGATAGTGCACCACTAATGTCCTTTAACCACATCATGGATTCCCCACTTGCGAACCATCCTGCTAAAGTGGCAGGAAATAAAATGATACTTGAAGCGAAAATTGGAGGTATAACACCTGCCATATTAAGCTTTAACGGCAAATGTGAACTCTGCCCACCATATACCTTCTGCCCAACCTGGCGCTTGGCGTAATTAACTAAAATTCGTCTTTGTCCTTTCTCAACAAAAACAACAAAAGCAGTAACCAATGCAGCTGCAAGAAAAATACCTAAAGCAACAAGAAAATGCATAGACCCAGTGCTCACCAGATCTAAAGTTCCACCTATTGCACTTGGTAATCCAGCCGCAATTCCTGCAAAGATAATTAACGAGATGCCATTGCCTATACCACGCTCTGTAATCTGTTCACCTAGCCACATTAAAAAAATTGTACCTGTAACCAATGTAATAACAGTAGTAAGCACAAACATTCCACCAGGTTGGATAACTAAACCAGGTTGGGATTGAAGGGCAACAGAAATTCCATAACTTTGTACTAATGCTAATGCTAATGTGCCATAACGAGTATATTGTGTTATCTTTCTTCGCCCGCCTTCCCCCTCTTTCTTTAGCGCCTCAAGATAAGGAATTGCCACTGTTCCTAACTGCATAATGATAGAAGCCGATATATACGGCATTATACCAAGTGCAAAGATAGAAAACCTTGAAAGTGCTCCTCCAGAAAACATATTAAACATTCCCAACACACTACTTTCCTGCGAATCAAATAGTTCTTTAAGAGTGATTGGGTCTATGCCAGGCACGGGGACATGCGCTCCTATTCTATAAACAATCAATGCTAGCAATAGAAACCACAAACGACGTTTCAGATCAGAAAATTTATCAACTGGTTTAGCTGTTGTTCCTTTTATAGACAATTTATATCCTTATACTTCTATGTAATAGAGCCGCCATTTTCTTCTATTGCCATTTTGGCTTTACCGGTAACAAGTAATCCATTTATATTAAATAACTTATTACAAACTCCGCTATTTAAGATCTTTACTTTTGTTATTCTATTTGAGATTAAATTATATTTCTTCAATGTAGCAAGAGAAATATCATTTTCTGACAAAGTATTCAGAGCAGAGAGTTTCAATTCAGAAGCTTTATATCCATTTATTATACAAAAGCCTCGTTTTGGCAGCCTTCTTTGAATTGGCATTTGGCCTCCTTCAAAGCCTACTTTATGAAAACCACCAGCTCGTGATTTCTGGCCCTTATGACCTCTACCACAAGTTTTACCAATTCCTGAACCCATGCCTCTTCCAACTCTTAACTTGGTTTTTTTAGATCCCGCTGCTGCTTTAATTGAATTTAAATACATAATATTTTATTATTCACACTTTAGTAAGTAATTAATTTTATGAATCATACCGCGAGTTTCAGGGGTATCAAGAAGCATTGAAAAACTATTCACTTTACGTAATCCTAAACCACGAACAGTCGCTTGATGTGATTGTTTAGTTCCAATTGGACTTCTAACAAGGGTAATTTTTATTATTTTTAATTTCTTATTATTATCCATTATCATGCCCAAGGATCTCTTTTATTGTTTTGCCTCTTTTAGCAGCAATATTTGCTGGCGTATTCATAGAATTAAGGCCCTTAAGTGTCGCTCTAACAACATTATATGGATTTGTAGAACCAATACATTTAGCCAGAATGTTTGTCATGCCCATGACTTCAAAAATCGCACGCATCGGTCCTCCTGCTATAATTCCGGTGCCTTCTGGAGCAGGGTGCATATATACTTTTGCTGCTCCATGCGAAGCAGTTATAGGGTGATAAATGGTACCGCTCTTTATTTTAATTTTAGTCATTCTTCTTCGCGCTTCATCCATTGCTTTCTGTACAGCAACTGGCACTTCTCGAGATTTTCCCTTGCCCATACCAACACTGCCGTCACCATCACCAACTACTGTGAGCGCTGCAAAACCAAGAATACGGCCTCCTTTAACGACTTTTGTAACTCTATTAATCGCAACCATTTTTTCGCGCAAATCATCGCCGCTTTCTTCTATACCCGCTGCCTTACCATTAGTTTTGCCGATTTTTGCCATTGTCAAACCTTAAATTAAAATTTTAATCCATTCTCACGCGCAGCTTCTGCTAATGCCTTAACACGGCCATGGTATCTATAACCCGATCTATCAAAAGCAATATCTGATATACCGCAATCCTTACCTTTCTCAGCAATTCTTTTACCAATAAAAGCAGCTGCCGCTATATTACCCCCAGAAGTAAACGACTTACGTACGTCAGGCTCTAAAGTAGATGCACAGGTAATTACTTTATTATTCCTATCATCAATGAGCTGAGCATAAATATGAGAATTAGTACGATGTACCGACAATCGTATTACATCCAATTCTGCAATTTTAATTCGCGTTTTTAGTGAGCGTCTAATTCTTTTTTCTTTTAAATTCAACATTTTTATCTCAATTATTTTTTCTTCGTTTCTTTGAGAAGAATAACTTCATCATGATATCTCACACCTTTACCTTTGTATGGCTCTGGCTTTCTATAAGCTCGAATATCTGCAGCAGTTTGACCTACCTTCTGCTTGTCTATACCTTTAATTATTATTTCAGTTTGAGATGGAGTCTCAATCGTTATGCCATTCGGAATGACATGATCAACCGGATGCGAAAAACCTAAAGTTAAATTAACCTTACTTAATCCCGCTTGCGCTCTATATCCTACACCAACCAATTGCAATTTTTTTACAAAACCAACTGATACGCCATGAACCATATTAGCAATAAGTGCACGTATTGTTCCTGATAGCGCATTAGCATGCTTTGAGTCGTTAGTTGTTTGAATCTTCAAAATATTCTGATTAAGCTCTAATAGAATATCATTAGTTAACTCCTGCTTCAGTGTACCTAGGGGCCCCTTAACAGAAACACTAAATGGTAATATGCTAATTTCGACATTATCTGGTATTGTGATCGGGTTCTTGCTTACTCGTGACATTTAAAAAATCCTTTAAGCTAAACAACAGTACACAAAAGTTCACCACCGACACCAACTGCTCGCGCCTTTTGTACGGTCATTACACCTTTAGAAGTGGAAACTATTGCTACTCCTAGTCCATTCATAATATCTGGTAGATCTTTACTAGATTTGTATATTCTAAGCCCAGGTTTACTGATACGAATTATTTGTTCAATTACAGGATCGCCAGAATAATACTTGAGAGATATTTCTAAAGTATTTTTACTGTAATTACTCATTACACTAAAATCATTAATATATCCTTCATCTTTAAGAACGTCCGCTATCGATATTTTAATATTTGAACTAGGCATTTTTACAGATCTTTTTTTTGCCAATTGCGCATTTCTGATTCGAGTTAACATATCTGCAATTGGATCGCTCATACTCATGTCGGTACCTACTTATTTATAAAAAAAATATTATTGTACTTATTAAGCTAATTCTATTGATAATTGGATCTGTATAACCCGGTTACCAGCTCGCTTTGATAATTCCGGGTATTTTTCCGCTCATCGCAATCTCTCTTAACTTATTCCTTCCCAAACCAAATTTTGAGTAAACCCCACGAGGTCTACCAGTTAGAGTGCATCTATTTCTTAGACGTACAGGACTTGAATCTCTAGGAAGATTTTGCAAAATTATTCGCGCATTGAAACGATCTTCATCATTGATTTTATTGTCATTTATTATTTTAAATAATGCTAGTCGTTGCTCTGCAAATTTTTTTACTATCTTTTTTCTTTTTAAATTTCTATTAATAATTGAAAGCTTTGCCATTCTAACCTCAACTCTTAAATGGAAAATTAAACGCAGACAATAAAGCTTTTGCCTCAATATCGTTCTTTGCTGTGGTAGTAATCGATATATTCATGCCACGCAAAGCGTCAATTTTATCGTAATCAATTTCTGGAAAAATAATTTGCTCTTTTATGCCCATATTGTAATTACCTCTTCCGTCGAATGATTTTCCAGAGATCCCTCGAAAGTCCCGAATCCTCGGTATTGCAACAGTGATTAACCTATCCAAAAACTCGTACATTTTTACTCGACGGAGCGTAACCATGCATCCGATAGGATAATCCTGCCTTACCTTAAAAGTTGCTATTGATTTCTTTGCCTTAGTAATAACAGGTTGTTGTCCGCAAATTTTCTTCATATCGGAAATTGCATGCTCAACAATTTTCTTATCAACAGTTGCTTCACCTAATCCGATATTTAGAGTTATTTTGCTAATGCAAGGTACCTCCATGATGGACTCGTAACTAAATTGATCGATCAACTGCTTAGTGACAGTTTTACGATAATATTCTTGCAAACGCGCCATAAATTACGATCCCATATTAAGTTTTAATTAAATCGCCAGTAGATTTAAATATACGAATTTTATTATTATCATTATCTACTTTAAATCCTACTCTATCCGATTTTTTAGAGGAAAAATTATATATAGCAACATTTGAAATGTGAATTGACATTTCTAAATCTATAATTCCACCTGCATTGCCAATTGTGGGATTAGGTTTCTGATGTTTTTTTACAGAATTAATACCTTGAACTACAATACGATCAATTCCATCTATTCTAAGAACGGATCCTCTTTTCCCTTTATCCCTTCCTGAAATAACTATAATGTCATCGCCTTTTCTAATTTTTCGCATAATTGTTCCTTTTTACTACTACAAAACCTCTGGTGCCAGTGAAACAATTTTCATAAATCGCGCATTACGTAATTCCCGAGTTACCGGGCCAAAAATACGTGTTCCTATAGGTTCAAATTTATTATTCAGCAAAACTGCTGCATTTTCATCGAATTTCAATAAGGATCCGTCTATACGTCTCACGCCTTTCGCAGTACGAACTACGACCGCATTATATACTTCACCTTTTTTTACGCGTCCCCTAGGAGCTGCGTCTTTGATACTAACTTTGATTATGTCACCAATTCCGGCATATTGTCTTTTTGAACCGCCAAGAACTTTAATGCACATAAGTGATCGAGCACCAGTATTATCCGCCACTTTTAATATTGACTGCATTTGAATCATTTTTATTCGCTTTTGATATTAATTTAAATAACAGGTGTCTTTAAAACTTTCTCACTAGTAATCAGCGCTTAAACTATCAAGTTTAAGCAATCCATTGGATTCATTTTTAAATTAGATAAACCAGTAATTATACCTAATGAATCGCTGTAAGAAAACTTAATTATATATTACAGTTACATTTCAGGTATTTGTTTCTTCATTTAAAATTCTAGTTACTTTCCAATTCTTAGTTCTTGATAAAGGTCTACATTCAACAATTTCAACAAGATCACCAATGGAAAATTGATTATTATCATTATGTGCATGATATTTCTTAGTTCGTGTTATAAATTTTCCATATAAAGGATGCTTTAATCTACGTTCCACGAGGACTGTCACTGTTTTATCCATTTTATTGCTCGTTACACGTCCACTTAAAGTACGATTTAATTTTTCATTAGTCATGATTTGATTGCTTCTGAGTTATAACAGTTTTCACTCTTGCAATATCTCTTTTAATTACTTTTAATTGTCTTGTATTTGATAGTTGCTGAGTAGCTAATTGCATACGTAAACCAAAATGTGCCTTTAGCAAAGAAATAAGCTCTTTATTTAATTCAGGTAATTGCATTTCTCTTAATTCGCGTGCTTTCATAACTATCCGCCAATTTGTCTTATTGTAAACATAGTCTTGATTGGCAACTTAGCGGCAGCAAGTCGAAACGCTTCTTTTGCCATTTCTTCATCGACACCATCCATTTCATATAACATTTTTCCTGGTTGTATTTCAGCTACATAATACTCTGGATTTCCTTTTCCTTTACCCATTCTAACTTCTGCTGGCTTATGTGAAATTGGTTTATCTGGGAATATTCGTATCCAGATACGCCCCCCTCTTTTAATATGTCTGGTCATAGCTCGACGAGCTGCTTCGATCTGGCGCGCTGTTAATCGCCCTCTGCCAATAGCTTTAAGTCCAAATTCACCGAAGCTAACTTTAGCACCACGTGTTGCAACTCCAGTATTTCTACCTTTCTGTTGTTTTCTATATTTTGTTCTAGCTGGCTGAAGCATTTTTCTCTCCAGAAATCATATTAGCTTCTGTGTTTGCTGAATTTTCAGTATCCTTTATACTTAGTAATTCTGCTTCAGAATATCCTACGGCTTCTTTTACACCTTTAATACTCCCTGATTTTATAAATGCAGCGGATGGTCTCTTAGAAGTCTTCTTTTTTTCGTTGTCTAAATTCGAGTTAGGTGTTGTCAGACAAGCTTGCTCACCCTTTCCAAGCACTTCGCCTTTGAAAATCCATACCTTAATACCTATAATCCCATAGGTTGTTTTAGCTTCTGATGTACCATAATCCAGATCAGCTCTCAGCGTATGAAGGGGTACTCTTCCCTCACGATACCACTCTGTACGGGCAATTTCTATTCCATTTAATCTGCCAGAACTCATTATTTTAATCCCTTGTGCACCCAGTCGCATGGCATTCTGCATCGCTCGCTTCATTGCTCTACGAAACATTATTCGTTTTTCCAATTGCTGAGCTATATTATCTGCTATTAATTGCGCATCTAGTTCAGGTTTTCTTATCTCTTCAATATTCACATGAACAGGTACCCCCATTCTCTTTTGAAGTTCGCTTCTCAATACTTCTATGTCTTCACCCTTTTTCCCGATCACTACACCGGGGCGTGAACTAAAAATTGTAATTCTTGCATTCTTCGAGGGCCTTTCAATTAAGACTCTACCAACCGAAGCATTCTTTAATCTATCATGGAGAAATTCTCGAACTTTAATATCTTCATTTAGCATAGTGGCAAAATTATTACTATTTGCATACCATTTAGATAGCCAATTTCTCTGAACTGATAGACGAAATCCGGTTGGATGTATTTTCTGACCCATATCAATCAATGCCTTTATTTAGTCTGGCCATCACTATCGCCCACTGTAAGCAATATATGGCATGTAGGTTTCACAATTCTATTACCACGCCCTTTCGCGCGCGCACTTGTTCTTTTCATTGATGTACCGCGATCGATATAGATTGTCGATATTTTAAGTTCATCAATATCAGCTCCATCATTGTGCTCCGCATTCGCAATTGCAGACTCCAAAAGCTTTCGTATTATTTCAGCCCCTTTCTTTGGACTAAACGTCAAGATATTTAATGCCTTGTCTACAGAAAGTCCTCTGATTTGATCAGCCACAAGACGCCCCTTTTGTGCTGATAAGCGGACGCCACGTAATATAGCAGTTGTTTCCATGATTATTCCTATCGCTTCGTTACAGCCTTTTTGTCGCCAGCATGGCCTTTAAAAGTACGAGTCAGTGAAAATTCACCAAACTTATGACCAACCATATTTTCCGTTATATAAATTGGTATATGTTGTTTACCATTATGGACAGCAACGGTCAATCCAATAAAGTCAGGCAGTATCGTCGATCTTCTAGACCACGTTTTTATCGGCCTTTTATCATTTGTATCTCGTGCTTTTTCTATTTTTGCCAATAAATGAGTGTCAACAAATGGGCCTTTTTTTACTGAACGTGCCATTTAACTATCATCCTTTCTTTGAATAACGATGACGTACTATCATCACATCGGTTCTTTTATTATTTCGAGTTCTGTAGCCTTTCGCTGGAGTTCCCCATGGGCTTACCGGATGTCGTCCGGCTGATGTTCTACCCTCACCTCCCCCATGTGGATGATCAATTGGATTCATGGCAACTCCTCGAACTGTCGGACGAATTCCTCGCCAACGTACAGCCCCTGCTTTACCAATAGATCTCAAATTATGCTCGGAATTACCCACTTCTCCAATTGTTGCACGACAATCGATATGAACCTTTCGCATCTCACCTGAGCGAAGTTTAATTTGAGCATAATTTCCCTCGCGTGCTTGCAGTTGAACCGAAGTTCCTGCAGAGCGTGCTAGTTGAGCACCTTTTCCTGGCAATAATTCAACGCAGTGTATTATCGTCCCCATAGGGATATTACGTAATGGTAAAGCTTCTCCTACCTTAATCTGCGCATTTCTACCACTGCTAATTCTCGCACCAACACTTAACCCTTTTGGTGCAATTATGTATCTTCTTTCACCATCCGTATAACAAATTAACGCAATGTTTGCTGTTCGATTCGGATCGTATTCAATACGTTCTACGAAAGCCGGGATGTCATCTTTGTCACGCTTAAAATCAATCAATCTATAATGCTGTTTATGACCACCGCCACGATGTCTTGTTGTAATTCGTCCATGATGATTGCGGCCAGCAGTTTTTGATTGTTTCTCAATCAAATTTTTATGTGGCTCACCTTTATGTAAATCCTTATTAATCAGTCTAATTACAGATCTTCGCCCTGGTGATGTTGGTTTTAATTTTACAAGTGCCATCACTTAGCCTCTGCAGTAGAAAAATTAGTAAAATTTAACTCTTGTCCTGCCTTGATACTAACAACAGCTTTTTTCCAGTCACTTCTAGATCCCATAAACCGACCGAATCTTTTCCGCTTTCCTTTTACATTGATAGTCCGAACATGCTTAACTTCTATTTTTTGTTCTTTCCACAATAATTCAACAGCAGCCTTTATCTCTTTTTTTGTCGCGTCTGTCGCCACGCGAAATACTGATTGATTATTTTTCTCTCCCAGGAACGTCGTTTTCTCTGAAATATATGGAGCTAATATTATTTTCAATAAACGTTCATGGGTTATATTTACATTATTCATGAAAGAAGTTCCTCAAATTTCTTCAATCCTTCAGTTGTAATAAGAGTTTTTTCAAATCTTAAAAGACTAACAGGGTCAACATTTTTCACTTCGACTACAGCAATGCCTGGAATATTACGTGACGACAGATACAAATTATCATCAATCTCATGAGTTATCACCATCACCTCACTTAATCCAAGTGCTTCCAATTTTTCTGCTAGAACCTTAGTTTTATGTGTATCGATATTAAATGTATCTGTGACTAACAATCGGTTATCCCTTATTAACTGAGATACTATCACGCTAACGCCAGCCCTATACATCTTCCTATTTAATTTTTTTCTAAAATTTTCATCAGGACTACTTGGAAACACCTTGCCACCACCACGCCAAATTGGGCTAGAAGCCATCCCTACACGCGCACGTCCTGTACCTTTCTGTCTCCATGGCTTACGTGTAGACTTGGCCACATCTGATCGCCCTTTCTGCGCTCGTGTCGCACCACGCGCATTCGATAAATATGATGTTATGACTTGATGAACAAGTGCCTCATTGTAATCCCTATTAAAAAGGTCATCAGAAACAATAATACTATCTGTTTTCTGATCCTTTTTACCGATAAGCTTTAATTCCATTACCTGTTCACCTTATTACTGTTGTTTATTTTAGTAATTGATTTACTTTTTATCTTTTATACTTGGACGCACAATAACATTTCCATTTCTTGGCCCCGGTATTGCGCCTTTTATCAGTAAAAGACTCCTTTCAGTGTCAATTCTTATTACTTCAAGGTTTTGGGTGGTTCTTTTAACATTTCCTAAGTGGCCAGACATACGTTTGCCAGGGAAAATACGTCCAGGATCTTGCGCCATACCAATAGACCCGGGCTTATTATGTGCTTTTGAATTACCGTGACTTGCTCTATTGGAAGAAAAATGATGTCGTTTAATGACACCTGCATATCCTTTCCCAATCGTTATTCCAGATACGTCAACTTTTTGTCCCACTGTGAATATATCATTCTTAATCACCATTCCATCTTCAAGTTGATTAAGATCTTCATCTTTATTTACCCGAAACTCTCTTAAGATACTCCCAGCTTCAACACCAGCTTTAGCGAAATGACCTGCACTAGCCTTGTTTACCCTACTTGATCTTTTTTCCCCATAAGAAAGCTGAACAGCTGAATAACCATCTTTTTCAGTTTTCTTAATCTGAGTTACACGATTATTAGAAACATCAATTACAGTCACTGGAAGACTATCCCCATTTTCCGTGAAGATTCGTGTCATACCGATCTTCCGACCGACTAGTCCTAAACTCATTTTTATCCTCTTATAAGGAATTATTTATTTCAGTCTATCTAGAGAATTTCTTAAACTAAAAAATAATATCCCTTTTCTATCATTGATAATACAGATTATTTATAATTTAATTTCCACATCCACGCCAGCTGGCAAATCTAACTTCATGAGCGCATCAACTGTTTTATCTGTAGGATCAATAATATCCATTAGTCTCAGGTGCGTTCTTATTTCAAATTGATCACGTGATGTCTTATTGACGTGGGGTGATCGCAAAACATCAAAGCGCTCAATTCTAGTCGGCAATGGTACTGGTCCTTTAACAACTGCTCCTGTTCTTTTTGCTGTTTCAACAATTTCAAGTGCCGATTTATCTATTAACCGATAATCGAAGGCCTTAAGGCGAATTCTTATTTTCTGGTTTTGCATTTATTCGATCCTGATTTTTTAAATCCAATATCAATCTTTATAGATATTTATTGTTCTTTAATTTTTATAATCTTCCTAAATCACTCAATAATTTTAGCAACAACACCGGCACCAACCGTTCTTCCACCTTCTCGTATTGCAAAACGCAATCCATCTTCCATCGCTATGGGTGCTAT
>NZ_JAYUWI010000010.1:0-7731 GCF_043753625.1 Nitrosomonas sp.
GGTCGAGCGTATTGTTAACCGACGAACACTAACCGAAATTATCCCGAATCGGTATTTCGAAAGAGTTGACTGGCTGGCAATCGCTTTGAAAGAAGCTGGCGTACCGGTTACAGGTAAGAAGGTAATTGAAATTCAAGACTCGCTGTTTTCTGTATATATGGAAGAAATAATTTATGGATACTTGGAGATGGATGGCAGTTTCGAGTTGCCGCCTATTTTTGAAATGCGTACCGACAGTGAAGAGCATAAATCCAGAATTGCTGAACTTGATAAATTACTATGTGAGGATGCCGCACCAGAATGACGAATAAGCCATTATATTTTATACTTAAGGAGGTTATCTTCAAAATTACTTGAACCCGTAGCAAAACAGAAATTCACCGAGTTACAGCATAACACCCCTCAGGCGGTACTATTCTTAAGAGTTTTCATTTTTAAAGTACCGCTCTCTGCATTTCCTTTAACGCTAACACGGAATTTTTCCCGCACACGTATCTACACGCACGCACGAGACAATGCTATGAAATCAAAAATACCACGTGAATTATCAAGTTTAGTTAACCGAAAAGTGCATGGTTGGGGCATCGCTTATGCTGAGCACTCAAAACAACAATTGCTCTATGAACTGCAATGCATGCGTGCTAATGGGTCTACATTGAACGATCTCGAAAAGCACATATGCAACAGGCCACCTCTTATCTTTACACCCAAATAATCTACGGTCACCCCGGGGTACCAAAAATCTCTACAGCTTTTTCATATACGGTACCGCACTCAGCCATCCGCCGCTTGCTAAATATGGACAAAAAAAGTTTATAGGATCATAAAATGACACAACGAGGACGAAAATCAACGGCTTCATTAATAGTTGCGAAGCCGGATATAGGTGTATCAAAGAGGCTGCCAGCACCCTTGCATCTTAGCGATGCAGAAATGGCCCCGTATGGGCAGAAGTCGTAAACGATCAACCAGCAGCAGCATTCACTGCGACACACGCGCCGTTGCTTGAAATGTATTGTAGGCACGTGGTGAACATTTGAATTATTGCTGATGAGCTGCTTAATTTTAACCGGGCATGGCTTGCGGATGATGATGGGCTGGGAGATACGATACGCTTCTTAAACTATCTGAACGGGAGAGCAGGATGGCTTCTTCTTTGGCAACAAGATTACGTGTTGCCCGGCAGGCAGTCGATCACCCAACAACCGCTGGGCTGGCAATAGCCAATCATTCAACAGGCCAGAAACCGTGTAAAATAGATTTGCCAGGATGACATTAACCAGCCCCGTCTTTATTGGCGGGGTTTTATTATCAGTAACAAAAACGGGAGCCTAAGCCCCCGTTCTGGAATAAATCTAAGTCTAATTAAACTGCTGATTCTTTTCTACGACGCGCCATGAATCTGAAAAACAATTGTTTGAGGAAATGTGTTGTAGCGTACGGACTAATGAGTAATTTTCATTGATCATGATATGTGCGAAAGATTGATGAAATTCCACAAAACATCTTTAATGCATGAACTAATTAGATTAGTTAAGCCTACTCACAAGGTATTGGCTACAAATCAGGAAATGCAAGATTTTATTTTTAGGAGAATTAGATGAATAATGAAAAAAATATAGCCATATTAAATGAATTAATTGAGACTTCACGCGATGGTGTGGAAGGTTTTAAAAAATGCGCAGAGGATGCTCATGACCCACAGTTAAAAACATACTTTCAAGATCGTGCAAATAGTTGCGAAGAAGCGGTTCGAACTTTAAGTGTACAAGTCAGGCAATATGGAGGCGAACCGGATAAGAGCGGTACTACAAAAGGAGCTTTACATCGACTTTGGATTGATTTCAAAACTGCCCTTACCGATAAGGATAATCTTGCCGTCTTAGAAGAATGCGAAAGGGCGGAAGATGTAGCTCTTGCCGCGTACAAAGATGCACTAAAGGAAGAATTGCCTGAAACACTTCGTTTACTTATTACTCAGCAATTAGAAGGAGTAAAAAGGAATCATGATCGTGTTCGGCAGCTTAGAGAAGAAGCAGAGAATAACCCTACTAAAGCGTAAATTCACAATGAGCAATTTGTTCAATTCCCGCCAGCAAATATAGTTATTATAAGAGGCAAATTGCACTTATATACATCAACATGAAGCTTCGCAAATTTGAACTTGGTAATAAGCTATATTGCTAATCAATAACCCGTCTTTGTGACGGGTTTTTTATTGATTGTTATTTTTCTATTTATTGACTCGAAGAACTCAGGAAAGGAGGGGGTACATTTCAAAATGTGAGTAACTTTGTGAGTAACTTTTACTTCACAAAAAACTAGATGCTCATGGATAGTTGATCTCAGACTTTAATATGAATCCCGCCTTCACCAATCGTATGTTTTAATAAACTTATTTAGTTATTATTAATTCTCAACTATCAAATTGACTATCGAATTACAAACCAATTGATAGACCCTCACAGTTAACCTCTCAGTCAGTAGTACCCGCCCTCCCCTTTTTCTCTATTTTGCAAAGCATAATCCTAAATTCCTCAGTTGTAATTTAGGATTAAAATGGCTGTAATCTACCACCAATGGTTCCCGGTATAGAATGTTAACTGCTCCTCAGTTGCAGCTGACAAGCTGAGAGCAATATGTGACAGCACTTTCAGCAGATTTTGATTATTTCACTAAAATCTAACCTGATTGGTGATGCCATGTATCTTTCAAAAAACCTTAATCAGTAGGGCTCTTGAACGATTTAAGAGTCTTCAACTGAGGAATTTAGGATAATCACTATAAGCTTTGTCAATATCGAAGTAAAAGAGTATCAAATAGCGCGCGAAAAGTGTACGAGTTAGGTTAATAAAAAGAGGGACTTAACCTCTTGGTTTTGCGCCTTTGATTTTTTATTTCTTGAGTTTCATTAAAAGCGCCGGATATCCTAAACTAAGACCGATCTGAACAAAGTGTTCTGGTAGGTTAAATTTGTAAGTGCGCATTTGCCGGATGAACCAGCTTGGTTTAAGCCTTAGGGTCGCCGCGCATATTTTCGGAAAGAGCAACGAAGAAATCCGAATCCTCGTTGTAAAGCTCGAAGCCGTTCGAGTAGCTTCTTGAAGTGAGACGATCATAACTTCCAGTATGCTGACAGTTTTCGCAACCGAATCCATGAAACCCGGTAAAGACGGTAAAGGCGGTGATTTCCCGATTTAAAGTCTCATTAATTTTTATGCCCCTGAACTGTTTTCAATAATTTCCACCATATGCTTTTAGATCAAAGATATAGGGAGTTGAATTATGAAAGGACTGGGAACTAATTTGCTGGATTGGCAGAAACGGTATGGAACGTAAGAAGCTTGTGCGCAGGCTGCTGATGCAGCAACGCAGGCCGGGATGGTGTCAATCAGCGTATGCATATTTGCGCTGCCATAAATTTCCGCTAAATTTACCAAATCGAACGTTTCCTTAACGAAGGATCCAAGCCCAAAAATCGTTGACCATGCCCCTGCCATTTCAGGCTTACCAAAGGCTTTTAATAAATTACTTCCCAGCATCTCCGTATTCGATGCCCCATAAGCAGGATTGAAAACTACCGAATTATTTACAGCCTCAACCAAATCCTTGACCTTTAACTCGCCAAAAACATCGCCAATATGCTCATCATCAATCTCAACATTCAATTCCCGCTCGATTTCGATGATTATTTCCAGGATCTTCATTGAGTCCGCACCCGGTTCATTAACCAGTTCGGTTTTAACGAAAATCCGCCTTTTGTCGCACTTCAGTGCCTTAGAAATGATTTTTTTGATTATCCTGCTGTTTTCTTATTACTCAACCCCAAACCGCTGCATTTAAACATCAGCAAACATATCATCAACCTTGCCCTGGGCGGTTGCTGCTATCGAACCGCCGCCACCCGCCTCCGCGTCAGCGGAAACCATGTAGCTTGTGGCATCCTCAAGGAATACAAAGCTCATCGCTTCAATAATGTCCGGAGACTTTATCCCTTGCTTGCGCATTTCTTCCTTCTTTTCCATCACATACTTCAACCCACCGGCTTCCGCAAAGTAATAGGGCAACCTGGCACCCTGCAGCAGTATTTTTTCACGCAACTTTCTATCGATATTCTGTGGCAACACCACGCACCCGGATCTGACAGCGTCGCGGAAACGCACCATCGCGCACGCCCGGCGATTATAGTAACGATCCTGGTACTCTCTCTTGAAGCAAGGTTTGCCCCAATTCACCCTTACCACCGGCACCCCGGATGCTTCTATCAGCTTATTCACCGTGGCACCTACACCGCCGTTATCCACCAGCAATGTGGCGTTCGATAATTTCCCCACCAGGTAACACAAGCGCCGTATTTATTTTTGCTGGCAATTTTGCAATGGCTGATCAGGAGCAAAGACAAAACAAGTCTAACGAAAAAATTGAATCACAAAAACCTGCTGATTATCCTTCCACAGAATCACCTCATGGGATAAGTGAACGCAGCAATGCTAAAGAAGGCGATCAAAGTAGTTCAGTACCATCTAGTTCTTCCAATAAGAACGCTACTTCCGATGAAAAAGAGAAAAATAAATTTTCATCAGATAACCATCCTAAACACTAGTAAAGAAATTACTTAAATTTCCCCAAACCCACTCAGGCGGATTTTTTATTGCAAAAAATAATTTTATTTGTTGGTATGCGAACAGACATATAAATATAAAAATAAGACGATGGTATTTTTAAAAGGAATCCATATGGAAAATTCTGTCATAGAAATATCATTCTCAGTTCCCGCGAGGCCAAATCCTGATTACATTCCACCCAATGATCCCAGGCCAGAAAAAATACCCCCAGAACAAGAACCTCCACTTGAAGTACCACCTGAAGGAGACCCACCAGAGGCAGTGCCTCCAATGCGAGAGCCTGAGATTCCTGTGCCTGAAGGAAAATTACAGACTCATAAAATTGAAATGATCGAGTATATTAATTTATTAAAACGTCGGAGAATTATTATGGACAAAAAAACTGATATTGTACCAAATGATCATTCACCGTGCGTAGAACCAATGTCACCACGCAGAATATCACCGGAAGATATCCCTAATGAAGCAGTAATATCTAAAGATGCTCCGCCACGGAAGAATGTTCCCGAAGAATCTTATGGGCAAAGAATCCAGACGAAGAGCAACCTTCCGTTGAAGAGAAGTTTCCCTTCGCATTTTTTGAAGATGGAGTAAACAAGTTACACAAGAGGTTATTGCTACGATAGAGAAGCCTCTCCAAAATCACAACCCGCTCCGGCGGGTTTTATTGTTTATAGCCAGAGTTATGCTGCTGTCAGGGCTTGGCTTGATTGTGGGTTTATGGGTGAAACCAAGAATTCATAAAACCCGGAGAAATCTAAAAGAACTCTTTAACTCGGTTTTTGACTTCGAGGGCACCTCACCCTAATTAAACAGCTCTTACTGCTTAGACTCCTCCGGGAAGGAGCATGCGAATCATGCAAATGTTTTAGCGGCAAAAAAAAGAAAAGCTTTAGATTAGAATTCGCTAAGTTGTGGTTAGTGAGATTATCACTACACAAAAACAAAACTTATTAAGAGAGCGGCATCACACGGAGGTCTTATGAGTAATATCGAAGTTCATGCCAACTTAGTTAATGGCAACAAGCATCCGGTCCTAGAAACCATAAAAAACTGCAAGGAGCTAATTAATATAGTATATGGGAGATGATGTTGGATCCCCGCCAAAAAGTTTCGATATTAAAATTATTACCGAATCAGAGAAAACAGTTACAGTTAATATACCTAACGATCACTCCGGCGCAACGGTCAGAATTGATGGGCAGTTAGTTTAAATCAAATTAAGAGACCGGCGCAGATTTGAACCATGCAAATGCAAAGAGCCGGTCTAACCAAGAAAAATTCATGCCACAGAAACGCTTAATACGCCGGAATTAATTATTCACGCCGATATTCCAAAGTAACTTTGTGCGCTCACGCAAAAGCTGCTTCAATCGCAAAGAACGATGCGAGTGTAACTCCCAGATTTGTCCCACAAGCTACTGGCCTGATCTATGCAGAAAAATAAGAATCGACTGACAAAATTTATTTTCTCTTTATCCGTTAATAGTTTATCTAATTAGCCAAAGAGAAATGTAATGGAAAATTCTTCTCATGCTTATAATCCGGTTTCTATACCCGGATCTGTTCCTAACTTTACTTATGTGGCAATTGATCCTGCAGTTGTATCTAAGTTTATAAACGGAGTGATCGATGCACGCTACCCTGATTTAAGCGGACATCAACAACGAATCAGGAAGAGTACAGTTTTATTTGCACAACAGATTGGTTTGTCTAAAGAAGATACGGAATTACTTTCAGTTGGTGCAGGCATGCATGATATCGGCAAATTATCCATCAGTGATTACATCTTAAACAAACCATCACAACTAACTCTCAGTGAGATTATGCTGATCAAGCAGCATACAGAGATGGGATGTAAGCTCCTAAGTCCATTAAACCTTGATTCTCGCATTACCGAGATCGTGCTTTATCATCATGAAAATTACGATGGGACCGGTTATCCGGAGGGGATTTCTGGCGACGAGATTCCATTATTAGCGCGGGCTGTCAGGATATTGGATTCCTTTGATGCGCTGACTATGGACAGACCCTACCATAAAGGAGTTAATGCAAAGGAAGCTTTACAGATAATACGGCGTGACTCGCAATATTATGATCCCAATTTACTCGAATTATTTGGTGAGATTAAGTTATTGCCAGAATAAGTATTAACCAATCTATCCAACCATGCAGAACCGGCTTGCAGCGCGCACACCGTTTTCAAAATACAAGGAGCATAATCATGCTTGTTAGCGAATTAATGAACACGAAGCTTGTTACGGTTGAACTGGATGATAAGCTATCGGCTGTAAAAGAAATCTTTGAGCGTGTAAATATTCATCACTTACTAGTCATTGAATCAAACATCGTTTTTGGCGTAGTCTCGGATCGGGACCTTTATAAGGCATTGAGCCCCAACATCGGAACCAAAACAGAGACACCCAAAGATGCAGCAACGTTAAATAAACGTGTTCATCAGATTGTAAGCCGTCGTCCTATTGTGTTGCCCTCCAATGCAACTATCGAAGAAGCAGTTTATATATTCAATACACACAGTATCTCATGCATCCCGATAGTAGATCATGAAATGAAACCTATTGGAATTATTACCACCAGGAGCATTCTAAAGCCTCTGGGCGAGAAAAAGATTGCGCTTTGACAAAGTCGGTTGGACAATGCTGCTATTGCCCTTAGCTAAGAAATAACCTAGCCAACTCAGATCCCAAAGAGGTGTCAAAATGACCGAACAAAAAAAGCCAGTAGAACCAGAAACAGTTTCCTGCGAGGTATGCTTCAAAGAAATACCGATTTCCCAAGCCAAAAGTGTGAAATCCACTGACTACATTATGTATTACTGCGGCCTCGACTGTTACGACAAATGGAGCAAGCAGGAAGAGAAACCTGAAAAATAAGAAAACGGCCAGCAGATAATCTTTGAGAAAAAAGAGCGGTACCGTACAGAACATCACAATTAAACTCCTTATTATTTACATTCGACTTAAAAAGGAGTTTATTATGAAACATAGAGATATTTTAACCGCAATAATTGCGGGTTCCATCCTTCTACTGAGCAGTACTTTTGTACTAGCTGATGCTCAATTACTTGCACAAAGTACCGCTCCTA
>NZ_JAYUWI010000011.1:0-7610 GCF_043753625.1 Nitrosomonas sp.
ATTTTATGCGCTGGCAGAATAAATCCGTCTAGTTTAAAGGGATGGCATGCCAGCTCATCCAAAATATGCATTTTTGCGCTTAATGCGACAGAACCCTTCTTAGTGCGTATTCCAGATGTATCTCAAGCGCATCCAGGCTATCGAAGGCGCGGTTATGAAAGAAAATTCGTCCCACACAGGTTCCTGCGGGTTGAGTTCTGGCGAGTAAGGCGGTAGAGAAACTGGATTCGCATATTGTCAGCCAGATTCATGGCCTGGCTTTTGTGCAACCTGCGCCGTCCATTACCATGATGATATTTTCATACGGATAGCGGTGTCGCGATTTCATCCATGAAGAGTTGCACGCAATCCCCATTTACCCAGGGCAGGATCAGGGAATCAAATCGTCCATCGAGTGGATTGACTGCACCATTAGCGTAGGTGTATTGTTGCATCAGCATGGCATGGCACGTACCATGGGGCGATGGATCGGCTTATGAATGGCTTTTATCCGGGGCTAGTTTACGCCAGCCATGCTGTGCCAGCATCTGGTACAGAGTGGACAACGCCAGTGGCTTGCCCAGCTAGACTTTGGCGCGGTTACGTAATTCACGTTTGCTGCGCGTGGTTTTATTTTCTTCTCCCATCGCTGAATCATACCAGGCGCGCATTTTGCAGGTGATACCTACCGAACGTCCAATGGCAAGTGCCATCTACTCCAGACTCAAACCTAGCGCCAATGGCAGCACGATCGCTTGCGCTGCCCGGAGTTTCTGCCGCAGTTGGCCTTCTTTTAACCGTGCCATGATGGCCTCTACCAAAGATAAAGGCTATATTATTACTGCTCCTATCTGTATTGGAATAAGTCATTAAGAAATATGACTTAGCAACCAACAATCAGCCTAATGCAATACGATTATTTATTTGCCCAAGTGATTGCTCAACTTGATCGACCAAAATAAGACATAACTCTCCATCCTGCAAACTGGATAGCGCTGCATCAATCGCGATTGCCTCTCCAACTATTTCACTTATTTTTTGAGTACGCCTGGCATTACCCAAACCTTCTCGCAATAATGTCAGTACTTCTCCATCCGCACGACCGCGCTGACATTGATCTTGATAAAGCACTACTTCATCAAATGCATCACCAAGAATTCTTGTTTGCTGACGGATGTCTTCATCACGCCGATCCCCAGCGGCACTAATGACTACTGAGCGTTTCTTGGATGGAATATTGTCAATAGCGCTTACAAGTGCCTGTATCGCATCGGGATTATGACCATAATCAGCGATCAAGGTAGCATTGCGGTAATTGAAAAGATTAAAGCGTCCCGGCGCGGTCTGTATATTACTTACAAAACCAGCTACGCCGGCATAAATAACCGTCCAATCCAATCCAAGTGCCCAACCAGCCCCGACAGCAGCCATCACATTTTCTATTTGAAAGTTGATACTGCCATTCTTTGTCAGTGGAATTTCATTCAGAGGTATCCGGTATTCATCACTCTCACCCACAGCGACAATACAGCCATCTTTTATGTAGATAACACGTTTATGCTGCGCATGGTGCATTGCTAGCACCGGATGATGATTGTCACGCGCAAAGAAAATAACTGAGCCAGGACACTGTTCAGCCATGCTGGCGACGAGTGGATCGGCGGCATTTAGCACAGCAAAACCGGTACCTGGTGTTACATTCTGCACAACGATGCGTTTAACCGCCGCCAGTTCTTCCGCAGTGTTGACATAAGCCATACCAAGATGATCGCCCATACCAATATTGGTCACTACGGCAACGTGGCAGTGATCAATCCCCAAGCCTTCGCGTAACAATCCACCGCGCGCAGTTTCTAAGACAGCTGCATCGACATCAGGGTGAAAAAGAATGTTTCTCGCACTTTTTGGACCGCTACAATCTCCGGTATCGATACACTGCCCATCAACGTATACACCATCTGTGGACGTAATACCCACACATTTGTTATCTTTTTCTAAGATATTAGCAATCAGGCGCGTTGTCGTTGTTTTGCCGTTGGTTCCTGTTACTAAGATCACCGGAATGCGTGCATCCTGTCCATGAGGAAACATGTAATCGATAATTGCTTCACCCACTGCACGTCCTTTACCAAATGAAGGTTGCAAGTGCATACGCAAACCGGGTGCTGCATTAATCTCGATAACTCCACCACCTTGCTCTTCCAATGAGTTCATAACATTGTCGCAGACAACATCGACACCGCAAATATCCAAACCGACTACTTTTGCAGCTGCAACCACACGCGCCGCTAACTCCGGATGAACATCATCGGTCACATCAGTTGCTGTACCGCCTGTCGATAAATTGGCATTGTTACGTAACACAACTCGCATTCCTCTGACTGGAATCGATTCGGCTGTTAATCCCTGTGCTGCCAGATGAGCTATAGAAATCTCATCCAGATGAATTTTAGTCAATGTTGTAACGTGTCCTTCTCCCCGCATTGGATCGCGATTAATTTGTGCTACCAATTCATAAATGCTGTGCACGCCATCGCCAATAACTTGTGGCGGGTCACGGCGTGCAGCGGCAACCAGCTTGTTACCAACAATCAGCATGCGATAATCATGTCCGGGAATATAACGTTCTACCAGAACATTATCACTGATTTCGGTTGCGATCATATAAGCCGTTTTTACTTGTTCTGCGCTAACAAGATTAACGGTTACGCCTTTACCTTGATTACTGTCTTTTGGTTTTATTACTACTGGAACACCTATTTCGCAAGCTGCTACCCAGGCATCTTCTACGCTTGTTACCTCTCGACCGAGAGGTACAGGTATACCAGCTGCATGCAACAAGGTTTTAGTCAATTCTTTATCCTGCACAATTGCTTCTGCAACAGCGCTGGTCATATCGCTTTCAGAAGCTTGAATACGACGTTGCTTACTACCCCAACCAAATTGGACCAAACTGCCTTCCGTTAAGCGGCGGAATGGAATGTCGCGCGCAACAGCCGCTTGAACAATAGCACCCGTGCTCGGTCCTAAGCGTATATCTTCATTGAGTTCACGTAAACGATGTATAGCATCTGCTAAATCAAAAGCAGTATCTTCAATGGCTGCAATACACAAAGCTTGCGCCAGCTCAAAAGCAAGTTTGCCAACTTTCTCTTCAGTGTAACCGACTATGACGCGATAGGTGTCGGCATCTGGTGTTAGAACGGTGCGACTAAAGGTTATCGGGCAACCTGCTTGAACTTGTAAACCGAGAGTAGCAAATTCGAGCACATGCGCTATCGTAACAGCTTCATGATGACCAGCGGGTTGAAATGAAGAAATCCCAGGAAAACGCTCACGTAATCGTGCTTCAAAGCCAGGGATGGTATCAATCTTATTCTCGGATCCACTGCAAACGATAGCAGCTTCAATAGAAGTGTGCTGACTCCATAAATTTGGTCCGCGCAATGCTCGAATACGCAAAACTTTCATAACTTGATTCCTTTAGTTTGTAATCCAATTGGAAGATTCTGATTCTCTGGCTTATATTTTTCCTGATTGAAACCAAATGTTTCAATCCCGATACGTATAAGATCAGGTTCAATACCTAATACCCAAGCTGCTCCGATAGCTGCCAATACATTTTCTATTTCTTGCGTGCTATGCTTACCAGCCGCTGCAGATATATCCATCAATCTGACCAGTGGTAATTCATCAGCACCGGTAGCAAGCATGATTGTGCTATTGCGTACTATCACAGCACGTTTACCTTGCTTATGACCCGTTCCGTTGACGCGATGTTGAGTAATGGCTGGCAAGTCTGGGTTAATACTGAAGAAAATAACCTCACCATGACACAATTCGGATATCTCAACCAACATTTCTTCCTTGGCATTGAGAACTGCAGCGCCGATTGGTAGTTTCACACCTTCTTCCACATCATCGATAGCTGCAGCCGTGGGTGTCACTACATCAACTTGTGTGCGTAGTACAGTAAAAACTTGTTTCAGCGTTTCGATTCCATTGCGGCCAAAATGACAGGCTGGGTCAACATTGGTGATGACGCCAACCTGACAGCTATCGTATACCAGTCCCTCATTTAGTATGGCTTCAAAGCCATTCTCAAGCACCGCAGCTTCAACAGTCGGATTCATCAGTGTACGGTTAGCTGCTACCCAATTGGCACTGTTGTGCTTATCAATTTGCCTGTAATCCTGATAAAGACCATTACTACATGCCAAGCCAGTTTGTTTGCCTGAAAGAATAAGCAATCTGGCAACAAGATAAGCGACTGCAGTCTTACCATAACTACCCGTAATTCCCACAATTGGAATACGACCGTTATCTTGATTTGGGAATAAATGATCTACTATTGCTTTTCCAACAGGGCGCGGTGTGCCCACTGCTGGTTTAATATGCATCAACAAACTTGGACCGGCATTTACCTCAACAATCGCACCGCTTTGTTCGCTCAGTGGGAGTGAAATATCGCTGGTAACTAGATCAATGCCAGCAATATCCAAGCCAATGATACGCGCAGCGAGTGATGCGATGGCTGCAGTACTGGGATGAACATGATCTGTTACATCAAATGCGTGGTTGCCGTTACGCTGAATCAAAACTTTGGTACCGACTGGTACAATCGAATCACTGTGATAACCCTGGTGGGCGATTTCCATTTTCGCTGCATTATCCAAGCGGATTAGATTAAGCGGATAATCTTCCGTTGATCCACGGCGAGGATCGGAATTGATTTGAGATTCGATTAATTCAGCTACAGTTGAAGCACCCTCTCCAATTACTGATACCGAATCACCTTGCGTAGCGGCTATGAGACGTCCACCAACGACTAGCAATCGATGCTCAGTGCCTGCAATATAGCGCTCAACTAATACACCTGTGCCTTCTTTTAAGGCCATGTAATAAGCCGATTCAATTTCTTCGCGACGGCTTAATTCAATAAAAACACCGCGCCCATGGTTTCCATCGCAAGGCTTTACGACTACCGGCATACCAATGTCATTAGCTGCTTCCCAGGCAGCTTCAGCACTTTCAACAATGCGTCCTTCCGGGACAGGGACGCCACAAGATTGTAATAATGCTTTTGTCAAATCCTTGTCACGAGAAATACTTTCTGCAATAGCTGGTGTACGATCTGTCTCAGCAGTCCAGATGTGACGGGAACGGGCGCCATATCCCAATTGCACAAGATTTCCTTTAGCCAGGAGCCGGGTGCCTGGAATATTACGTGCGACAGCAGCATCCACAATACAAGCTGTAGAAGGGCCAAGCCAGAGTGAATCAACCAAATCCCGAAGATGCCTGATAGTCCCTTCAACATCATACGATGGGCTGTGAGATTGCTGAAAGTTCATAGCTGCCAGCACCAATTCACGCGCAGAATACAAAGCAGTTTTTGTAATTTCTGCATGCCAGGCACTTAATGCAACCTTATATACACCGCGCACCGAGGTTTCACGGGCTCTGCCAAAACCGCCACGCATTCCAGCCAGATTTTGCAGCTCCAGAGTTACATGTTCAAGAATATGGCATGGCCATGTACCTTCCTTTACTCGGCGTAAAAAACCACCACGCTCCTCATAGCTACAACGGTGTTCGATCAGTGTCGGGAGCCATTCTGACAATCGCTCATAAAAGCCTGGGATCGTATCAGAAGGAAAATCTTCAAGTTCGCCAATATCAACTGTTGCTTCGAGAGCGGGGTAATAAGTCCAAATGTTTGGGCCATTCAAGTGCTTGATTTCAAGAAACTTGATATCTTTAGCACTATTACAGTTTAGATTTGAGCAGTCAGACATAAAATTTGAATCAGAAAGAAGAGATGTTATTAACGCCGCTCAAATTAATAGGTTTACAAGAACTCAAACAATTTTTAAATAGATTATTCAATTTTTTGATAACCCTGACTTATTAACACGTTGTGTATTTACCGGAGCTGGCTAGAAGTGCGGATGAACTCTGCCTTGGGATTTTTTAATAGCTAGAGTTCAATTGCTGTTGCAAAATTAGCCATACTGCCCTCAGTTGGGTTGTTAACGACTAAATAATTGCTATAAATGTAAACAACAATTGTTTAGTCAAACAATTTTTCTTGTTGACAAACATTTGTTTGAATCCAAAATAGACAAACTGCTCATTTTAGGGTTTTTACTATTTATCGGTTTTAACGATTTTCATTACACAATAAAGGTGTCCATTGGAAGACATGCCGCTGCACATCATGCTGATTATATTGTTGTTTTTATTGATTCTATCTGGCTTTTTTTCCTTATCGGAAACTAGCATGATGGCGATTAATCGTTATCGCTTGCGGCACCTAGCCAAGCAAGGGCATCGTGGTGCCCGGTTGACTGTAAAATTGCTTGAGAATACGGATCGATTACTGGGTGTTATTTTACTGGGAAATAATTTACTTAACACGGCTTCTGCAACATTGGTGGCTGTCATCATTGCTACTTTCTTTGCCCATGATGACTTTGCATTACTTATTGGAACAATAGCCGTTACTTTTGCCATTCTGATATTTAGTGAAATTACGCCAAAAGTCATCGCAGCGGCTTATCCGGAACGTATTGCTCTTGCGACAAGTTATGTGTTAACCCCATTGTTGACCATTTGCTATCCCATTGTATGGTTCGTTAATTTGTTTGTCAGTGGACTGCTGATTCTGTTTCGATTGAAACCCAAAAAGGGTGAGAGTGAGCTTGAACAGAAAATAAGTACGGAAGAACTTAAAACACTGGTGTTAGAAGGCGGGCATTTCATACAACATAAGCACCAAAGCATGTTGTTGAACTTATTTGATCTTGAAACCATTACGGTTGATGATGTGATCGTGCCGCGTAGTCAAATCGAAGCGATTGATTTAAATGCAGATGACGATGTTATCCATACGCAATTGTTGACTTGTCATCATACCCGTTTACCGATATACCGCGAACGCATGGATAACATTGTCGGTATTGTTCATGTACGCAAAGTACTGAACCAAATGCAGGGAGGAAAAATAACGGCCGCTACTCTCGAGAAAGTCATGCGTGCTCCCTATTTTATTCCTTCTGGAACATCATTATTTTCACAATTACAATTGTTCCAGGAGAACCAGAAACGAGTCGGTTTGGTGGTTGATGAATATGGTGAGTGGATGGGATTGGTTACACTGGAAGACATTATAGAAGAGATTATTGGAGAATTTACGACACAAGCGCCGACCCAAACCAGTACTTTTCTGAAGCAGGAAGATGGCAGTATTATTGTGGAGGGAAGTACCTTGTTGCGCGATTTAAATCGAAAACTTGGTTTTCAGTTTCCACTGGATGGCCCCAAAACTTTGAATGGCTTGATATTGGAGTATTTTGAAGATATTCCCGAAGCAGGAACTGGACTTAATATTGCCGGTTATCCGATGGAAATCATTCAAACAAAAAACCGGGTTGTGAAAACTGTTAAAATTTTTCCTGTTTCAGCGGAAACAGAAGCGAAGAATCCCGAATAGTTTTAAGATTTTTTAGAGACGAGCTGTGGACATTGTTAAGTTCATGTTGACACGACTGTGCATGAGAAGAACATCACGTAGCCAACGGATAGCAAACTAGCGATCAAGATCATCAATCGCCTCAACAAGATTGGCC
>NZ_JAYUWI010000012.1:0-22703 GCF_043753625.1 Nitrosomonas sp.
CCTTGATCTCAAACGGTACTATGAACCCCTCCGATTCCCGCTACGGCCTGCCGCGCTTTCGTTTCCTTATACGCTGCAGCCGGTGGCCTCCCCACCGCCGTATCGGACCTCCAGCACTGGGCAATAAATCTTCTAGAACATGCCGACCCTGCTACCCCGGAAGTCGATGGGTGACACTTCCGTTATTTCACCACCCATCCAACGGCCTTCCCTTTCTGACCACAGGGTCGGCTCCTCCAGCTCGTTTACGAGGCTACGTGTAGGTTCACTTGCGTTACGGCCTGCTCTTTTGCTGTGTGAAAACTTACGACCCCGCCTTACCACGACGCCGCTTCCTCATGCTACCGAGGCGTACGGACAACTCCTCGGACGGGACTTTAACCCGCTAGATTTACTGCTGTTACTGCGAACAGTCAGGCCTGGTATTGCAGGCGCTCGTCTGACAGGTTGTTCAGGCGTTGCAGAATGAGCATCTTAAACATGAGAACACGGCAGATGGGCTTGCGTCCGGCTGCGCTTTTGCGCTCTGTGGAGTCGATACGGGAGAGAATGGGGCGAAACATCTCCCAGTCAATGACGGCGCTGAGCCGCTCCAGCGGGTCGCCTGCTTCAGAGAGCCTGGCGTAGCGGTTTTGAAGGTCAAACAGGCTGTTTTGCATGGCATGAATGTCGTCCGAATGTCTGTGCCTAGTTTAGGCGTAGTGAACTTCCTGCGCTTGAGAAAATTGGGGAATTTATAGAAGTGCCCTGTTATTGAATAAATTCGGATTGAGAAAGTGTATATGAATTACTTCAAATCAGACTCGTCAATATGTAGGCAAACTCTTACGCATTTCATTAAATAGAACCTTGACTTAAATCAGAGAAATTCCTATTTCTTTGATTTGGCCATCAATTCTGCAGCTTCTTTTAACAAAAATTCTCTGAAAGCATTGGCGACACCGGATAGGCGCTTATTCTTCCTGTTCACCACATGCCAATAACGAATAATAGGAAAACCCTGCACATCCAGGATCTTCAAACGATTCGTTTCAAGTTCCAACTCTGCCGTATGCTGCGACATAATACCTAGCCCCATACCCGCCTGAACCGCCTGTTTGATCGCTTCGGTTGTGTCTGCTTCCATCCCTTTATTGATTTTTACTTCATGTGCTGCAAAAAAACGCTCCATGGCGCCGCGCGTTCCAGAACCTGATTCACGTACCAGAAAAATTTCCTTGGCTAATCGCTTAACCGGTATAAGCTGTTCTTTGCACAAAGGATGATCCGGCGGCGCTATCACGACCAATGGATTCTCAATAAAGGATTCACTATCTATATCGAGATCATCAGGCGGCTGCCCCATGATTGCGAGGTCTATTAAATTGTCAGAGAGGTGTTTCAATACGGTTTCACGGTTAGAGACATTTAAACTGACTGTCACACCCTTATAACGCTGGCAAAACTTTGCCAATAAATGTGGTGCAAAGTAATTGGCAGTCGTCACCACTGAAATATTCAGCTTGCCCCGCTCCATGCCTTTCAATTCATCCAGCGCAACCTCCATATCAGCTAATTGCTGGGAAATTGAACGGCTATATTGATATAACTCACGTCCCGCATCAGTCAGATAGATGCGTTTACCCAGCTGCTCAAATAGCGGCAAACTAATGTTGCCTTCTAGTTGCTTAATCTGCATGGAAACAGCCGGTTGGGTCAAATGAAGTTCATCCGCTGCGCGGGAATAGCTCAAGTGTCTGGCAACCGACTCGAATACTTTTAATTGCCGTAAAGTAAGATGTAGCATACATCAACTCAGTAAGTTTAATATAAGCATAACCTTATCATAAATATTAGAATTATTGATTTGTTCTTATAGGTAATTAACGCTATAGTTCACTCCATAGATTCAAGTAGTCATGTTTGTAACGTAACATCCTCTCTTTTCTGTCTAAGCTGTTGACTGGAGTCGAGTGGAATTTAACTGGAGAAGAAACTATGGCAGCAAAAATATATAACGCTGGTGTAAAAGAATATAGACACACCTACTGGACCCCTGATTATACGCCGCTGGATACCGATCTTCTGGCATGTTTCAAAATTACGCCACAAGCCGGTGTACCTCGTGAAGAAGTTGCTGCTGCAGTGGCTGCAGAATCTTCTACAGGTACTTGGACCACAGTGTGGACTGATCTTTTAACCGACTTGGACTACTACAAAGGACGTGCTTATAAGATTGAAGACGTGCCTGGTGATGACACCTGTTTCTACGCATTCGTAGCTTACCCGATCGATCTTTTTGAAGAAGGCTCCGTGGTTAACGTGTTGACCTCGTTGGTCGGTAACGTATTTGGTTTTAAAGCGCTTCGCGCACTGCGTCTGGAAGATGTTCGTTTCCCAATTGCTTACGTCAAAACCTGCGGCGGACCGCCAGCAGGTATTCAAGTGGAACGTGATCGTTTGAACAAATATGGCCGCGCGCTGTTAGGTTGTACTATTAAGCCTAAGCTGGGTCTGTCCGCCAAAAATTATGGTCGCGCTGTGTACGAATGTCTGCGCGGTGGTCTGGATCTGACCAAAGACGACGAAAACGTTAACAGCCAGCCTTTTATGCGTTGGCGCGATCGTTTCGAATTCGTGGTGGAAGCTTGCCAAAAAGCTCAGCGTGAAACCGGAGAACGTAAAGGTCACTACTTGAACGTCACCGCGCCAACTCCAGAAGAAATGTATAAACGTGCAGAGTTTGCTAAAGAATTGGGCGCACCGATCATCATGCATGATTATTTGACGGGTGGTTTAACAGCCAATACGGGACTGGCTAACTGGTGCCGCAACAACGGAATGCTGTTGCACATCCATCGCGCCATGCACGCCGTGCTTGATCGCAACCCGCACCATGGTATTCATTTCCGCGTTTTAACCAAGGTACTCCGTTTATCAGGGGGTGATCACCTGCATTCCGGTACCGTGGTAGGCAAACTAGAAGGTGACCGTGCAGCAACCCTCGGCTGGATCGATACCATGCGTGACAAATTCATCAAAGAAGACCGCAGCCGCGGCCTGTTCTTCGATCAAGACTGGGGTTCGATGCCAGGTGTATTCCCAGTTGCTTCGGGCGGTATTCACGTTTGGCATATGCCAGCACTGGTTGCTATTTTCGGTGATGATGCCTGCTTGCAATTTGGTGGCGGTACCTTAGGCCACCCATGGGGCAATGCTGCTGGTGCCGCTGCTAACCGCGCAGCATTGGAAGCCTGCGTCGAAGCACGTAACCAAGGTGTTGAAATCGAGAAGGAAGGCAAAGCGATTCTAACCAAAGCTGCTAAGAGCAGTCCCGAACTGAAAATCGCCATGGAAACATGGAAAGAAATTAAGTTCGAGTTTGATACGGTTGATAAGCTCGACGTAGCCCACAAGTAAGCAACACATAACTAAAGAAGAAGAGCCGATAGTTAACATAGCTTTTCTTCTTCATCTCTCTAAAAATGAGGAATAAAGAATGAGCGAAGTAATAGACTACAAATCACGTGTTAGTGATCCAGCAAGCCGTAAGTTTGAGACATTTTCCTACCTGCCTGCAATGTCTGACAAAGATATCAAGAAGCAAGTACAGTATTTAATTAGTAAAGGCTGGAATCCAGCCATCGAGCATACAGAACCAGAGTATGTAATGGATTCCTACTGGTATATGTGGAAACTACCCATGTTTGGTGAAACTGATGTAGACCGCGTGCTGGCAGAAGCTGCTGCATGTCATAAAGCCAACCCGGATAATCATGTCCGCTTAATTGGCTACAACAATTTCAACCAATCGCAAGGCACAGCCATGGTGATATACCGCGGCAAGACTGTTTAAGACACGACGGGTTTCGTACCCTGGAACCCCCTTCCCTGCAAAGGATCGGGGGTTTTTTTTGACCAAAATAAAGTACTTTTCAGACAGCTATAACAGGAGTTCATCATGAGCGAAATCATTGATCAATACCGTGTAACCACCGAGCCCTATTACCATCCCGTAGCTGATGAGGTGGAATTATATGAAGCCGCCTATTCGGTGCGCATGCCGATGATGCTGAAAGGTCCTACCGGCTGTGGTAAAACTCGTTTTGTTGAATACATGGCATGGAAATTAAAAAAACCGCTGATTACCGTAGCTTGTAACGAAGATATGACCGCATCCGATTTGGTGGGCCGCTTCCTGCTCGATGCCAACGGCACGCGCTGGCAAGATGGGCCGTTGGCTGTTGCGGCACGCTATGGCGCCATCTGCTATCTGGACGAAGTCGTTGAAGCGCGTCAGGATACCACTGTCGTGATCCATCCATTAACCGACAATCGCCGTGTCTTGCCATTGGAAAAAAAAGGCGAACTCGTTCATGCGCACGCCGACTTCCAGATTGTCATTTCCTACAACCCAGGCTATCAAAGCTTGATGAAAGACCTCAAGCAATCCACCAAACAGCGCTTTGGCGCACTGGATTTTAATTACCCCAATCATGACGTTGAAAGTGAAATTGTGTCGCATGAAACGGGGGTGTCCACTGAAATTGCTGAAAAACTGGTATCGATTGCGGAACGTGCACGCAACCTCAAAGGTCATGGATTGGATGAAGGAATCTCAACGCGTATGCTGATTTACGCAGGCAGTCTCATCGCCAAAAAAGTGGATGCTCATGCCGCTTGCCGTGTTGCGCTGGTGCGCCCCATTACCGATGATCCCGATATGCGCGATGCATTGGATGCTGCAGTTAGCACTTTTTTTAATTAAGCGTCCTTATAATTCAGAAACCTATCGATTGTTTTGTAAAAATAAACAGGTGCTCCCATGAGTATTAATCTGGATGACTACAAAGAATTACTGGAAGATTTAGAGCCAGAATCGGTTGAATTACTCAAGCATGCATGGCCTGAAGCTGTCAAAATCTTTTCATCGCGCGGATTGGATAACTACTTGAAAGGCGCTTCGGCAATTCGTGGATTAAGGCGCGGACGCAGTCTGGTAGATTGTTGGATCGATGAAGTCCCATTGGTAGCCAAAGAAATTGGTGAAGACATTATCAGCGATCTGGCAACTTCTGCACTTTCACTCGCCTCCAGAACTTCCGGCGCAGTGATTGAGCTGGTATTAGCCACCTCTCCCACAGCGGCCAAACGCCTCGGTGATGCGCAACTATTCCAGAATTATCTGCAATTCCTGAATACTTTGATTGCACAAGCACCGCGTGGCATGCGTCCGATGCTCAACAAATTGGATATTCTGTTTGGTCAACTGACTCTGGGCGGTTTGCGCCGTTGGGCGATGTGGGGCGCGCATGCGCATCGCACGAATTATGAAGAGCAAATCAAATATTTTGGATTGGAATCCAAGGAATCACTCGCGGTACTGCAAAAGGAACGCAAAGGCACCCTGTTTGTGGATGTGCAGCGCCGTATCAATATGTATCTGCGCGCACTGTGGGCACGTGATTTTTTCATGAAACCCACCTCCGGTGACTTTGAAACGCGTGAAGGTTACAAACCCTATATCGAAAATTACTTCATTTACCTGCCTGATGCCTATGACAGCCATGCGGGTGTATCCGCCACCGAGGTTTATCGTGCCGCCGCCGCTCATGCCGCTGCGCATCTGGTGGAAACCAAACAACCGATTTCTGCGGAAGGATTGAGTCCGATGCAAATGGCGGTCATCTCCGTGATCGAAGATGCGCGCGTCGAAGCACTTGCCATTCGCCGCTTCCCAGGATTGCGTAAAACCTGGGCAACTTTGCATACCGCCACACCGGATAGGGCTGTCACCATGGGCGACTATCTCAATCGCTTGGCACGCGCTTTACTCGACCCGGATTATCAGGACAACGATCGTTGGATTGCCGAAGGCCGTCAGCATTTTGCAGCCGCACAGGACAAACTGGATACCTATCAAATCTCATGGGACATTGGCGTTCAGCTGACGCATAGTTTTAGAGAAAAAAACATTCCGTACGCCATGCTATCGGATCAACTCACCGCACCGTATCGCGACGACAATCGTTATTTCTGGGAATTTGAGGAATTTGATTTAAATAAATCGCTGTCGGCTGGTTATGAAGCACCCAAACAAATTCGCAAATATGTCAATGTGATGGAATTCGCCAACGAAGTCGAGGTGGAAACCGCCGGAGATGATGCGCAGGAAATCTGGGTTATGGGTACCAAATTTTTCCCTTATGAAGATACCGGCGTTTCCTACAATGATCTAGAAGGCAAAGAACCGGTGTCGGCGCCCTATCACTATTCCGAATGGGATTACCAGATTCAATTGGAGCGCCCGGATTGGGCAACTGTACAAGAAAAACGCCCGAAACTTGGCGACATACAATGTATCGACGACATCGCGCAGCAATACAAACGCGAAATCGCGCGCATGAAATTCTTGCTGGATGCCATGCAACCGCAAGGCACGCGCCGCATCCGCAAATTGGAAGACGGTGACGAAATCGATATCAACGCCGCGATCCGTTCGATGATCGACATCCGTATGGGCATGCAACCCGATCCGCGCATCATGATGCGCTCGGTGCGCAAAGTGCGCGACATTTCAGTGCTCGTGCTACTGGATTTATCCGAATCCACCAACAAAAAAGTCGCCGGACATGACTATTCCGTGCTGTATCTGACTCGCCAGGCGACGGTACTGCTCGCCAACGCCATCAACAAAATCGGCGACCCTTTCGCGATTCACGGCTTCTGTTCGGATGGGCGGCACGATGTGGAATACTACCGCTACAAGGATTTCGACCAACCCTATAACGAAATCCCCAAAGCCCGGCTCGCCGGCATGACCGGGCAACTCTCGACCCGCATGGGTGCCGCGATGCGCCACGCCACCCATTACCTAAAACTGCAAAAGTCTGCGAAAAAACTGCTGCTTGTCATCACCGACGGCGAACCCGCCGACGTTGACGTGCGCGACCCGCAATACCTGCGCCACGACACCAAAAAAGCCGTGGAAGAAGCCGGCCGCTCGGGCATTCTCACCTACTGCATGAGCCTCGATCCGCGCGCGGATCAATATGTGTCGCGCATTTTCGGTGAACGTAACTATTTGGTGGTGGATCATGTGGAACGGTTGCCGGAGAAACTACCTGTGTTGTATGCGGGGTTGACGCGGTAAGCGATATGATAAGGTGGATAAGGTTATGCCTTATTATACATAAGATTTCTATGATAATGACAAGGCGAAATCCACCAATTATTCAATTTTATCTGTGATCAGGGTGGTTAGTTTGATGAAGAATTCATGAACATCCGCATGAATTTCTTCGCGATCCATCGCTGCCGCCACATTTTCTCTAATCAGTTCTATTGATGGATCGCCTTGCCGAAGCGTGTGAAATAAAGAATTATTGTTTTCGAATAAAATGCGCTTGCCGTCCACTATCTCAAAAATATTCGCATCCACATTGCGCCAAGTCTTGCCGAGGGGAAGCGTCAGATTCTGCCCCTCAAAAAAAATAGTAATGCTTTGCAACGCATCTTGAACGAAAAGATCACCTAGAGGGCGACACGCCGCGCGCTTCCATGCATCCGGCACGAGCAGATAGTTCTCGATATTTTTGCGCTTCCATTCTACTAACGCAGGATTGTCTGAGGGAGGATGAAAGGCTTCATCACTGCCGTCATAATCGAATAGCATCAGTCTCTTAACATTAGGAATAATCTGCTGCAAAGCAGCAAAATGTTGATTGGCGCGATCCTGCATGTTTTTCTTACCGCCGCCTCCCATGGTTTTGAAACATACCTTGTCGATTTCTGACAAAGCATTACATGAAGCAGCCCAAGCACGAAGAATTCGTTCGTCACTTTCGCCCTCTACATAGAGGATAAACGGCGAGGCCATCAGTTGCATGATCTCTTCATTTGAAACATCCGCCATAGCGCGCAATACACTCGGTGTGGATTGAATACGTGTAGGGGATTGTTTGAGTAGAGAAATAATTTGGCTGGCATCCACTCCTTTGGCAAATTCTTCAGCATGGGTAGCGATTAAAAATTGTATATTTCTTTCAACAGATTTTAATTTGAAATAATCAAGAATTTCTCGCTGCAAATTGACGTGCAAATGCGCGTCCGGTTCATCTAAGAGTATAGTAGTTGGTTGATAACCATAAAGAAAAGCAAGTAATGTCAATGTTTGGTGAAAACCACTGCCGCCAGCAATGATGTCGTAACTCTTACCATTCTGTCGATACTCGACAGTAATATAAACATCCTTGCCCATCTCATATTGCGGCGAGGAAATTTTAACCGAAAACCAGCGCTCGACCACATCGGCTAATTCGTTCCAGTCCTTTGGTGATGTATAATTTTTTTCAATACGTCCATCTTTTCCTCTCGGCGGCATTGGGCATACCTGTAATAAGAGATTGCGTAACACACTTCCAGGCTGACCCTTGCCGGCTTGTTGACGAATCGGCGCATCGTCTAACCTTTTTTCCAGCGGCTCCAAACCGGAAAAAGGAGGTACGTAAGCAATTCTTGGCAAATCTCCCTGCTGTTTGTAAGCGCGGAATTTAGCCCATCCGCCAGTGGGAATAGCATAGATTGTTTGAGATAAATGATATCGTAACTCGACACCAAATTCGTCAACTTCACCTTCTTCTCGTCGCCAGTGAACAAGGATTTCGATCAGGATATATTCCTGTTTTTTTTGCCATTGACCGTCGGCCAATGACGATCTGTTTTATCTTTCCAAAGCAAGTTGAATTCAGGTACAGGAAGTGCTGTAAAGTTAGGTAGAACTACTTGAATGCCTCTGTCACCAACGCGATTGGAACGACGAAACTCATCCACACAAAACTGCCAGATCGCCAACGCTTGAAGTACCGTACTTTTACCACTGTTATTGCGTCCGACCAACAAATCAAATTGCGTAAAGTCATAAGTCTGTTCACCAACATTCTTAAAATTTCGTAAAGTAAGTCGTTTAATCATCTGAGTATTAGATTAACCTTGTTCGTTGAACTATATCACGTGTTTTTAGATTTATCCGCCACTTAAGGATCTTGTTCCACCAAATAGCATTATTCCTTAGCACGGTGGGTTTGAGTGGTGGTAGGAAATCTAAATTTCTGTTAAGCCGCTTACAACATAGCAGTAGCGAGGGTCTAGAGCAGAGAATATTTTTAGGTTCAAGTTTGATAGGATGTGCCGACTCCAGAAGGTGCATCAATCTTATCATTCAATTTCATAACCTTCATGACTTTTGCTAACCAGAATGCCTTTTCGTCAACGTGCTTCATACTTACTCTTTTGTCTGAGAAGCGTCACCCAACAACAACGCCTGGCTGTATTCCAGAAACTCATCCAAATGTGTTTCGACGATACTAATCAAGATCGGTAGTTGCAGCGCCTGATAGTTTTGTTCGGCAATGTTGCGAAAACCCACCATACGTTTGAGCTTATCGGCAGGTTCGGCATCGATCCAACCGCTCTGCGCCAGCAGCGCAAATACATCACGCGCACTTTGCGGCACCCCCAGCTTTTCACGCCGAATTACGTGCTGCCCCATGTCCAGCGCTGCTTCGCAAGCCCGTTGAATGTTCAGTATGGCCGCATCTTGCCGAGTAAAATCCATGGGAAAAGTAGCGGGATTTTTTACATATTCCTCCCTCGCCCGCGCCACACAGCGCTCGATGGTGGCAGCCTTGTTGATCAGCACATCATCAGCCATAGACCTTTCCCCTTTTTTGAATGTCGGCTAGCAACCCGGCACGGGCGGTGTCCAGCTCCGTTTTCTCACTCAAGATGGCAGCCTCGAACAAAGCCGCTTGCGCATCCAACGCCCACCAGCGCTGACCGGTGGTGATGACTTGATATTGCATCACGGTGGAAGCGGCACGCAGATCGAGCAGATCAACCGGACAGCCTGCCACATCGGCCAGATCACCCGCCAGAGTCCACAATACCAGAGGCTCGGCATAACCCGCGACCAGCACCGCCAGATCGAGATCGCTATCAATTTGTGCTGTGCCTTGAATGCGGCTGCCGAAGACGTAGATGGCCAGCAGATTAGGCAGACTAGCCCGCAGCGTTTGGATGATGGCAGCCTGGTTCACAATGCGAAGCAGCTCGCTCCAACAAGCCAATCTGATAATAAATCAAGATTTAAAAACATAAGTTCATGTGCTAAGGAAATTTAAAGAAATCAATTGATTTTGAGCGTTTGATCGCATCGGTGCCGCCTAGCAATACTTTGATGAGCATGCGCTTGATTGTACCAGTCAAACCAATCAAAGTAAGCGCCATTTAATGGTTTCCTTTAGGAATAAACAAGGGTTTCACCAATATACACAGTGCGTTAGTGAATTTAAGATAGCGTCGTTGGTTAAATAATTATTGAGATATATTCTTTGATTATTCGATGCAAATAGCTATTCTGCATGATAAAATAATTTAGAAATATAGCCAGGATCGCTTATCCGCAGAGGTTTCCATCTTCTCGGACAGCTTTCCTGACACACATTATTCAGTAATCGAATTGAAGTAATCAATCATCTGCTGATATACTGCCGGCACTTTGATAAGTTTTATGGCGGGCCTCCCCGCATTGCAAGATGGTGAATCTGGTCAGGTCCGGAAGGAAGCAGCCACAGCTGTTTATTGCGAGTGCCGGGGGTCTGGCTCGCCACCCAACACATATCGTTGGAATCGATTTTTCTATATTTTCGGACTATTTACTGGTCTCATCGGTCAGATTCACATTTCCAATTCAATCAAAACCGTGTCTCAAACACAAGTCCTTGCGCGTAAGTGGCGCCCAAGAAATTTCTCAGAATTAACTGGACAAGAGCATGTGGTCAAGGCGCTAACCAATGCGCTTGAACAAAACAGGCTACATCATGCTTATTTGCTAACAGGTACACGCGGCGTTGGTAAGACGACCATTGCCCGTATTCTGGCCAAATCACTCAATTGTGAATCGGGTGTATCCGCGACCTCATGCGGTACATGTCCCGCATGCCTGCAAATCGATGCGGGCAGTTTTATTGATCTCATTGAATTGGATGCGGCTTCCAACACGCAAGTCGATAATATGCGTGAGCTATTGGAAAATACGCTGTACGCACCTACCAGCGCACGCTACAAGATTTACATCATTGATGAAGTCCATATGCTTTCCAAATCAGCCTTCAACGCCATGTTGAAGACTTTGGAAGAGCCGCCTGCACATGTCAAATTTGTATTGGCTACCACGGATCCCCAAAAAATACCGATTACTGTTTTATCTCGTTGTTTGCAATTTAATCTGAAGCAAATTCCGCAAACACAAATTATCGAACACCTCAGAAAGGTATTGGCACAAGAAGAAATCCAATGCGACACCCCATCGTTGCAATTAATTGCTCGTGCGGCCCAAGGCAGTATGCGCGATGCGCTCAGTTTGCTGGATCAGGCCATTGCTTTCGGTGAGGGGCATGTTGCAGAAGCCGGTGTCCGGGATATGTTAGGCAGCATTGACCAGGGTTATCTTTTTGATCTATTGGAAGCGCTGGCACAAAAGAATGGCCTAAAATTATTGTCATTGGCGGATGAAATGGAAGCACAGTGTCTTTCGTTTGATTCAGTCTTGCAGGATTTGGCAGTTTTATTGCATCGACTCGCACTGGCACAAACGGTTCCGCAAGCGATCAGCGAAGATGCACCCGAATACGCTCGTGTTTTCTCGTTGGCGAATATTTTTCCGCCCGATGACATACAGTTGTTTTATCAAATTGCATTGCACGGACGCAGTGATCTGAGTCTGGCACCGGACGAATATGCCGGTTTTACCATGACGCTGATGCGCATGTTGACCTTCATGCCGGATGATCTTTCAGCTAATAATCAACCGCTGCAAGTTTCGGCAATGGATACTAAGCCATCCAGTAAAACGAATACTACACAGCAAGCTGAACCTGAGCAGATTGTGCAGCCCTCCCCTGACAGTATCCGTGTTGATTTATCCGATCTGGATTGGCCAAAATTGACTGAGCAATTGAAGCTGACTGGAATGGCTAAAATGCTGGCACAGCATAGCGAAGCCAGAGTTCTTTCAGCAGAAAATATAGAGCTATATGTACCGGATGTGCATAAGCACCTGTTGGAAAAGAAATATCAGGATAAAATCCGGACAGAATTAAATAGCTATTTTGGCAAACCTGTCATGCTTAATTTTTCCGTTGGTAGCCTGACAGGATTGACGCCCGTGGCACTGCAACAACGTGAAGCAGAAGAAAAACAGGAACAAGCCATTGCAGCCATTGAGAAGGATCCGATTGTGCAAGAACTGATCGAACAATTTGATGCAAAATTAATCGTTCCTTCAATTAAACCCATTCAAAATAAAGGAGATAGTAATGATGAAAGGTAATCTGGGAAACATGATGAAACAAGCACAAATGGTGCAGGAAAACATGCGGCAAATGCAGGAAAAGCTCGCCACCATCGAGGTGGAAGGCCAATCCGGAGCGGGCCTGGTCAAGGTCGTCATGACTTGCCGTCATGATGTCAAAAGAATCAGTATTGATGACAGTCTTGTAGGCGATGACAAAGAAATGCTGGAAGATCTTGTAGCTGCAGCTTTTAATGACGCTGTACGCCGTGTGGAATCCACCACACAGGAAAAAATGGCAGAACTGAGCAGCGGATTGGGTTTACCGCCGGGCATCAAATTACCTTTCTAGAGTAAGTTATCACCTATAAATAACGATATACGATAATTTATTTACTTTATTAGGGTAATTCATTTACCCATTCATTCGGTAGAATCAATTTATATACGTGGCATCATCGATGCTACTTAAGTAAATTTGAGGAATACCATGGATGACAAACAACTGGAAGTGGTACAAACAGTTGAAGCGATGTTCCGTGCGGCGCCGGGTGCACGTTATTTAAATGAATTTGTTGCTTTTATTAAAAATACTGGCAGCTCTGTTAAAGAACTGGTCAATAATCTTGCACAGACTGATGTTTTTAAACAGTCGCTCTATTCAGACACGCTTTCCAATGCTACGTTTGCCCATCAGTTTGTAGAAAATACAGTCGGGACTCTCGTAAACCAGGAAGATAAGGCATGGTCCGCCACAGAAATAGAGAAAATGCTGGTGGCTGGCGAAAGCCGAGGAGAAGTCATTCACTGGGCAGCAACAGCACTGGCATCGATTGATACAGACAATACGCATTGGGGTGCTGCAGCCCAGCAATTTAATAACAAAGTCGAAGTAGCTGCCTACTATTCTATTGATCAAGGCGGATCCGCCACAAGCCTGGCTGTTTTACAGCATATAACTAAAAATGTTACTGCAGATGCCAGCAGCGTTACCTCAGCGAAAGCAGCTCTAGAATCGGGTGTAAGCGGAAAAATAATCGATGGTTATATCAAGAGTGCCAACGTATTTTCAGATCTAAATGGTGATGGGATTCACAATAGCAATGAATCCAGCACCACATCGGATACATTGGGTAATTTCTTTTTACCTGGGGTAAATGGTTTCGGTCAGTTGATCGTGTCCGGCGGAATCGACATTTCCACTGGAATAGCATTCACCGGAAGTATAACGGCCCCTCCAGGTTCAACGGTCATTACTCCGCTGACCACACTCATTGACAAGATAACGCAAAATAACGCCATGCCTGTGGCAGATGCTACCGCAAAGGTATTGGCATCGCTGGGTTTACATCCAGGCGTTGATTTGCTTCACTTTGACCCCATTTATGAAACCAGTCGAACAGACACTAGCAAGACTGCAACAGACATCGCTTTAGCCATTCACATTGCGACTGTTAAGGTGAGTATTCTCATCAGTCAGACCGGGGCATTACTAAGTGGCTCAGGCGTTCTAGCGAATGAAGCTGCGGCTATTGATTTAACCTATGAAGCACTTGCTGCATCACTGGTGAGTAATATCAGCAATACCGGTTTAATTGATCTGTCAGCCAACAATACCATCATACAAATCATTCAAGATACTACTGAATTGTCAGGGGCTAACAATTCCGAGTTATTCAAAATTGGCACTTTGGTAACCAGTGCTTCACAGGCCATTGCTAATTTAAACAAAGCAGTTGTTAATGCCTCTACAAGCATTTCTGATAAATCAAAAATACTGTCCAGCATTGCCGCTGTTCAGATTGTATCCGAACACATTGAATCAATGATGCGATCCGGAGCCGCAATAGGAAATGTCGAGAATGCAGTCAGTAGCACATCAGGACCCACTTTAATCAATGCAATCACAATAGCTGGCACTACGGTAGGTGATGTAACCGGTGACGGATTGCCGGATCCATTGCCATTACCTCCGGCACCATCAAGTGGCGGCGGCGGTGGCGGCACTCCGACTCCAACCACTGTTCAATCCTATTTAGCAACCAGTGCGACTGCATTTTCAGGCACTTCGGCAAATGACATCTTGTCGATTTCTACTGCAGCAACCTGGACTCCCCTCGTAATGACCACGGTTGTCCTAGATGGAAGCTCAGGCACTAACACATTGAGCGTACAAGATGGTTCCAATATCACATCGGCGATTGTGATCAATTTTCCTCATTTAACCTTTGATGCGACAGGCGTTACTGGGACCAATGACGTAACCATGTCAGCCTCACAAAATCAACTTTTTACCGGCACGATTACGGCAGCAGGCACTGGCGCGAATGGTGAGAAAATCACAATTATCAGTGATGGCACCATCACAACATTAACAGAAGTAGAAAATTACACTGTGGGTGATGATTCGACAAATGCACGCACGATAACCGTTTCTAATGCGGGCACGAATGTGACTGCCAGTTCGACAACCGATGCGATCACTTTTAACCTGGGTACACTAACCTATACGGGTACCCTCACGGGCGATAATACAGTGGACGATGTTCTCAGCTTGAACACCGGTGCAAATGTCAGTGGCGGCAGCATAACCAATGTAGAAGCGCTGACATTGACGTCGGGGGCATCGATCACCTTATCAGCATCACAAAATCAGAACTTCACAGGCACTATCACAGCCGCAGGTACCGGAGTGAGTGGTGAAAAAATCACCACTAGCGGTGATGGTGCAGTGACGGCCTTATCCAATATTGAAACCTATGAATTGGGTGATGACACCACCAATGCCCGTACGCTGACAATCGGTTCAGCAGCATTGAATGCTGATTGCGAATAATGCCAGCGATACAGTGACTGTAAATGCGACAGCATTAGCGCAAAATACCGCATTGACTCTGGCTGCGGCAAGCACTTCGGCGTTGATAGTCACTAGCTTGGTCGGCGATATGATTGCCTCCAATCTGAGCGGGGCGTTGGCAGCAACCACAGCCAACGCAGCGGATAACGGAATCAGTATTACGACAGGAACCGCTGCGACATCAGTGAATGTGGCCGCTGGCGCGGCGTCCGATACCGTGAGTATCAACGCTGCTGCTTTAACCAATAACATTGGCCTAACCATCACCTCGGGTGGTGCTGCGGCCGGCACAATCAATATCACCAATCTGGTTGGGGATATGACTGTTTCAAACCCGACCAGTGGCACAATCGGCGTTACCGTGACAGATAATGCGGTTGACGATGGAATCGCCATCGCAGCCGGAGCAGCCAATCTAGCAATTTCAAGCGTAGCAGACGGCGATACCGTGACGATCACTGGATTTACTGGAACAACATTAACCGGGGCGATTGCCAATACCACGGGAAAATTCAATATAACCACGGGCACTAGCACCAGCAGCATCACCACAGGTGCCGGTGACGATACTTTTACTTTTGTTGCTGGCACTGGTTTGACCAGTGCAGACACAGTAAACGGGGGTACTGGGACGGATACGGTCGCGCTGACTAGTAACACAGCGATTGCTGCAACTAACTTTAACAATGTCAGTAATATCGAGGTCATTACGATCGCCAATACGAATACGACTGTTGCAATTACTACGCAAGATACTTTGGTAGCAGCAGGCGCTACTTTGACGCTATCGAATGCGATCAATTCGGGTGTACTGACATTTATTGGCAGTGCAGAAACAAATGGTAAATTCAATATCACGGGCGGCACAGGCATCGACAGCATTACGGGCGGGGCTGGTGATGATACGTTTACCTTTGTCGCAGGAACAGGATTGACTACCGATACAGTCAACGGCGGCACCGGGACGGATACAGTGACATTGACCGGCACCACGGCCGTTACTGCGGCTCAGTTCAATAATGTGAGTAACATCGAAGCCATTACGCTACCCAGCATGGTCAATACGACGATTGCCATTACTACAGTGAATGCACTGGTAGCAGCGGGAGCCACGTTGACATTATCCAATGCGGCTAATGCAGGTATATTGACATTTAATGGTGCTGCAGAAACCAACGGTGCGTTCAATATCACCGGGGGAACAAGTAACGATACGATTACCGGTGGCTCGGGAAATGACACCATTGCCGGTGGAATCGGTAACGACAGTATTACCGCTGGCTTGGGGAATGACACACTGACCGGAGATTCCGGTAATGATACATTTACGCTTGCTGCTGTTTCTGGACTTACCAGTTCAGATAGTATGGATGCAGGTGCAGGGACGGATACGGTTGCGCTGACTGGCAATACCGCTTTTACCGCAGCCACTGATTTCGACAATATCAGCAACATCGAAACCATTACGCTAGGCAACACAACCACAGCTGTCACGATTACCACTCAGGATACCTTGGTTGCTGCGGGTGCCACTCTGACGTTATCCACCGCGACTACTGGCGGGCTAACTTTTAACGGTGCTGCAGAAACGGATGGCGTATTTAATATCACAGGTGGTGCAGGTAATGACAGCATCACGGGTGGTGATGGTGCAGATAGTATCACCGGCAGCTCAGGAAGTGACAGTATTATTGGTGAAGGGGGTGACGACACATTTACCTTCGTTGCAGGCACTGGCCTAACCAGTGCAGATACCACAGTAAATGGCGGCACAGGAATTGACACGGTCACGTTAACTGGTAATACGGCGGTTGCCGCGACCAATTTTGATAATGTGAGCAATATCGAAGTGATTACGGTTGCCAATACGACTACAAATGTCGCCATTACCTCAAAGGATGCACTGGTTGCCGCAGGAGCTGCTTTAACGCTGCAAGCAACGACACTGACTACTGGCATATTAACGTTTAATGGGAGTGCAGAAACAGATGGCACTTTCAATATTACAGGTGGCGGGGCAGCAGACGTTATCACGGGGGGAACCGGTAATGACATGATTGACGGTGGCGCGGGAAATAATGTCATTACAGCGGGCCTAGGTAACGATACGATCACCGGCGGTTCAGGCAGCGAAACCTTCACTTTTGCTGCTGCCACCGGTTTAACCAACGCAGATGTTGTAGACGGAAATTCGGGAACAGACACAGTCGCCTTAACCGGAAATACGGCATTTACCGCGTCAAATGACTTCGACAGCATCAGAAATATTGAAACCATCACACTGGTCAATACGAATACCGCGGTCACTATCACTACGAAAGATATTCTGGTTGCATCCAGTTCAACTTTGACACTCACGAATGCCGCCAATTCCGGTGTGCTGACATTCATTGGCAGCGCAGAAACGGATGGCAACTTCACGATCAATGGCGGCACCGGCAATGACAGTATCACCGGGGGCGCCGGTAACGATACGCTTGCTGGAGCCACAGGTGACGATACGCTCATCGGTGGCGCCGGCAATGACAGTATCACCAGCGGCGCAGGCAATGACAGCATCACAGGTAATGCCGGTGCGGATACGATTATTTTGGGTAGCAGTGCAAACGATAATACCCGGCAGACAGTGATTTTCAGTTCCGTTTCGGATGGTGCCGTAGCCGGTGCGAGTAGCGGCGCAGATGCAATAACCCAATTTGATGCCAATGCTAGCGATGCTACGGATGACCTGCTCCAGATCACCGGAACATTAAAAACAACGTTGGATGATGATAGCGATGGTATTTTGGATTATTCGACAAGTGACGGTGCTGATTTAGGAAATCAAACCATCGCTGGCGGCGTTAATCAGGAAGCAACCGTGTTGTTTGACACAGAAATCGAGATTGCCCTATCAGCTTTTACAACACCCGGATTGGCGAATGTTCTGGGCGAATTGGCAGAAGAAATCGATTTTTCCGCTATTGCTACGGGAGAAGAACATTTGTTTATCATCAATTTCTCTGTCACACAGACCGCGATAGTATTGTATACCGCCGGATCAGGCGGTGATGATACGATTGCTGCTTCGGATATACAGGTTCTCGGCATTGTGACGCATAATGATGGCACCAGCCTGGTAGCGGGCGATCTGACATTTTAGCAAGCATAAAAAATTTAACTTTTAATCATGAAGTTGCTCGCGCTTACCCAGCGAGTATTCACCGTCCGCAGAATGGTGTTATTTATTTTTGTGACATAATTTACAATGTAGCGATTGATAAATTCATGATTGAACGCTAAATGGTTTAAAATCCTTCATCTCACGTTTCATCAAATAGTTTTTTTCGTCAGCACAATTCCCGGGTTTAAGCATTCATGAAAGTAAACAGGCCAATCAGGCCAATAAAGAAAAAAATATCCGTTGTACAAACTGATGAAGCAGAACAAACACCAGCTCCTCCCAGTACACCGGCAACACCCACTTTCAAGTTACAGAAACTTCTGGCACAGAAGGGACTAGGCTCGCGGCGGGAAATGGAAGTGCTAATTGCTTCCGGTGCAGTCAGTATAAACGGTAAAGCTGCTGTGGTAGGCGACCGGGTCGGCGCGCAAGATCTCGTGCGCATCGGCAAGCGTGCAATTCGTCTCAATCTGGAAGAAAGTCTGCCCAAGGTCCTGCTGTATCATAAACCGGAAGGCGAGATTGTCAGCCGGGATGACCCCGAGGGGCGTCCTTCCGTATTCGACAAACTGCCCCATCTCCGGTCTTCCAAATGGATTGCCATCGGGCGCCTGGATTTTAATACCAGCGGATTGCTTATTTTCACCACCGACGGTATGTTGGCCAATCGGCTGATGCACCCAAGTTTTGAAGTGGAGCGCGAATATGCCGTGCGGGTATTGGGAGAACTGACGCCCGAGCAGATAACGCAACTGACCACCGGTATTATGTTAGCCGACGGACAGGCGGCTTTTTCGTATCTGGCCGACCAAGGTGGAGAAGGCGCCAATCACTGGTATCGTATCATTCTAAAAGAAGGCAAAAACCGTGAGGTACGACGCATGTTTGAAGCGGTTGGATTGACGGTAAGCCGCCTGATGCGTGTGCGTTTCGGTCCGATCAACTTACCCCCGCGGATTAAACGCGGACAGTGGTTAGAGCTTGACGAGAAAGAAATCCGGCGTTTGTTGAGCCTAATCGCATAACGTGCTCTTTTTATCGTTTATCTCACCATCCGATCAGTTCAGTACGTCCAGAGCGCTTCAGGATACGGGTGTTACAAACAGGCAATCACTCCGGATGATCCGTCCGAATGACCATTCATTATGGCTATTCTGTAATGTGGCTTAATCTTTTTGTTTTTCCCCTTCAATTTTATAGAGCCTGATTAAATGGAATGGTGGTTGATTTACCTGCTGACCGGTACGTTTGTGGGTTTCTTTGCCGGGTTACTGGGCATTGGTGGCGGACTCATCATCGTACCGGTGCTGATTGCTATCTTCACTGCCCAGGACTTCCCTACCGATCGCATCATACATCTGGCACTAGGCACCACGATGGCCACCATCATCTTCACCTCAGCCGCCAGCCTGCGCACGCACCATCAGCATCGGGCGGTGGATTGGCAGATTGTGAAAAACATAACGCCTGGCATTTTTCTCGGCACTTTCGGCGGATCCGCTTTAGCCAGCTCGATGACTGGCCAACTATTGAGCATTATTTTTGTGATTTTCATCTTTTATGCCGCCACCCAAATGCTACTGCAATTTCGCCCCAGCCCTATTTTTCAGCTCCCCGGAAAAATCGGCATGTTTCTCGCCGGTAGCGTAATCGGCGCACTCTCCAGCCTAGTTGCGATAGGCGGCGGATTATTGTCCGTGCCATTTCTGACTTTGTGCAAAATCAAACTGCAACACGCCATCGGCACCGCAGCCGCCATTGGTTTCCCCATCGCACTGGCGGGCACCGCCGGTTATGTCGCGAATGGCTACCTGCAACCGGAAACATTGCCTGAATACAGCTTGGGTTATGTCTATTTGCCGGCACTGGCCTGGCTGGTGCTAGCCAGCATGCTGACAGCCCCCTTCGGTGCAAGGCTCACGCATTCCACCAAAACTGCAGTGTTAAGAACGATCTTTGTTGTGCTGCTATATAGCTTAGGTATCAGGATGTTAATGAGCTTATTCTAATTGAAAAGAATATGTACTAATGAGTGCCGACCACATTCAACCTGCAAGTACACCGTTGTAGGATCACACAGCAAAACTGCAGTAATACTATTACTATTCGCCCTTATTTTTTGCAATTGCAATCAAGCTCAATGGGTTAGGTAAAAAATAATCAAAACCACAAAACTTAAAATCTTCCTCAACCCAATGTGATCGATGATTCTCCAAGGGATTCGCAGGAACTTCTTGCGCAACAAATTCTTTAGGTGTACTTACCAGTACGGAGTCCTTGCATACTCGCTGACACTCTCTAAGAAAAACGACCCCTTGTTCCTTATCAAAATGCTCTAGGATGTCTATCGCAAGTACTAAGTCGTACATTTTATCTTCCAATGTAAGCAGCAACTCTAGCGCTTCACCGATGAACAGATTAGTGTAAGCATACTCATGAACTGCAGTAATATATCCCGCATAACCTTCAATCCCATCGATTCTAACCTTCCATTGCTCCTTGCTACGTTGACGTGCATTTGAACCATCAATCTCAAAAAGATTTACGTTCTCTAGATTTGTGCGTAGCAAAAATCCGTACTGCCCCATTCCAATACCAATATCAAGAATTGATTCTGGATTCTGCTGTTCAGCAAAACCCACTATTGTGCTGATCTGATTACTATAGCTAAATGGCATATTCTTTTCCTTTAGAAGGATTTTAGTCAATTGATTAGTAAGTTCTCACTTAATCTCGGTGCAAGGCTCACGCATTCGACCAAAATTACAGTATTAAGAACGATCTTTGTTGTGCTGCTATATGGTTTGGGTATCAAGATGTTAAGAGCTTATTCTAATTGGCGGAAAGGCGAGACGCGGTATTTCAATGCGCATCTTGAGTCGATTTTAACAGCGAAATTGCAAGCGTAATAGGACATTAGCCACTTGTTAAACTTCGAATTCATTCCTGGCAATTCCTGATTGGCGAATAATGGACTGAAGTGTTCCAATGCGTATTTCAGAATGATTGGGTACCGGCACAGTGATTGTGGTATTTTCAATTTGTTTCTGCATAATGATGGGCTACACATTGACGAATTCCAATAAAGCCGTGGCGCGCCAGAATACCACAAACTTGCTGCCCCGATAAAATTCGCAACTTACTCAACGGCAATCTCTAATCGAGTAATGTAAATCTCATCATGAAATCGCTGCTGAATTTCTGTGGGAGCCGCAGTTTCAAAGAATAACTCCAACGCTTCTCGAAGATTCTCTCGCGCTTCTTGAACAGTATCGCCTTGGCTGGCACTGTCGAGCTCCGGACAGAAAGACACGTAGCCATTACCTTCACGCTCAATTATGGTCGTCATTTGTTTCTGCATGATCTTTACTCCAGAATTTGATACATGAATGAATATCGAATACTTCTATTTCACACAACATCTATGTTGTTCAATGATAACAACATAAGCAGATAACATTGAACTCATAGACATTGCTTAGCTGCGCCCCAAAACCAACTTTAGGGAGCCTCTGAATAACTGTCATTTCGAGCATAGCGAGAAATCTATGTTTTTGATTCAGAAAGATTCCTTACTACGCTCGGAATGACAAAGGTAAGTTATTCAGCGACTCCTTAGGTAATGCGAATAGAACGAATCGTTATGTTTTTACAGAAACGTTCTCCAAACCGTATTCTTCGAATTCTTTAGCCCACTTTTCTTCATGCTTGCCCAATACCTTGAATCTTTCAATGGACTCCAAATTTAAAAATTCTTTTTCTCCTAACTCTCTGATCGCGTCCCTACTTGCAAATCGATCTATCAGCTCATCCCAGAACGTTTCTTCGTTATATTCATCAATAAATTTTCGATGTGGCGATTCCATTTCAAAAAAATGGGTCGGGTAGTAACCATCCAGCTCCTTTGAATATTTCACCTTATCTTCACAACCGAATTCAGGCGAAAGCGCGTACAGCTTTCCTTCGAGCTCTTCGTAAGGCTTTTCAGTTGGCCCCTTTTCAACCTTATTTGCCGAAATCACCCAATTTGCAATATCAATCATTTCAAGTAGGGTAACAAACTCTTTTTTTGTAAAATTGATCTTCATGTTTATTTCCGATTTAAATAAAAACACAGCCGTTGGGGTCAAATACAGAATCACGAATCAAGTACAGATAATGCGCACACTACGAGTTCACAAAACAAAATAGATACACGGATTCATAGGAGATACTCTTGATTCGCGACCTGACCCCATGTTTCCTCCGTGTTTCCTAATTTTAACAATATCACTGCTGCCGAAATTAATCGTATTGAAAAACGACTCAACAATCGCCCCAGAAAATGTTTAAATTACAAAACACCCTACGAG
>NZ_JAYUWI010000013.1:0-7558 GCF_043753625.1 Nitrosomonas sp.
GTTTTGCCAATTTGGTGACTTGCATGGTTTGTTTCCTGTGTTTTGTTATAAATATGAGAACTCATTAATAAATTTGCTCCGCTACAAAATTCACGAGGTATTCATGATCCCCGGCGTTTTTTCCCACCAAGAGAACCTAGCTTTTATATTCACCTCTCGCGTGTCTTAAGAAGTATTCCATCGCATCAGGATCATTTCTGCAATTATCCAATACCAAGTCATGATCTTCTTCAGGCTCGCCAATTTGATATAGCCATGACTGAATTAATAAAATATTTTTCTCAATTTGCCCCTGAGTGGAGGTGCCAAAAGTATCAAAAGGTACTTCTGGCACTTTTGGCACTTGCCTTTCTGGGGTATTGCAGAAAATATTTTCTGTTTCTATCACTTTTAATCTGGCTAGGTAACCGCTCATGATTTCACCCAATGATATAAAGCTGTCGGTCTGCCATCTGTAAAAACTTCTTCTTTTGTCAGGTGATCGTAATCAAGCAAAACATCTATGGCGGATTGCGCTTTCTTCGGTGTATCAATACCCGTCCAGTGCTTCCTGTAAATATCACGCAATGCAAAAGGATTGTTTAACTTACCGGCTCTCAGCTTAGCCAATACAGCCTTAGCGCTATCAATTCCGGGCTGCGTACCATGACTATATACACGCCGCGCATGGCTCTCTAAATACTCGCTATACGCCAATGCACGCAGTAAAGAAGCTTCAGACACTTTCGGCTCATTGCTGTCACATAAATGATTGATTAGTGCTAAGGAAGGTATTAACTTTCGATATTTGGATAAGTGCGACACGATGGCCGGATGATCTTCACCAGATCGCAATCTGGTTTCAAGTTTGCAAAGCCATTCAATAAATATTTCTTGCGCTGCATCATCGAATTGAAGATAAGGTGTTTTACAAAATTCACCAATGGTTGCTATGGACTGGACATCCAGACTGTGCAATTTTCTCACAAGATCATTAACTGTTTGTTTTGCTGATTTGTCAGGGAATCGGTCAATGTATTGATACAGTGGTGATATATCCGGGTAAACCATCAAACCAAACCGCTGCAACAAGCCATCAGCGCCCGCGCCGCCTGATAGCGCATCTCTAACGTATTCACTCAATACACCCGGCTGTATGCCGCCTATAATCGACAAGCAAGCAGATTCAATATGCAGATTGGTTCCTCTCATAATCCGGTCAATCGTATAGGATTGATTGCCATCAGCCGCCGTAAGATAGAATGCGCGTGCACCTTCTTGGCCTTGTTTATCCAGACCCTTAAGTAATCCAATAAGCTCATCTGCTTCAAATAAAATGCCGTTTGGATTATCAATCATGATCTGCCCAAGTGCTTCAACAGTCGCATTGTTGGTTATGAATCTGGGCGGTGTCTTTTCCTTTATTTCAGGCTTTCCATCATCGCTTAGTAATTCCGAAACATCGGCTTCCTTGTCTTCCTTTAATCGCTTTTTTGCTTCGGCACGTCGAATTGTTTTCTTAATTTCCGCGCCGGCAAACATTGCATTTATCTCTTTAATGATCTCCTCATTTTGTTTTGCGATTTCAATGGAAATATCAACTTGTAATTGTTTTAGCGGTTTGAAAACTTCGCTGCGATTAGGCGATTTCATAACACCAGATCCACCAATGGTTGCACCCCAAAGATTAGGAACTATCACCCAGTTGTCACGGCGTTTGGGTCTTATCCCAATCTTGCACCCGATTGGTGCAGCAAGCATTACATAAGTGTTGACTGCCGCAAAGTCAGGCGGGCATTGCATGCGCTCTGAGATATCTTTCACATAACCACGGATGCCATCAGGCAGATAGTTATAATCAAATGGCTCTACTTTGGGGAGTTCTGGCAATGGTTCGGGGGTCGGTTTGAGAATGCTTGCCGGTACCGCAGCAAGGGTTAAATCAAGATTACTCATGGCAGCCCCCTGTAAGTACATCATTCCAATCCATGCCGGATTCCAGTGGAATAAGTATCTTCCCTCCAATAGATAACGCAGCCTCCCGCGCTTTTGCCTGCCCTACGCCTGACAGGTCGTTATCAGCACAAATTATGATTTCCGTATCTGGTGATAAATCTCGGATATTCTTTGCTACAGGTAGCAAGTTTCCAGCATCAAACGCAATAACAACACGCTGCCCGGAGTCCTCGAATAGACTGGCTCCGGTAGCAAATCCTTCACAGATTAGAATACATTGTGATAGATCGCTAATGATATGAAAGCAGCCGCGCTTGCGTCCACCAGATAAGAACCGTTTCTCGCCGTTGAGACTAATAAACTGCAAATTAACCAGCTCATCAGATTCGTTATAGATTGGGATAACCAATGCATCGCCATAAATTCTTGCTCCGTGTGGTTGAATACGTTTATTTACTAGATAGAGGTGCTCGGATTGTTTGGTGATAGGTTTGCATCGGTTCCAGATATTAACGGCCTTAATCGCCGCCGCTGCGTGCTTTTGGCGTTGTTCTATATCACGCTGAAGCTTGGCCTCGGTTATTTCTTTATGACTGAATGCGTGAAATCCGCGTGTCAATTTTCTTGTTGTCCAAGTATGTTTTGTGCTGGCTACCCAATTTTCAAAATAACCTGCGGGTTTGCCGCCATCTATATGTAAGACATACGCGCAATTTTGGGTGCCTATCTTATGATTTTCACTTCTAATTCGGTGTAGCTTGCCATCGGCTACTATCTCACCAGAATAATAAATTCCAGCGTCTTGCATTGATTGGCGAAAATTTTCTGTTACCTGTGAAATCTGATCCATGTTAGAATTCCTTCTGAAACTGTGAGCATGCGAAGATCCCGGCTTATATCCGGGATTTTTTTGTCTTCAGTCGGCTAAGTTGTGTTTCTTCAGAAAATCCGATTTCGCCGCCGCCAATTCCGTAGCAGGCACTTCTTCAATTAATTCAGCAACGAACATTTTCCAGTTAGCGGTATATCTCAGATTGTTAGAAGCATTTGCCGCATATACCGCAATCATCAATTTTTTGAATGCTTGGTTACCGTTCAATTCATCTGCAAGCCGGTTTTTCTCGGCAATGCAAAACGCAAACCGCGCGTTAGCTAGCTGTTGACGTGCTGTAACTATCCGATTATCTATTGACAGTAATTCTTCTTTCGAGAAAGTCAGAAGGCGTTCAAACGATTCCAACTTTTCCTTAGCTTCTTTTAATTTCTTGTCGATAGCCGCCACTGCTGCCGGTGTGGATTTACCGCGCACAAGATCGCGTTCAGCGGCTTCCCGTTCGGTAACCAACAGATCAACGCTTCTCCGTGAATCAGCAACAGATTCATTGTATTCAATGACTTTAGCTGCCATTTTAGGGTGTTCCGCAATTGCGTTTGCAAGGGTGGTTTGTGTGGCATTCAGTTCGTTGATTTCGTTCATTATTACACCCCTCCAATCAGTGATTTAATATCGGAAACTCGCCACGCCAAACGGCCGTTTAGGTGAATTGGATGTAAAGGCCCGTCTTGCTTCATCGCCCAACAGCGGAGCGTTTGAGGTTTCCTATTCAGATAGAATGCGGCCTCGCCGGTTGTGAGGATCGGGCGGGTTATTTGGTCTAAAGATGGGAATTGTTGATTGGATAAAGAAGAAAATTGATTTTTGCTTGTTGGTTGCATTTGCAGCCCCTTTTTATGTTAAAAGGAGCATTTTGGTTGAATATCTTATATGTGTATGTAACGAAACTTGGGGTGGGTGAGTATTGTTACTCGTACTTCATTAGTTCTCGGTAACCTCCATAAACAAGTTCTTTAGCTTTTTTGCATGCGTTATGTGCCTTTTGCTTTGCGCTATCTTCGGTTGTTCCTGGATAAAATTCTTTTCCTATTTCTAGCTCTGTAGCTCCATCTTGTCTAGCATCATATGCGCGAAGATATTTTGGCAATTTTTCTATTTGAATACTTTTAGAAGTACGCACAATTTCATTTTTAAGATCGGGAAAGAGAGAGTTTTCTTTCAGACCTTCTTTATAGCTCATTAGAATTTTTTTCGCCTTTTCCAATTGCTCTTTTACTGAGTAACGAAGATCAAATCTGAGCGTTATTTCAAATATACTATCCGGCTTAACTGGGTACGATTGACTTTGTTCAGGATGTATTTCTGGATCATAAATAGGCAATTCTTTTGGTAGTTCAGGCGCGTACCATAAACCCGTATCTCCACCATCATATGATGGATCATAAATCTCCGTGGTTGTGAATCCCCATTTCTCAATTAAATGATCTTCAAGCGAATAATCGAATGGCGTGCTATCACCAGTTCTATTGAAATAGTGGCCAATAGTGTCATCGTCCTCAGTTATAGGTTGCTTGCAATAACGAAGCTCTGGATCCTCCCACCACCAGGTCTTGGTGCAGTACCATTTGGCCGTTTTTGCTCCATTGGGGCGATAATCAGGTAATGAAGCAAAATGCTCATAATCTTTTTGGTAGTCTGGATTTCTTCGAAGAAATTCCCAAGCCCATGTGCCTGGTGACGCATCTTCTGGATATGCGGATGCATCGCGCCAATCAGGTGGAATAAATGCACTCATACGCTCCTTTTGCGTCCTTTGAAAGAAGCCACTGTCAGGCCAGCAAAGGTAACTGGCTTTTCCCTCCGTCGAGGTAGGCAGCGACCATACCTAAGTTATTCCGTTGCTTCTGATTCTGCTTTGGCCTTAATCATCAGCTCTCGCATATCCTCCCGACAAGCCATTGCACACATCACTCGTCTTTGAGCGTCAAAAAGTAAGTTAGCAATTTGCCTATATTTATCCGGATCAATACATTCATAAACGGCGACCATTGCTTCAGCAAATGCGGTGTCGTTTTTAATATTTTCTTCTAACCATGAATATGGCTTAATAAGTGCAATAAGTGCGCTTCGCCGGGTCGCCCTGTCTTTCTCCCAAAATCTTTCGATAATATCCATTTCCTCGGGGGTTAAAATTGCTTTCTCTCCTTTGATTTTTTCCATAATATTATCTGCAAAATCCGCATCATTCATTATTCCCCATTCCGGATCACCCCATTCCGGCGGGTTACTCGATCTGCTGCCTGTTGTTGGTGTAGAATATTCATTAGCCATGATGTGATATTCCTTATTAGTGTTGCGTTGTGGTTAGGGGCTTCAGGTGCTTGATCACTTGATAGCCCCGCTTTTACCTGATTCCGTCAGGCCGCGGTTATTGCTCGTAAACCTGCTTTTGTCGTTTTAAATTCAATCTCGGCTTCTTTTAGAATCCAAGCTTCGTATTTCATGTGCCATATAGCCAGCAATTCAAGCGGCCTATTAATATAATGACGCTCAGCAGTTGCACTTGGAGCATGCCCCATAATTTGAGCAACTATGCCTTTTGGCATTTCCACCCATTCAGCAAGACTGGCAAAAGTTCGGCGTAACCCATGCAAAGTTAAGGGCGGCAAGCCGCCGATAGATAAGGCTCGATTATGTGGAATACGCGGCTCTGTTATTCGGCCATTGGCGGCGGATGTGCTGCTGAAAACCCATTGATTGCGGCGGGGTAGGGAGGTTAATAATCTGGCAAGATAGGGCGTTAATGGAATCTTGCGACCTTCTTCATGCACCTTGTCTTTTACCCAAATACTATTCCATTTAAAATCGACATCCTGCCAAGTCAGGCTTGCCATTTCTTCGCGGCGTGTGCCGGTCAATAATAAAGCTTGAAGGTATGCGCTGATAATAGGATTTAATGATCGAACGGCTGCAAACCATGACGGAAGGTGAGCGCGTTGCATTACATCAAACTGCTTACTTTTCCGGCTTGGTACTTCGTCTCGTAGCTCTTTACTTTCGATTGCTTCAACATCAATAATATTGGTATATTCGGGACGTGACGCACACCAACGCCAAAAAGCACGAAACATTTCATAACCTTGACGGGCGTTATTTGCTCGGGTCTCAGCTTCTTGCTTTTGCCATTCTTTAAGTACATCAGCGTTAATATCAATCATGCGCATCAGTAGCAGCGGGTACAGTACGCCCGGTTTAGTCAATCCTTTGCCGCGTTGTTTTTCTATCCCGCCTGCCTGAGAAAGATTCTCATGGTCTTTTAAGTGGCGCGCACCCCATCGCTTGCCGCGCTCAATGTGGGAGCGTTGCATTTTGTCTTTTTGGTATTCTAAATAATTTACCCATGCCGAACTCACTGTAGCAGTTTCGCGGGTTTCCTGCGCTTTCTTGGCAATGGTAGCGGCTGTCTTGGCGGCTGCTTGATCGGCTTTTACTTCGCGCGGGTCATTGCCTTGGTCAATGATGGTTTGAAGGCGGCGTGCTTCTATTTGGGCATCCCCAATGCTCCATATACTCACATCACCAATGGTAATTCGCCTTGTTTGCTTGTTTACTTTGGATTGAAAAATATAGCGATTACGACTTGATCCAGGTGTTGCACGTACTGCAAGACCGGGTACTTCATCGCACCATAAAAAGGCTTGTGCCGCATCATCAGGACATTTGAAGCCAGTAACCCGCCCGAAAGTTAGTTTTACCTTTGCCATAATATCGCCCTTAATATTTGTAACCGTTTTGTAACCGCCTTTGCAGTATACAGGCGAATATTAATCAACACAACAATCAAGGGTAATACTGTTTAACATATGATTATTAAGATAATTGTATTTCTAGAGAATGGCAATCAACACAGATAAATACTATTATAATCGGGCTCATAACCCGAAGGTCGTAGGTTCAAATCCTGCCCCAGCAACCCATAAGAACAAGCACTTAGAGACTAAAAATCCTAAGTGCTTTTTTCTTGCTGAAAAAATGTCACCAATATGTCACCAGGATAATTCAAAATTAAACAATAAAAAACCCGCCACATGGGCGGGTTTATGTTATAAAAATTCAGATTAATCTATTTTATTTTTCATTTCTGAAGATTTATCTTTAATTAAATCTTTTCCTTCTTCAGCACGATTTCCCATTTTTCTTTTAGCGCATTCTGCATCAGTGTCAGTACAAGTTGCCTCATCTACACGGTCAACAGCTTTATTCGCATCGCGTTGTATGTCTCTTTTTGTTGCATCGCTTTTTTCCGTTAGTGTTTCGGTTGCATGTGCTGTTGAAAAAAACAAGCCTAATGTCATTATCATTACTAAATTAGATAGTTTCATTTTAATATATTCCTTCTTTAAAATTATTTATTTAAGATTCTCAAAGTTACGCTGTTAATAATGCCCATTATTCCTAAACTCATCTGTACGGTAGAGAACAATGTTTTTGCTTAGGGAAACGCTGAATAATTCATCGCGCAGTAGAGATCAAGCCTATTGATTATGTAATATTGCGATAATTTGCCCAAGTTTGACCTGAATCGCATCATTTTTTGCATTATTACCCTCATTTCTTGTTTTCAAAGGCGCAACTAGGCTGTCTGTTCTGCATAGCCACCGGCGAGCCAGCAGCAAATTGGCAAAACCAAACAGCGAGAACATCTGAGCGGTATTTTTGACTAACCCCTTGTAGCGGGTCTTGCGGTGCATGAACAGATTCTTCACGACATGAAAGGGATGCTCGACC
>NZ_JAYUWI010000014.1:0-7553 GCF_043753625.1 Nitrosomonas sp.
CTAGGAGTCTGTCGGACTTAAGGTCAATCTACTGCGCCAGTGGGATAATGGTTCATATTTCCTCAATTTCTCGTTGCATAGATAAACTATGCGCCTCAAAATAGAGAAAATACGCACTCGTTCTCCCACTCGGCTCGCTACGATTGCTTAAGCCCGACAGACTCCTAGAGAATCAAAATCATATTCTGTTCAGCAATATGAGGAATCAGGATCAAAAAAATCCGTGCCAGGGATCGGGCATACTCTCCGCGCAGCGCACTGACAGCAACCGCACCACGCCTTGAAAAGGCGAGCGTTACGGCCTTGAACTGGTCGCTGCCCCTAATCGCTAAAAAACCGCCTCAGCACCTTAATCATATACCCATGATCCTGCACACCGGCGCTTTCGCGGATGCTGTGCATCGCCCACATCGGGCAGCCGACATCGATACTGCGGAGGATGCCGAGCTTTGCCGAGGCGATCGGGCCGATGGTGCTGCCGCACGGCAGGTCGCTACGGTGCGAGTAGCGTTGATAGGGAACACCGGCTTCTTCGCACCACTGGATGAAGCGTGCGGTGGAAACACTTTCGGAGCTGTAGCGACGATTGGCGTTGGATTTGATCACTGGGCCTTTGTTGATGAAAACTTTGTGATCTACGTCATAGGCCGAGGGGAAGTTAGGGTGATAGGCATGCGCCATGTCCGTGCTGATCAAGAAACTCTGCGCCAATGCACGTGCCGTGTCTTCGCGCTCCGCAGACGTTGCAATACTGATGCGTTGCAACACATCGGACAAAAAGCTGCCGGCGGCGCCGATATGGCTTTCGCTGCCGATTTCTTCGTGATCGAAAAACGCGCAAACCAACGTGCTCTCAACATTGTTCAGGATGGCATCGTCCAACAAGGCTTGCAGCCCGGCATGACAGGAAACCAAGTTATCGATCTGACTGTCAGCGTAAAACTCCTCATTCGCGCCCCAGAATGCGCCTTATTGCGTGTCGTAAACTGCCAAATCCCACGATAGAATTTGTGCGGCGCCAATGCCTGCCGCTTCTTCCAGCAATGCCAGAAAATAGGGTTGCGGCAACTGCTCGTCGGTCAATTGCGCGAACAGCAGCGGCAACCCATTCTGTTTATGCAGCTTCAAGCCGTCTTCATTGACGCTCCGGTTCATGTGAATCGCCAGATTCGGCAAACGCAACAATGACCGGTCAAAGCACACCAGCTTGTAGGCAAGCTTTCCCTTTTCATCGACATAGCTGACCCGCCCGGCCAGACTCAGATCACGATCGGTAAAGGTCGCGAGTATTGGTCCGCCGTAAATCTCAACGCCGAGCCGGACGATGCCATCGCTCACAGTTGCGGCATTCGGCCTAATGCGGAATCCCGGTGAATCCGTGTGCGCGCCGACAATCTTGAACCCTGATTCGGTGGGCGCCTTGTGTCCCAACACAAACAGCACGATCGATGAATCATCGCGAACCACATAATACCGCCCGCCCGCTTGCAATTGCCACTTGGCTGTTTCGTCGAGCCGGATAAACTGAAATGCTTCAATTGCCGCTTCAATCGAAGCGACCGCATGCCAGGGACTTGGGCTTTTATCGATAAAGTCTAGTAGATGTTTTACGTTCTGTTTAGCTGTCATATTTATTCACTAGTTCAATTGCTTATATTAAAATTCCTGTTCCCGACGCGAAAAATATACGTAATGCCGGATATTTAGTCAAACAAGCTGCTGCGTGTTCAATAAGAGCCTTTTGTTTAAAAATCGAGAAATAAGCAGTGATTTTACCTTTCAGCCAAATATGTAAAAGCAGGCATTGATGGTAAAATCTGGAAACTCCCCTATAAAAAACATTGCCGCATCGAAAGGAACCACAGTTTGTCGCGCCACCCACTTAAACCCAATTTACTGATTCTCAAGTTCTTTTATTGCACTTTTTTTCTGCTAATTCCTTCGATTTCTCATGCACTGATCATTGAAGCAAAAGCAATAGAGCAGCAATTCTCAAAATCCGCTTCGTTTGGCTTGAGCAAAACTGATACTGCCGATTTACAGCGATTTTATACCGCCCGGAATTATCAGCCGGTGTGGGTAACGCCGGAACCGGGATCATCTCTACTCGAAATAGCATTCACTTTCATCGCCAGCGCTGAATTGGAAGGACTGGATAGCCACGATTATCAATTGCAACAATTACAGCAATTGCAGCAGCAAATCGGCCAATCTTTGCCAGCAGCGATTGAGTTGGAAGTACGCACGACGCATGCACTGTTGATATTGGCACGAGATTTATCACGTGGGCGGTTCACAGCGGCTAAGGCTGATGAGGATTGGCATATCCCACAACCCGGCTTCGACGCGGTAGCCTTCTTGCGCGAAGCAATCAAAACCAACCGCCTGCAACAATCGCTCAATGATTTATCCCCAAAGCAGCCAAGCTATCAGTTGCTTAAGCAAACACTGGCGCGCTACCAGACACTTCTCAATAGCCATACAGAGTGGATAACTATCCCCAGCACGCCATCCATACACCCGGGCACAACGAATGCAATCATTCCGTTGGTCCGCCAGCGAATCGCGCAAGCGTATGTCGCTGATGGAATCGACGACTATCACATTGCGCCCACTGCAAGCGAGCACTATGATGACGAGCTGGTTACTGCGATTCAGGCATTTCAAGCACAGCATGGATTGAATACCGACGGCGTTATCGGCAGAAACACCATCCGCGCCCTAAATGTCCCGCTTGACAGGAAAATTCGCCAACTGCGTATCAATATGGAACGACTGCGTTGGCTTCCGAGAAATCTAAGCGAACGCTACGTACTGGTCAACACGGCCGGATTCCGGCTTACAGTTGTCGAAAAAAACAAGCCTGTTCTCGATATGCGCATTATCGTCGGACGCGATTACCGTTCAACGCCCACCTTTAATGGCAGGCTCTCTCATATGGTTCTGAATCCATATTGGAATGTACCTGACAGCATCGCGCGTAAAGACCTGCTACCGAAACAACAGAGTGATCCGAGTCATTTCGCCTCATTAAATATCAAAGTTTTTCCGAATCATAACCGGAATGGTGAAGCCATTGATCCGGACACGATCGATTGGCAAGCAATCAAACACAGATTTCCCTATGTTTTGCGCCAAGATCCCGGGAAGAACAATGCATTAGGCAGGATTAAATTCATGTTTTCCAATTCATTTGATATCTATTTGCACGATACGCCCTCCAAATCACTTTTCCAGAGGGATATTCGCACATTCAGTTCCGGGTGTATCCGGCTGGCAAAACCCATGGAATTAGCGGCTTTCGCACTGGGAAAGCAAGACTTACCGGAAAAGTTCCTTGCTGATATGGAAAGCGGCCAAACCACCACCGTGCATTTACCCAAACCACTGCCCATTTACTTAGTGTATATTACGGCCTGGATTGATGAGCAAGAAAAGCTGCACTTTTCCCCTGATATTTATGACCGGGATATGCGCGCTTTGCAGTATGCTCGCTGGTAATAATTGATTATTCGCACACATTCGCAACATTTTCAAGGAGAAAATAGCCGATGATACGAAACCTTCTAAATCAAACCCACTTATCAGAAACAGAACCAGAACCAAGCCGCCGCCGCTTTCTAAAAGCAGGATTAGGCGCATGCACTTTGCTAGCGCTACCAATGACCGCAACGTCTGCACATGCAGCAATCAAAAGACCCTTCGAGAAAAAATTGAGTTTTCTTAACTTACACACCGGTGAACGCACGCGCGCGATCTTCTGGGCCAATGGCCGCTATATTCCTGAAGGGATGCGTGCTATTAATCATGTGCTGCGCGACCATCGCACCGGTGACCGCTATGCGATAGATCCTGATCTATTCGATATTCTGCATCAATTACAGTACAGATTGAGAACCAATCAGGAATTTCATGTGGTTTCCGCGTACCGCTCCCCTGCCTCCAACGCAATGCTAGCCGCCCGTAGTGATGGCGTAGCAAAAGCCAGCTTGCATACCTTCGGCAGAGCCATCGATATCCGCTTGCCAGGACGTAAATTATCCGATCTTCGCACTGCTGCATTGTCATTGCAAATGGGCGGTGTCGGTTATTATCCATCCTCGGATTTTATTCATCTGGATACCGGGCACGTACGTTTCTGGGGCGGTTAATATAAACCTGTGGCAGGACGTGCGTATCATCGAATCTTGAAAGCAGCGGGAAGCATCGCTGAATTCTCCGGTACTGAGAGGATCATTAATCAACACATTGCACAATATTTTGTAACTTTTATCACCTTTTAAGTGCAAATTGTCAAACCTGACATCGTTCCTAATTCTTTATTCGAGAACTGAATACCTGTTTATAAATATAACTACCTGAGAATTATTTCATCACCTATTCCCAGGTAGTTAACTTCGCCGGTTTAGATCACCACAATATCCGCATTGGTCATGCTCAACCCAACACCAATCGTTGCTACCTGTATCGCAGCACCTGCACCATTGCCATCCGCGTCGTATAGCAATTCACCCGCTACTTTGTTGTAGATAATGAGATCATTGGCATCTATTGCTTGCGTACCTATTCTAAACTGACCGGCGCCCAATGTACCCGTTGTTATTAATGCCGTAAATACACTATTTTCTAACTGGATAGTATCATTGGCAACGTTATAGTCGTTAATCGTATCAATGTGACCCGTTGTAGTAAATTTGAAGACATCGTTACCTGATCCACCGATTAGCGTGTTAAACCCTTCTTTGCCATCGAGCATATCATTACCCGCGCCTCCTTTTAGGGTGTTGTCATTAGCATCTCCCGTCAATGTATCGCCAAACTTGCTTCCGATGACAGCCTCAATACCACTCAACGCATCATCGCCACTTCCTCCAGAGGCAGTTCCCAAAGTAAGATCGACCGTTACAGCCGAGGCTGCATCACTGTAACTAGCCCAGTCGAATCCTTTGTCCCCACCAAGCAAGGTATCGTTGCCTAATCCACCCATTACCCAATCGTCACCCTTGCCTCCATTCAAGGTATTGTCATTCGCATCTCCAGTCAGCTTATCGTTGCTAGAGCTACCAGTAACACCTTCAATTCCACTCAGCGTATCATTTCCACTTCCTCCAGAAGCGAGGCCCGTAGCAAGATTGACTGTGACGCTTGAGGATGCATCAGTATAATTGGCCCAATCAAAACCTTTACCGCCCCCTCCTGCCAGTATATCATCACCCAATCCACCGGTTAGCGTATCGCTGCCATCACCACCTGCTAACGTATCATTTCCATCGGCTCCCTCCAATGTGTTGTCATTAGCATCACCGATCAAGATATCGTTATAGCTACTACCCCGAACAGCCTCAATTCCACTCAGTATATCGCTGCCATCTCCTCCAGAAGCGGCACCTGCGGAAAGATTCACCGTCTCAGATGCGGAAGCATTAGAGTAATCAGCCCAGTCAACATCCCCCCAATAGTAATTATTTCCACCTTTCAAGATATCACTGCCCAATCCACCGATCAGCGTATCACTACCATCACCACCCACTAGCGAATCGTTACCGCTACCACCATTCATCCAATTGAAAACACTATTTCCACTTATCAAAGTATCATTGCCGTTGCCGCCATCTAGCATGATAGAAAAGCTATTGCCTCCCAGTAACGTATCATTACCGTTGCCACCGAACAGGGTATTACCATCAGCATTCCCTCCTGTCAAAGTATCATTGAAGCCGCTACCGATAACCGTTTCAATTCCACTCAATACATCATTGCCACTTCCTCCAGAGGCGGCGCCAGTAAATAGATTGACCGTCACCGCTGAATTGGTATCCGAGTAATCGGCCGAATCAACCCCCCACCCATCTCCTCCTGTCAATATGTCACTACCCAAGCCACCTCTCAGTGTATCATTGCCATCACCACCGAGTAGCGAGTCATTACCTTTGTTACCAATCAGTGTATTATCATTGGCATCCCCTACTAGGATATCGCTGAAATTACTACCAGTAACGCCTTCGATTCCACTCAACGTATCATTGCCATCTCCTCCGGAGGAAGTACCAGCAGCTAGGTTGACCGTTACCGCTGAAGTCGCACCATCGTAATGAGCAAAGTCAACAAAACCGAAACCTCCCCCCCCTATTAATACATCGTTCCCTAACTTACCAGTTAGATCATCTGCAACATCATCCAAGCCAATCAACGCATCGTTTCCATTAGTACCAATATATGTAGTCATAGTATTTCCTAAAGATCAGTAATATTTTAAAAATATTCGTATGTGATAGTTTGATTCAGTGTCGCAATATATTTTCTATTGTTAATAAATCACCATAAGCTTCCCTCCTTGAGTACATCCTATTTAAAAAATTCACAATGTGATGTCTTGTCCGAGAAAGCGTTTTGACAAACGCGCTATGACCGGATTCTCACGAAAACTGTCTTCAACTAAACCATTCTCATAACAATCCAGCCACAGTCGTGACTTAGGGTCACGGAGATGATGCCGGCGAAATCCTTCTTGGATAAATCCTATGGCTTCGGTACTTTTTTGTGAATGAGGGTTATTAGAAAGAACTAATGAAGTTAATTTATGTAATCCAATTTGATTGAAAGCGAAATTAAGGATTAATAGCATAGTAATCAAGGAAGCGCGCTGACGATCTTCGTAATCTGGAATCCCAACGAGTAACTCAGCGCGCCGGTGTGCAATCTGAATATCTACTAAGCTCGCAAGTCCAATCGGCTTAAGATTATTGTTTGAAAGTACTTGAGGTGCATCAATACGTTCTTCTTTTCTAATGATCCAGTGCATTGTCTTAGATTGAGCAACCGAAAACTCACTATGCCTGAGCGCAAAAAGAATCGATTCCGCGCTCTGATTTTTACGCCCCATCGGAAGAAGCTGTTCCATAAATTCTTCATCCGCATAACATTGCTGCAAGAATGAAAAATCATCCTCTTCCGGTATCGTAAGATGTACCCTACTGCCCGCAATAGGTAAGTTCCAACGTTGATCAACAATAAATAACCTATCCAGCAGCAGAGGGTGATTTGGGAAATTCGCCAAACTCTGCAAGATTAAATCGCGGGCATGCCGATAATCCTTTTTATGGAATTGCTCATTGATCAGAGTAATCCAGTAGGCTAGATTCGATTTCGTTGACATTTCTATATTATTGGATTCATTATGTGTTGGCATGATCGAGTCCATTTTTAAGTCAACTTTTTATGATAATACCTTAAATTATTTTCTCCGCAATTCTCAGTAGCTCCTAAGAATTATTAGAGATCTTTGTAAAGTATGGCTTTCATTTACAATGGAAGCAAGGCTACAGAATCAGAATCATTTTCGCTGTGGCAATAATCACATCCCTTACTAACCTCAAAAATTGAATAATTCCAATTCTACTTAGGAACAGCATTAATAATCCAATCCCATCCGGTAATGAATCGTCCCGGGATTTTCGGAGATAAAATGATTTGAGAGGATGAAGAGATGAAGAATCAAATCAGTTATTCACCGGAAGTACGAGAACGAGCGGTAAGATTGGTATTCGAGCAGC
>NZ_JAYUWI010000015.1:0-7518 GCF_043753625.1 Nitrosomonas sp.
ACAGACTCAAAATGCTCATTTATTAAGCATAAACTGCGCTTTTTCGCCTGTTTTTGCCTTGCATCGGCTACCTCGAAAACGTTTTTCAACGGCCTGTTAAACCGCCCTACTTTCCTACCATTCTCTCCGGAATAACCCAGGATTCAAATTGTTCTGAAGTGACATATCCGGTTGCAATCGCCGCGGCTTTCAAGGTCGTGCCTTCGCGATGCGCTTTTTTAGCAATTTCAGCGGCCTTGTCGTAGCCGATGTGCGGATTCAATGCCGTCACCAGCATCAGCGAGTTGTGCATCAACATATCGATGCGCTCGATATTGGCTTCGATGCCGGCGGCGCAATGCTCGTTGAAACTGACCATGGCATCGGCCAGCAATCGCACGCTTTGCAGGAAATTATGAATGATCAGCGGCTTCATCACATTCAGTTCAAAATTCCCCATTGCGCCGCCGATATTGATGGCCACATCATTGCCCATGACCTGACAGCAGACCATGGTCATCGCTTCCGATTGCGTCGGATTGACTTTGCCCGGCATGATGGAGCTGCCCGGTTCATTTTCAGGAATTCTGAGCTCACCAATACCACAACGCGGCCCCGATGCCAGCCAGCGGATATCGTTAGCGATTTTCATCAGTGACGCCGCCAGCGTTTTTAACGCGCCATGCGCATGCACCAGCGCATCGTTACACGCCAGTGCCTCGAATTTATTCGGCGCGGTGACAAACGGCAAACCGGTTAAACGCGACAATTCGGCGGCTACGCGCACGGCGAATTCCGGGTGTGCGTTCAATCCGGTGCCGACCGCCGTGCCACCCAGTGCCAGTTCGCACACATGCGCCATTGCGGCTTCAACATGGCGCATGCCATGATCCAATTGCGCCACGTAACCGGAAAATTCCTGTCCCAGCGTCAACGGCGTGGCATCCTGTAAATGCGTACGGCCAATTTTGACGATGCCGTCGAACGCCTGCGATTTGGCGGCAAGGGTGTCACGCAATTGCTGAATCGCCGGAATCAGCCGTTGCTGCAATTCCTGCACTGCAGCAACATGCATTGCGGTTGGAAACACATCGTTGGACGATTGGCCTTTGTTGACCTCGTCGTTCGGATGCACGATCCGGCTGGCGCCGCGCCCGCCACCGAGAATTTCCGAAGCGCGGTTTGCCAATACTTCGTTCACGTTCATGTTGGTTTGCGTACCGGAACCAGTTTGCCATACGACCAACGGAAATTGGTCGTCGAAATGACCAGCGATCACCTCATCGGCGGCCTCGATAATCGCCGCAGTGCTGGCGGCGTTGAGCAACCCCAAATCGTGATTGACTTTAGCAGCGGCGCGCTTGACTTTGGCCAGCGCATGAATCAACGCAACCGGCATACGCTCGCTTGAGATCTTGAAATTCTGCAGCGAGCGCTGCGTTTGCGCGCCCCACAGTGCTTCTATGGGTACTTGCACCGGCCCCATCGTGTCGCGTTCTTCACGGGTTTGCATGGGTAGTTACCTCTCTAAATGGAATGAATTGGGTTGCTGGTTTACTAAAAAGTCGCTGAATTATTCTAAATTTGTCATTCCGGCGAAGGCCGGAATCCAGAAAAACCAACGAACTGGACACCGGCTTTCGCCGGTGTGACGAATAATTTAGTGTTCTCATAAAATTCCGGTTTAGCGTTTTATTCATTGCATATATGACGTTTTCTGTCCGAGTTGACACGACTGCTAAACGTTTTATCCGATTACAAGGCTCCTCGCGATTGCAACCAACATTATGAGCGGAATATAAAACCCCCCATACTGCCGCCGAGCACCGCATCATCTTCAATGGCAACAACCCGTAGGTTGGGTTGAATGAATGAAGCCCAACGATTGGCGACCTTGTTGATGTTGGGGTTTCGTACCTCACCCCAACCTACGAGCTTGCCCTTCGTCCCAGACAAAGAAGCTCTCGATGGAAGAATAGACGTGACGTTCAGAATTCCACGCAACACGTTTGTTCATTGTTGCGACGTGACCCGGCTTACACCGCACCACTGGTTTCAATGGGGATTCAAAGACACCATAAAACCCGACATGCCTACCAAGTGGAAAAAATACTTCCGTTTCTTTGAGCTTGAATCCAATTGGCCCAGACTGACCACTTTTCCATGCGAGTGTAACTGGATGGTCGGAGCAAATGAATTCCGGGCCGTCTGAAGGTGCAACCAGAACTGACCAAGTTCGTTGACCAAGAAGTGGCAGCAGTTCGTCAAACGCATGAAATTCGACTCTCAAATTCCCTTGCGGGTGAAACTCGATTCGGTAGTTGCCATTCTCAACGAACTGCCGAGCATCTTCAAACGAAACACTGTCACTGATGTCTTCCCCCGCGGCACAGGTCTTCTTGACGTGGTGATCCCATATCTTCTTGTCCGATACTAGCAGATCGCCAATCGTTCTTAGCATCTGTCCACGCGACCGATTAAACGATCCCCGAAGCTTCGGGTTTCTTACGGCAATAAGCCCCAAGAGATTCAAAATGAGATTCCAATCGCTATCCGTTGGAAATGCCTCACTATCGATGACCCTACGAATGGCATCAACCGCCTCGCCTTCAAAGGGTGCAAGGGCGTTCTCTATTGCATCAGGCGCGTGACCTTCGATATCGACGCGATTGAAATCTCTCTCCGCACCAACGTTAAGCGGAGAAGTTCGAAATGAATGACCTGTTTGGATATCCAGCACGAAGAATTGACCGCCTTTGAGACCGGTGTCAGTAAAGGCGGCGAGATACGACTGTGGCAAGTAGTGATGCCGCCTAGAGATGGGTTTCACTGCCATGTGAGGTCTATGTAATATTTACGACGAAAAATGTCGCATAAACTGATTCATCGGCTGCTGCAACCATCAATCCCAACTCAACGCACCGCCGGTTTGATATTCCGTCACCCGCGTTTCAAAGAAATTCTTTTCTTTCTTCAGATCGATCATTTCCGACATCCACGGAAATGGATTATTGGCGTTCGGATAAAGGATATCCAAACCGATTTGCTGGCAGCGGCGGTTTGCGATATAGCGTAAATACTCTTTGAACATCGGTGCATTCATACCCAACACACCGCGGGGCATGGTGTCTTCGGCATACCGGTATTCCAGTGCCACGGCTTTATGCATCAATTCATTGATTTCATCGCGGAATGCCTTGGTCCATAGATGCGGATTTTCCATTTTAATCTGGTTGATCACATCGATACCGAAGTTACAATGCATCGATTCATCCCGCAGAATATACTGGTATTGCTCAGCGGCGCCGGTCATCTTATTTTGCCGGCCGAGCGCGAGTATTTGCGTAAAACCGACATAGAAGAATAACCCTTCCATAATGCAGGCGAAAACAATTAGGCTTTTGAGTAATTGTTGATCGGTCTCTTGTGTACCCGTCTTGAAATGCGGGTCTGTCAACGTATCAATAAATGGAATCAGGAACTCGTCCTTATCGCGGATAGAAGCCACTTCATGATAGGCATTGAAGATTTCCCCTTCATCCAGACCCAGCGATTCGACAATATACTGATACGCATGGGTGTGAATGGCTTCCTCAAATGCTTGGCGCAGCAAATACTGGCGGCACTCCGGATTGGTAATATGCCGGTAAGTGCCCAGCACGATATTATTGGCTGCCAATGAATCCGCCGTTACAAAGAACCCCAGGTTGCGTTTGATCAGGCGGCGCTCATCCTCGGTCAGGCCATTGGGATCTTTCCACAAAGAAATATCGCGGCTCATGCTGATTTCCTGCGGCATCCAATGATTGGCGCACGCGCCCAGATATTTATCCCACGCCCATTTATATTTAAACGGCACGAGTTGATTGACGTCCGCGTTGCAATTGATGATCTGCTTGTCTTCCACCGACACGCGCCGGTTGGCGCTTCCGGCTACGGGTTCATCGGCAATTGCTGCTTTGACGTGTACAGCAGCACTGCCCTGTCCATGCAGTGGCGTTTGCGGGCGTAAATCAAAATCCTGTGCGTCCGCCTGAAACAATGGATCGATGGTTAATGGTGCTTGCGCTTTAACGGGTTCGTCTTCAAATGTCAGCATGGCTTACTCCTTTTCTTCTTATTCATTCGTTCGGTTATTGGCACGATTCGCAACTTTCATCATCGATTGCGCAGTATTTGATTTCGACAGCCGATACTTCCATCGCCACTTTGGCCATACCGCCATCGGCAGGCACTGCATTGAGCGAACCTGCGCGCACAGTCGATTTCTCAGCGGCTGTCGCACCCATCGAACGCAAATAGTAAGTGGTTTTTAAACCACGAATCCAAGCCAATTTATACGTGTCATCCAGTTTTTTACCGGAAACACCCGCCATATAAATATTCAGCGATTGCGATTGATCGATCCATTTTTGCCGCCGCGCACCGGCTTCGATCAGCCAATATGGTTCCATTTCGAATGCGGTGGCATATAGCGTGCGAATACTCTCCGGAATGCGGTCTATTTTGCTGATGGCACCGTCAAAATATTTCAGATCCGAAATCATGACCTCATCCCACAGATTGAGTTTCTTCAAATCATCAACCAAGGATCTGTTGGTGATCGTGAATTCACCGGACAGATTGGATTTGACATACAAATTCTGATAAGTCGGCTCAATACTGGCTGAAACGCCGATGATATTGGATATGGTTGCGGTAGGCGCAATTGCCAAACAGTTGGAATTACGCATGCCATGATTTTTGATGCGCTGACGTAGCGCATCCCAATCCAGCGTTGTAGATAAATCCGCTTCGACAAAACCGCCACGCTCTTTTCGCAGTATTTCGAGCGTGTCGTGCGGAAGAATGCCGCGATCCCACAAGCTGCCTTTGTACGAGCTATAGCAACCGCGTTCTTCCGCCAGTTCGGTGGAGGCCCAATAAGCCTGATACGCCACCGCTTCCATCGAGCGATCGGCAAATTCCACTGCGGCATTCGAGCTGTAAGGAATGTCCAGTTGATGCAGGCAATCCTGAAATCCCATAATGCCTAATCCGACCGGCCGGTGCTTGAGGTTGGCATTTCTGGCTTTGGCGACTGCGTAGAAATTGATATCGATGACATTATCGAGCATACGCATGGCAATGCGGATGGTACGCTTCAGCTTTTCCGCATCCAATTCGCCATTTTTCAAATGCGCCACCAGATTCACCGAACCGAGATTACATACGGCAATTTCCTTGTCATTGGTATTCAAGGTGATTTCCGTGCACAAATTCGAGCTGTGAACCACTCCGATATGATTCTGCGGCGAGCGGATATTGCACGGATCTTTAAAAGTAATCCATGGATGCCCTGTTTCAAACAGCATGCTCAACATCTTGCGCCACAATTGCACCGCCGGGATTCTTTTGTACAGCTCCAGCTCACCGCGCTCGATTTTGGCTTCGTACGCCAGATAGGCTTGCTCAAACTGCTGACCGAATTTCTCGTGTAAATCGGGCACATCCGAAGGCGAAAACAAGGTCCAGTCACTACCGTCCATTACCCGTTTCATGAACAAATCAGGAATCCAGGTGGCCGTATTCATATCATGCGTGCGGCGGCGGTCGTCGCCAGTATTTTTGCGCAATTCGAGAAATTCCTCGATATCCAGATGCCAGCATTCCAGATACGCGCATACCGCACCTTTGCGTTTACCGCCTTGATTCACCGCGACCGCCGTATCCGATACCACTTTAAGGAAAGGCACGACACCCTGCGATTTGCCGTTGGTACCTTTGATGCGTGCGCCCATGGCACGCACCGCGGTCCAGTCATTGCCCAATCCGCCGGCATATTTGGCCAATAAGGCGTTTTCCTTAATGGCTTCGTAGATGCCGTCCAGATCATCCGGCACTGTGGTGAGATAGCACGATGACAATTGCGAGCGGCAAGTGCCGGAATTGAACAAAGTCGGCGTCGAGCTCATGAAATCAAAACTGGATAGCACGTGATAAAACTCAATCGCACGCGCTTCCCGGTCAATTTCATTCAGCGCCAGCCCCATCGCCACGCGCATAAAAAATGCTTGCGGCAATTCAATACGGTTTTCTTTGATGTGCAGGAAATAACGGTCATACAGGGTCTGTAAGCCCAAATATTCAAATTGCAGATCACGCTCCGCATCGAGTACTTCGGCCAGACGCGTCAAATCAAACTGCGCCATACGTCCATCCAGAAGATCGGCCTCAATGCCACGTTTGATGAAAACTGGAAAATAATCCTTATACTGTGCTTGCATCATTTGCTGAGAAACTTCCTCACCCAGCACTTCATAACGCATGTTATTCAACAATAATCGTGCCGTCACATAACTATATGCGGGATCTTTCTCGATCAAAACGCGCGCTGACAGGATAACGGATTTTCTGACTTCATCCAGCGGTACACCGTCATACAAATCTTTTACTGTGGCTTTCAGAATCAGCGAGGCATCGACGGTATTTCCCAACCCGCTGCAGGAAGATTCGATCAATGCGGATAATCGGGCCATATCCAATGGCACTCTCTGCCCGTTATCCACAACATAGAGTGTTTCTGCTGCCACATCGGTGGCGGATTTCTGTTTGAGCTTGGCCCTTTCACGCGCACGGTCTTCACGATACAGCACATAAGCACGCGCCACATCGTGTTCGCCCGAGCGCATCAAAGCCAGCTCAACCTGATCCTGAATATCTTCAATATGGAAAGTGCCGCTATCCGGCTGGCGGCGCAGTAATGCGCCCACAACATCATTGGTCAATTCCGCAACTACCTCACGCACCCTGACCGACGCTGCACCCTGACCGCCATCGATCGCGATAAACGCCTTGGTCATCGCAACCGTTATCTTGCTCGGCTCAAATGCCACCACCGCACCATTACGGCGGATGACTCGATATTGGGAAAAACGGGAATTTTGGTTACTGGAATCGGTAAAACTTTGACTTCCGGAAACAGGTTTGAGGTTGGTATATTCTGTCGTAAGCTGCATCGATGATCCCTCCTGACTGATTATTCACGCGAGAAAAAATAAATTTCTATCGATTCAATAGGCTATCATTTTTCTCCAGAAACCACTATATCTAGTATCCAATACAGATGATTATGGCACTAATGGTACACCACAAATTATTACAAAGTTGCAAATTTTTGCAATTTTTTCTACCTGAGTAATAGTTTTTACAACAGTATTTAGATTACCGATTAGTATCAGTTGGTTGTAATATGAACGTCAACTCAGCACAGTATTTTTGGCACGAATGCCAAACGAGTATTCCTGTTTAACGGTTGAATTCTTTGGGCGATGTTGGATTTTCTATCGGCGTTGAACTGAATAACACCAGCCACAAAACGGCGCAGGCGGGAGATGTTTTCGAGGCCTCCGCTTGTATGGATTGTAAGAAACCACATTGGATAAAGTCATCATTAATCCTAATTAGAAAGATTCTTCAGCTTGCCGAAGCCAACGTGCCGGGCGAGGCCTGATAGTGGCTGCGGCGACGAACAGACGTAGAGGGAGTGTTTCAAGATGG
>NZ_JAYUWI010000016.1:0-7510 GCF_043753625.1 Nitrosomonas sp.
ATTATGCTTTCTTACGATCCCATCCGGAGGTAACAGCCAGTTCACAGGATTCCTTGGGAACAACTAAACGCTGCCCGGATTGGCCGTAACAAACACATCCGAGTTTAGGACTAGCTAAACAGGCGGATACGATTGACCAGTCAATGTCATGTGTCAGTAATTGAACGTCAAACAGGTTACGCGGTGATTCCACAGGCTGGACCGGCTGCGGTGTAACAGTAACCGGCTGCTCTATCGGTTTTTCGTCAGTTAATAAAATTTCAGTATCCGGATTCGTTTTAGCTACTACCCGCTGAACGCCAAAATAAGCAAATACGATGGTTAGCAGGATGGCAACGAGAAAAATATAAAACGTCATTGGAGCGCGTTTTTTTGCTTGAACGTGCTGTGTTGCTGAATGGTATAAAGCAAAGGATTCCTTGGGGAGCTTATAGTTAAAGGTTACTGCCGTGTCCTTGCTGGTTTTAGTTGACGGCGAACGGCAATATTCTGACCATTCGTATATTTTGCGCCCTGCCCAATTCACGCCAATATGTAAATGACGATCTACCAGCGCCAGAACATTACGGTGTATGAGGTTCGGAGCCTGAGTTATCAGAAAGAAAGTAAGCCCATAATGACGATGAACTGACAGTTCTTTAATGTCGTCCGATATCTTGGCACCGGTTGCCGGCCAGATACGCTGTACTTCATCAATTACAATGATTGAGCCGTGTTCGATATTGAGTAGTTCCGGTAAGCCCTCCTCGTTCGGTGATGTTTTGAACCATTGCCGGACTTGATCGTAGGTTAATTCAATGGTCGGAATAGTCAGTTTAGGAATGCCCACTGTGTAAATGATTTTTCCTTGTTCGTGGGCTTCTTTTATGACATTCCACACAGCGTAAGAAGTTTTACCGCCACCAGGAACCGCAGTAAGTAGAGAGATGCTCATTGTTTTAGCCCCAAGCGTTTAACGGTTGTCATTGTGAGTTTGAATGTCATGGCGCCGACAATTAAGCCCATAGCTTCACCAATGCCGCCCAGGCCGATCAAAGCCAACATATCACCGGCGAGGCTGTTGTAATGGGATTGGGTAAAGGACAAGGCAGCATTGAAAGCAGTGGTTACAGCCGCATAACTGATAATTCCAATTCCGGCAGCTGCTAATCCTTTATGAATTAATGCGCCAATGTTCGAATCGAAGAACTTGGCCAAGGGTAAAAGTATTTTAATCATTGCGAACCGCTCCGGAGATTATGAAAAGTGCAGCGATACCGGCCAGGATTACGACAAGCGGCTGAAGCGCAATTTGCGGCATCACAGGCAGGCTGAAAAGTTAAGTTAAGGGTGCCGTAATGGTAAGAAACCGAACGATCTCCCGGACAGGAGCCGGAACCCCATGAAGTATGAGAAAAAATGCCGGGGATTGCTTTTTCTTCGAGTGGCTGGTCTTGCATATTGTCTATGTCTATTTCAATGTTTTGAGGTTGTGGCTGTTCCGTTCCTCCGGTTGTTGTTGTCGTGGTACTGGTTAAAACGTTGCTGGTGTTGTAGGTGTTTTTTGTGGTGATCTCGGTAATTTTGATTAAGTTAGGGTTGCCCGTTGGGTTTTCTGCAGGTGTCGGGCTTTCTAGCTTCGCTTCGGTAATTTCATCTTCTGTTCCGGTTGTGTTTCCTGATCCATCTTTTAAAGTGGTTGTTCGTTTGTCGATTGGGCTGCTGATTGGGGTCATTGTTGGCGTTTGAACCGGAACGGGCAAACCCTTGGTTACTAGCTCAGGAGTAAAACGGGGATCATTAAGCAAAGGTTGTTTAGAATCCCATTGTGAAGCAGTTGGAACTTGCGGAGTAGCGCCGGATAACGAACAGATAGAACCGGTAAGGACATAATTTTCAGGACAAGTACCACTGGAAAAAGTAATAGATATTTGAGCGGTTGAGCCATCGCTTGTCTTAGTTCTTATGCATGCAGATGGACCAGTCCCTGAACCTGAACCCGTATACCCATCACCCCAAAACTTATCTACAGCGGCCGCGCGACTGCACCCGATTTCAGGCGAGGGATAACGATATGGGACGCTATTAATGCCAGCAACGAAATAAAAACCTACAATGTTGAGTGTGGAAGGATAACCGGGTAAATCTGCATTTTCGGTAATTGACCAGTTTCCAGCAACATCTTTGCAAATAGTCGTCAATTCACAAACCAAAGAAACAGCGGTAAGAGTCAGGCCGACCGGGCCACTTGCAGCGGCAACAGTGCGGACAGTGGCACCGATACGCGATACATCAACAAGCGCATTACGTGTAATTTCTGCGTTAAATAATCCCTTCGAGGTGTTGAAGGGTATTTTCTCGACTAAAGCTAATTCAGTATTAGAGGTAAGACTTCTAATCGAACCATTTGCAGAAACCTGACTGTATGAACCGTCTGAACCCTTGATAATCCCGGAGTGTTCCGACATATCAAAAAGCGCAGAAAAACATAATCCGGATTTGAAGAAAAGCAAAAGTAAAAGCGTTAATTTAAGAGTATCCACGCCGCCCCCAGAATCGCAAGAAATAGAGAAAGATTAGAGTAATCAATCATTTTTTTAAGACCTCCGACATTTTTTTAATGCCCCAGGCCACGACCCAAACGCCAACGACTAACCAACTGACTTGAATCACATCAGCGTTTGTATAGGGAGGGGAAAAATCACAGGTAATTAATTGAGGGGTTATCGTAAAAGCGGTTTGTGCAGTACCATTGGTCAGGGTATAGGCTTGCACCGTGATATTATCTGCATTAGCTGTACACACCGTAAAATATGATGAGAGGCCAGCGGCACCACTGGGAGCCGTACAAGTCTGAGAAAGAGCATTAAGAAAATCTTGCTTTGTTTCGTAGCATTGATTCTGAAATCTGTAACCCATAAGAACCCCTTTATAAAAAAGGGGCAGGAATCAGAGAAACCCACCCCTAGAAAACCCGAAGGGGTTAATTATTTGATCATGCGGCGTAACCAGCCGAATGCAGCGATAACGATCACAACACCAAGAATTGCAGCGCCGATTGTGCTGACATCTGTAACAGCATCAGAAATGCCAGTTGTTACAGATGCAGGAACGGCAGCATGTGCAGCAACGCCGAAAAAACCTAATACAGCGCCTACTGCCATCACGGCGTATTTACGCAAAGTTGAAAACATAATTAATACTCCTAAAAGTTAATTGGTGCGGGATTGCACCCCATACGCCCCACAATAGAGCGTATAGGCTAAAATCACGCGGCAGGCTTGACCTGAGAAATCGGTTTAATTGAATTAATTATGTTTTTGGAAATATTGCCATTTGTGACCCGCACAAATTCAACTTCACAAATGAGCGGAAATTCCAGGTGCATTAAGGCTTGTGCTCTGGCTGCATCGCCTAAAGGATATTTTTGTGTTGCGGTGCCCTTCGCTCTTCCGGTTTGAAAATTCAAATGTTCTTCTACAAATGCCGCGCCGGAATCGATTGATTTACCGTCAATGGTATCTTTGAAGAATGTAATACCGGTTACTTTTACTTTTTCTAACATAACAACCTCTTAACACCACCTGTTAACGCTTTATCTGAACCGGCAGTTAATGAGTTCAGAGCGTAGAAGCTAAAATTTAAGCGTATTTCTTGATGTACCAGTCGGGCGCAGTGAGTGCGGCTAGTTCTATAGTTTTTACTTTAATTGGCATCGTTTGTACGTTGTTTGGAATGGAGATATCAACGCCATAGGCTAGGAGTTCTTTTCTATGTCGATAAAAGGAAGTACGTGAAAGAACTATTGGGTAGCCATATTTCCAGCTAACATAAGTAGCTCTTAAATTAGCCGGTAGGTCGTTGAAGTTTTCGTATTTGACGTTTTCCAGTCTTTGTAATTGGGTTCTGTTCATATAAACCTCTATTAATAGTGAGTCTGTGATTGCGCCCAGGTAAGCCAGGCCGTTTTGTAGAAGAAAGCGAGATTTAAGGGTAAATTCTTCGCGGATTACGCCGAGGGATTGGCAGAAGTCGACGACTTCATCAGAGACATGCTGACCGGATTTTCTGGATTTATGCTTTTTTAGTTCAGTTGTTTTACAGTACAGCTTGCCGTAGACATATTTGGAGCCGCGACCATATTCAACCGTTGCGCCATTGACTGCTAAACTTCCCTTTTGTCGGCCTATGTGATGCCCGGCCATATTCCGGAGTAATGCTTCAGAGTCGACCATGGAGCCGGTGACATAATTACAGGTTATGTCTATCCGGCTTACCCTCGCACCTGTCCATGTCCAGCCGGAATCAGCGAATTTGTAGAGCTTGCCAGAAGTAAAAGGCGGCAAGCCCAGGGTATTCAGCAATTCATTAATGCGCTGGATACTGTCAGAGAAGGTAAAGCCAAATAAATTATCTTGTCGGCCATAGCGTGAAATGTTACCGCTGAATTCAACCTGGTTTCCATCACAACGAACCTCTACCCGACTATCAAAACTGCCTTCCAAGCCCTGCCGAGTATCAACGGTGTATTCGATTTCGCCATCTGAGTCTATCCGCACTACCCGGCCGCCGTTTATTACTGGCAATCCGCCCTCATGATGAGCTTGTCTGATAGTCAGATAATCTACAAAGACAGGAATTAGATTCATCATTTTTGAATCATTCCTTAATGCAATTTTTGTGCTTTTGTTTCATCTGTGGGACTAACTTTACGTGTAACTGGGACGTAAAGTCTTTTTTGGGATCCGCGGCCGGTTGTCGCCTCCTCCGAAGTCGTCGTCTCCACCCGGCCAGAATTTGCGAATAGGCAATAATCACTATCCAGCATCAAAGCTGTTGGGTGGTAGCAACGCCATAAATCAGAATATTCGGGGAACTTGCCGTTAGTGGTTACTTTAGATAATGCTCGAAAATAACTATTTTTAATGTTTATCATGAATACCCCTAATTGACTTGATGAGATTTGAACTATATGATTATTACAAAATCACACAGCAACCAAACGGATGCTACAATAAAGCAACCTTTTGATTGCTGTCAATAGGACAAACGTACTATGGAAATGAAAAACTACATCGAACAAGCGGAAAAGAAAGCAGGGAAACAATTAGAATTGGCAAAAATACTTGATGTATCAGCCAGTTATATAAGGATGGTAAAAGCCGGAAGAAAAGGATTTTCTGTTGATATGTGTATAGTTTTGGCAGACTACATAGGCGCTGATCGACTAGAAGTCATCGCAGCAAGTAACCTTGTAACAGAAAAAGATGAGAAAAAAAGGAAGATTTTTGAAAGCTGTTTTTCAACTGCGGCGAGTGTAACAGCTGCCGCGATTGTCATTTCGATATTGACACTACCCATGCAGAAGCCCGTAAATGCTGGAAACTTAAGTGCTCAATTTACCAATGTACAAATTATTGGCAACTTGATCACAGAAGAAGAGGACGAAGAAGAAATGATTTTATAGCTGATCTTTCGATAAGATTCGAGGCGTTTTTCAGCATGATAATTGAATCTCTCATTCGGCACTCTGCAAAAAAGCCCGGGGCTTATCGTACTGAGTTATTCGATAATGATTCCACCACCCAAACATACCTTGCTTTCATAAATGACGACAGATTGACCAGGCGTAACAGCCCATTGATCTTGTGCAAAATTTACTTGGCAAGGACCCTGGGTTAAATTTGTAATCGTGCATGGGGCATCAACCTGACGATAGCGGGTTTTGGCGGCATACACCCAGTTGCAATGCGGCTGTTTCCCGCTAGTCCATGTCAAATCCGCAGCTTTTAGTGATGGCCGAAGCAGATCAGGGTGATTATGGCCTTGTACCACAATTAATATATTTCTAGACATATCTTTGGCTGACACAAACCACGGCTCATCACTGCCATCACGTGTCCCGCCAATCCCCAATCCTTGCCGCTGTCCGATGGTGTAGTACATCATTCCGATATGCTGACCGATCACCTTCCCTTCGGTAGTTTGGATTTCACCGGGCTCATGCGGGAGATAACGATTGAGAAATTCCCGGAACGGGCGTTCCCCGATAAAACAGATACCTGTGCTGTCTTTTTTGGAGAAATTGGGTAGTTTTAATTGTTTGGCTATCTTACGTACTTCGCGCTTATAAAGATGTCCAATAGGAAACAATGTACTGGCAAGTTGTATTTGATTCAAACGGTATAAAAAATAGCTCTGATCTTTAGTGCCATCTTCACCTTTTAATAATTGAAATACACTGCCGACTTTGTGTACCTGAGCATAATGGCCTGTGGCAATACAATCCGCATCCAGTTTATGCGCATGGTCCAGAAATGCCTTGAATTTAATTTCTGCGTTGCACAGCACATCAGGATTAGGTGTCCGGCCAGCCTGATATTCAGAAAGAAAATGCGAAAAAACCCGATCCTTGTATTCGACCGAGAAATTCACCACCTCGATCGGAATATCAATCACATCCGCGACGGATACCGCATCTAAAAAATCCTGGCGGGAAGAACAATACTCATCGGTATCATCATCTTCCCAGTTTTTCATAAACAACCCAATGACATCGTAACCCTGTTGTTTCAGCAAATAAGCTGCCACGGATGAATCAACACCACCTGACATACCGACAATCACACGTTGTTTTTTCATCCTATCATGACTCATAGTATGTCAGCAATTCCAGCGGATATCGCTTACCGGCGAGATGATCCTGAATACATTGCATAACCAGTGGACTACGATGACGGTGGCGCATTTGATTAATTTCATCCACACTAAACCACGCTGCTTGTAGGATGCCGGTGTCCAGTCTACGTTCCGGATCATGTTGCGTAACGTGACCGCCAAAAGCAAAACGAAGATAGGTAGTATCTATGCGACGTGAGTGCCACTGATAAATGCCCAGTAAATATTCAGGAACGAAGGTATACGCGGTTTCTTCCAGTGTCTCCCGTATGGCACCCTGCATGATGGATTCGCCTGGATCCAGATGCCCTGCCGGTTGATTTAAAAACAAACCGGAACCGGCTTCAGGTTCCTCCTCGACCAGCAGATATTTTCCATTTTGTTCGACAACAGCCGCAACTGTTACATTGGGTTTCCAAATCATAATTTCTTCAGTGATAAAAAATAAAATACCAATCAGCAATATACTTATCTATCCGCTGTAATTTTGAATGCTGCTTATTATCGCATTGGTACTTTGTATTTTGTTGGGATTCACCAGGATTTTCAGGTGCCACTACGGCAAATGATCAGAGTTAAGTTAAATTACCTCCGGCAGAGCCGGAGGCTTATCGCTGGAACCTCTCAAAGGGGGGCTCTGTCTGTGAGCCGCGAAGCGGCACCTAAATACCCAGCTTCAACTCTGTGAGGTCGGTTGGTAAACGTGGAGTCCAACGGGTTAGGCGGCAAGCAGATTTTCATAATATCGCCGTGTAAAAGCAGCGGGTGACAGGTAGCCAAGACGCTCCTGTTTTCGCTGCCGGTTATAGAAGATCTCGATGTACTCGGTAATCACCTGAATTGCTTGCGCTCG
>NZ_JAYUWI010000017.1:0-22339 GCF_043753625.1 Nitrosomonas sp.
ATTTTATGCGCTGGCAGAATAAATCCGTCTAGTTTAAAGGGATGGCATGCCAGCTCATCCAAAATATGCATTTTTGCGCTTAATGCGACAGAACCCTTCCTTGCTGGCTTCATCGATAACGAAGTCATTGATTGAAACCACCGGTGTACCGGAAGGCGCATCATTGTCGATAATGGTGGCAAGCCCAAAACTATCGGCAATGGTGGCATTGGCACTGGGTGACGATAACACGAGGAAAAGATTCTCTGTCACTTCGGCTATTGCATTGTTGATAATAGAAACGCTGACGGTTTTAGACAATTCACCGGGAGCAAAGGTCAAAGCGCCTGTAATATGCAAATAATCTGAATTAAACGCGGCGGTATTGGCTGAAGTGGCGTAATTGACAGTCACCGGCGCGGCATCAACAACATCCAACCACACAGTAAAATTTGCAGTTGCATTGGTTTCATCCACAAAAACATCATCGACTCGAATAGTAGTCATTTTCTTTGCCCTTATAAAAATTATCAGGCGTCATTGCTGACATTCCCTTTTTGTTTGTCTTTGGCTACAGTTAGCCCTTTGTTACGATTTAGCCAACATTTCTGTAACCGGTTACTCCATCAGTGATGGTACTGAATAAATCATACCACTGAGTTCTTTCAGCATTGTGACTTTTATTCCGGTACTTTCGCTGCTGAATTTACCCACTTAGATTTTCTGTAAACCACCGATCCAATCACTATGAAAACGATCAAGAACGTTAGCCAATCTACTGAATTACTTAAGAAAAGAATACAATAAAATTATAGAGCGCAATGGTTCAGTTATCCTAAATTCCTCAGTTAAAATCACTTAAATCGCTCAAGAATCGCATAGAATAAATTTGCTCCGCTCGCCCTGTGGCAAGACCACGGGGAATTACAAGTTAAGAATTTTTGAAAGATTCATAGCATCACCAATCCAGTAAGATTTTAAACTCTATGGGTTCAATTCCCTGTCCCTTGGGGCTAAAGTTGCCGATTGAAGAGTGCAGGTAATATCCCGCTACTTGTGGCAGGATGCTTTATTAAATTAGATGAAATTTGCTGAGAGCATTGTCGCATTAGCTTACAGCTTGATTAAGGCGACCGAGGCGCAGTTAATATTTCTGACGATAACTCATTGACATAATTATTACGTCTTTGCAGTTTTATCATAAATCTCAACGGGGACTTTTAGGATAAATAGAATTACATCAACCGATGCCTTTTACCACAGATACCGATTGAGTAAGAAAAAACCCGGAAACGCCGGTTCCCGGATTTTTATTTTTAGAATGGGGAATAGTTATTACAGTCTCGCCAATACTTCCGCGATGGTTTGTCCCATCAAGGATGGTGTCGGGCAAATGGTGACACCGAGCTCTTTCAATATCGCAACCTTTTCAGCAGCACTTTCACCCGCGGAAGAAATAATGGCCCCTGCATGACCCATGCGTCGTCCTTCCGGCGCAGTCAGACCGGCGATATAAGCCACCAGCGGCTTGGTCATGTTTTCTTTGGCGAATCTACCGGCTTCCACTTCCTGCGGACCGCCTATTTCACCAATCATCAGCGCTACCTTGGTTTCAGGGTCCTGTTCCAATCTCTCCAGGATGTCACGGTGCGAGCTGCCGGTGATCGGATCGCCACCAATGCCCACAGAGGTTGAAATGCCGATTCCCAGCAAGCGCATTTGATCGGCAGCTTCATACCCCAATGTGCCGGAGCGGCCCACAACACCGACATTTCCGCGTATATAAATATGTCCGGGCATGATTCCCAGCATGGCACGGCCTGGGCTGATTGTGCCCGCGCAATTGGGGCCTGCTAGCAGCATGCGTTCTTCCTTGGGGAAACGGCGCAGGAAATTCTTCACCGTCATCATGTCTTGCGTCGGGATGCCATCGGTGATGGATACGCAATATTTGATACCGGCATCGGCGGCTTCCATGATGGAATCTGCAGCAAATGCAGGGGGTACAAAGACAATGCTGGCTTCCGCGCCGACCTGATCGACCGCCTCTTTGACCGTATTGAATACCGGCAATCCCAGGTGGGTTTGTCCTCCTTTACCAGGGGTAACACCGCCGACCACATTGGAACCATAGTCAATCATTTCCTGTGCGTGGAAGGTGCCGATTTTTCCGGTAAAACCTTGCACAATAATTCGTGTATTTTCGTTGATTAATATCGCCACTTTATACTCCTAGGCTTTTTTTGCGACGACTTCATTGCGTGCGCGTACGACTTTCTCCGCTGCATCCGCTAACGTATCGGCTGTGATAATCGGCAAACCGCTATCCGCAATAATGCGGCGGCCTTCTTCTACATTGGTTCCCGACAGACGAACCACCAGCGGTATTTTCATATCGATGTTTTTGACCGCATGCACAACCCCTTCCGCGATCCAGTCACAGCGGTTGATGCCGGCAAAAATGTTCACCAGCATCGCTTTAACACCGGCATCCGCCAACACTAAACGAAAAGCTTTTTCTGTACGCTCAGCCGAAGCACCGCCACCGACATCGAGAAAGTTGGCAGGCTCGCCGCCAGCCAGTTTAATCATATCCATAGTCGCCATCGCCAGACCTGCGCCATTAATCATACAGCCGATATCTCCATCGAGGCCGACATAGCTTAAGCCTGCTTCCGCGGCAGCGACTTCACGATTGTCTACTTGCGTGTTGTCACGCAACTCTGCAATCTTGTGGCGGCGGAACAATGCATTTTCGTCAAAAGCCATTTTGGCATCGAGCGCAACGATTTCGTTGTTGGTGGTCAACACCAATGGATTGATTTCCAGAACGTTGGCATCCAAATCGCGCAAGGCACGGTAGCAGCCTTTGATCGTTTTAACCGCGTGATTCAGTTGCGCACTGTCGATATTCAAGGCAAAAGCCATTTTTCTCGCCTGAAAATCCTGCAATCCGACCGCCGGTTCGATATAAATCTTGATGATCGCTTCCGGATTGGTTTCAGCCAGTTTTTCAATTTCCATGCCGCCCTGCGCTGAACCAACCATGATAACGCGCTCGCTGCTGCGATCAATCATGAATGACAAATACATTTCCTTGGCAATACTAGTTCCTGCTTCAATATATAGCCTGGAACAGATTTTTCCGGCAGGTCCGGTTTGATGCGTAACCAGATTCTTTCCCAGCAATGCCTCGGCAGCTTGCTCTACTTCACCATGTGTTCTGCAAACCTTGATTCCGCCCGCTTTACCTCGCGCACCGGAATGAATCTGTGCTTTGACAACCCATACGTCGCCATCAATTTCCCTGGCACGTTGTACGGCTTCCACTGCGCTATAGGCTAAGCCGCCTTCAGCAATTTTGACGCCGTATTCAGCCAAAATTTCCTTTGCTTGATATTCGTGAATATTCACTTCAATTTCCTTAACAATCGCATTAAATTCAATTCGATAATTTTATATTGCCTCAATACACCGAGCCATAAGGATAAAGGCCGCTCAGTGCGGCCCTATCCATTTTTTGCTGCAATCGCTTCAGCGACTTTTACCACATTATTGGCCATTCTTTCAGAGGCCGCATCGATTAAGCGGCCATCCAACGCAGCAGCGCCTTTACCTTGTGCTGCAGCTTCTTTGAGTGCGGCCAGAATACGTTTTGCTTTTTCAATTTCGCGGGCTGGCGGCGTAAATACGTCATTCGCCAATTCGATCTGCGTTGGATGAATCGCCCATTTTCCTTCGCAGCCCAATGCCGCTGCACGTTTAGCAGCCAACACAAAACCATCCGGATCCTTGATATCGCCAAAAGGACCATCAATAGGACGTAAACCATAAGCACGACAAGCCACGATCATGCGGCTAATGGCAAAATGCCACTGATCGCCAGGATAATCCGGATTCAAACCGCCGATATTAGTGGTTCTGGCACGGTTACTGGCAGCATAATCAGCAACACCAAAGTGCAATGCCTCCAGCCGCCCCGTTGTACCATTACGCGCAATATCTTCCACATTTGCCATACCCAATGCCGTTTCGATCAATGCTTCCAGACCGATTCTATTTTTCAGGCCTTGCTGCATTTCGAGCTGAGTTACCATGGCTTGAACCATATAAATATCTGCATAAACCCCGGCTTTCGGGATTAACAGCGTATCGATCTTATGCCCGGCCTGCTCCACCAGATCAACGACATCACGCACCATATACTGGGTATCCAGGCCGTTGATGCGCACCGAAACCGTGATGCCATGACCTTTCCAATCCAGATCGTTGAGCGCCTGGATAACATTCTTGCGCGCTTGTACCTTGTCATCGGGCGCTACGGCATCTTCCAGATCGAGAAAAACAAAGTCTACGCCGCTATTGAGTGCTTTCTCAAACATCCCCGGGCTCGAACCTGGAACGGCTAATTCACAGCGTTGTACCCGCTGAATTGTAGTTTCGTATAGCGTATGACTCATTTTTCCTCCAGAATTAATAAATATTTATAGTAATGAAAAGGCCAATAGACGAACATGCCCGATGCGCTATTTGTTTTTTAGTATCATTTCACCTAATCTGCTACGCTGTAGCAGGCATGGAATTAAAGCATTTTTTGGTTCGTGATTTTGCAACGCAGGTAATCTTGATGAAGTGAGTGGATAGAATGATTGGTTAATTTTACTTCGTATTTTAAAGGCTGACTAATTATTCAGCAAATTATATCCATTCTGCGAGAATTTATCCACTGACGCTCAGAGTTGCGCACAAGCATGCGCCGCGATGGATAACTTTTGGTAGCGGGCAGCCCACTCAAGCGGAATAGAGAAACTCTGCTCACTGTGCTGCGCTGTATAAGCCGCCATGATGGCGCCGAGCATGATGGCACGGCCGCAGCTGTCGCCGCCGATGCGGATATTTTCTTCAATGGCAGTACGATAATTGGGTGCATGTTGCGCAATATGCGCAATCACCGGCAATCCTTCCAGAACGTGACAGGCTGAACCAAAGCGTTTAGCCATTGCAGCACTATCGAGTTGGCGGGTTTGCAAAGCTTCTTCAAGCAGTGGCGTCAGTTTTTTCCCGGCGAGCGGTAGTGTGCCAGTAAGTGCTTGAGTGATGGATTTTCCACTCAATACTTCCAGCAAAACGCAGCCCACATACTGCGCGGCTGCAACCGCCGTATCATTATGATTGGTCAGACGCACGACTTGTTCGATTTTAGCTTTCAACACTTCTTGCGACCCGGTATGTGTGGCTACTACGGCCGGTATCGTCGCCAATGCGGCAAACTGGTCGTCATCGGCACCGGATTTTTCCGGGAATTCTTCGGGTTTTAAGGGTAATAGTGTTTGTAGGGTCTGACGTGTGGGCGAATCAACATAACCGATGTAAGCGCCGCCCGGACCAAAATGACAGCAGTATTCCGTCTGGTATGCAATACGATCAAATTGACCATGCTGTGCAAAATGCTGCAACATCAGCAGGCATATCTCACCATACCCGGATGAATCGCCCGCTGATTTATTGCCATGCGCAAAATATCCACTGGTGTCGGCATAATCATTGGCATCGGGTTGCAAAAAAACCAACCCTTTAATTTTTTCGATCTGTGCAATGCGTTCTGGATCATAAAGCCAATGCAGCCCTAATGCCGCAGAATCCGCAATCAATGCTCCTAAAATGGCCGCCACATGGGGCTCAAGCCAAATACTTGAATTCATCGTATTTTATGAAGATTGATATTTATTTAATTTCAACTTCGTCCGGTATCCTGCGGGCTTCCTCTTCCAGCATGACCGGAATACCGTCTTTGATCGCAAAAACAAGCCGATCAGGCTTGCAGATCAGTTCCTTGTCTTCTTTCTTATAGACAAGCGGCCCTTTACAGAGGGGACATACCAAAATATCCAACAATCTTGCATCCATAATTTTCCTTGTTCACGCTAATGTTGATGGACTATTTTATAACTTACTCAGAATATCATCCAATTGATCCAAACTGGTATAGTGAATGACGATATTGCCCTGACCATTCTTCTTCGGCTTGATCGCTACCTGCGCACCAAGACGCTCGGAAACATCTTCCTGTAATCGCAACAGATCCCTATCGGGTTTTTTTACCTTTTTAAGTGCAGGATGTTCTATCTGATTGACGATTTTCTCCGTTTCGCGCACGGAAAGCTGTTTTTGTACGATCACATTGGCAATTTTAATTTGTTGCACAGGCGCTAATGACAACAGAGCACGTCCATGTCCCATATCAATTTTGCCCTGCATCATCAATTCCTGTACCGGCGCAGACAAGTTGAGCAAACGCAGTAAATTGGAGATTGTGCTGCGCGAGTTACCTAACGCTTCACCGGCGGTTTGATGCGTCATACCAAATTCATTAATTAGGCGCTGAATGCCCATGGCTTCTTCCAGCGGATTCAGATTTTCACGTTGTATGTTTTCAATCAACGACATAGCGAGCGCGGATTCATCGGAAACTTTTCGTATCAACGCCGGCACTTCGGTCAACCCAGCCAACTGGGCTGCGCGCCATCGTCGTTCGCCCGCAATAATTTCGTATTGATCCGCATTGACGGGCCGAACCAGAATCGGCTGCATGACACCTTGCGCTTTGATCGATTCGGCTAGCTCTGCCAAAGCCACCTGATCCATATTGGTTCTGGGTTGGTACTTACCGGGCTGAAGCTTGGCTATTTCAAGGCTCTGCAGTAATTCTTCCGCAAAATCGGCATTTCCATTACCCGACAATAAGGCATCCAAACCTCTTCCCAGTCCTTTTTGTTTTGTCATTTTACCGATTCCTTAATTTTGCAATCATGCGCCAAGTATTTCTTTAGCGAGTTCAAGATAAGCCAGCGCGCCTTTTGATTGTGCATCGTGATACAAAACGGGCAAGCCAAAACCGGGCGCTTCGGCCAGGCGAATATTGCGCGGGATCACGGTACGATAAACTTTATCGCCAAAGTGTTTTTGTAATTGGTCAGAAACCTGCTGTGCCAATATGTTACGCGGATCAAACATGGTTCGCAGCAGCCCTTCAATCCGCAACGTGGGGTTAAAATTATTACGCACGCGCTTAATGGTATTGACCAGATCACTGAGGCCTTCCAGCGCATAATATTCGCACTGCATCGGAATCATCACCGCCTGTGCCGCGCATAAGCCATTGAGTGTTAACAAGTTTAAAGCAGGGGGGCAATCAATCAGAATATAATCATATTCATGCTCGATGGCTTCGAGTGCCGTTTTCAACCGCGCTTCCCGCTGGGGCAAATCAACCATTTCAACTTCTGCACCTGCCAAATCGCGGTTGGCGGGTATCAAGTCATATTTACCTTGCGTGCCGGTAATACGCGCCGCTTGTATCGCCGCATCGCCGAGCAAAACATGATAAACCGTGGTCTTCACCGTTTGTTTGTTGGTGCCGCTGCCCATTGTGGCGTTGGCTTGCGGATCGAGATCGACCAATAAAATACGTTTACCCGAAGCAGCCAGGCTGGCAGCCAAATTAACACTGGTCGTGGTTTTTCCTACACCGCCTTTTTGATTGGTAATGGCGAGAATTTTCGTCACGGGTTTAGCTCCTGCATCCATTAGGCTGAATCAAAACTGCCAAGTGTTTTAATTCGGAGTTATTGTTTTTTAATGATAACCAACTGCCTGGCTGCATTGAGTCCCGGCACAACCAGTGATACGTTTTTTTCAATACAAAAGGGTGCTTGGATTTGCTTCAGTTCACTGTCTGAGCAATTTGCTTTCATCGCGACCCAGCGGCAATTTACATCATTTTCTGCAGCCAATTGCCGGGTTAAATTAACAAATTCACCCAATTCGGAAAATGCGCGCGTAATAATAGTATTCACTTTTTTATCCGAATGAATATCTTCGATGCGTTGCCCAATAACCTCAACATTCTGCAATGCCAATTCAATTTTAACCTGTTGCAAAAAAGACGCTTTCTTTTGATTGCTTTCAACCAACGATACCTGCCAGTCCGGTCTTGCCAGTGCAATCGGTATGCCCGGCAAACCGGCACCACTACCGACATCAATGATTTGCGGTCCATTGAGATGAGGCAGCACAGCCAGGCTATCCAGCACATGCTGATAAAGCATATCTTGCAGATTCCGGATGGCTGTTAAATTATGAATTTTATTCCATTTCTCGATCAGCAATAAATAGCGCTCGATCAGTCCGGGAAGCAGCTTTTCCTGAGCTGCAAAATCATAATCCAATGCCCGCAAACTTTGTGTAATTTGCTGTAACAAGCTCATGCGCTCTGCTTTTTGTCTCCAAATCCACGCTTTAAATGCACCAGCAGCAATGAGATCGCAGCCGGTGTTACGCCGGAAATCCGCGAAGCCTGGCCAATGGTTTCCGGTTTATGCTGATTCAGTTTTTGTTGCACTTCATTGGAAAGCCCTTTAACCAACCGATAATCAATATTTTTCGGCAGCAAGGTATTTTCGTATTGCGCCTGACGAGAAACTTCTTCGTGCTGACGTAGGATATAACCGTGATACTTAGCCTGTATTTCAATTTGCTCAGCCACTTGCACATTGTCTACCGGTTCACCCGCACCAGGTAGCGTCATCAACGCAGCATACGTCACATCAGGGCGTTTTAACAGTTCCATCAGCGTATATTCCCGCTCTATTCCTTTTCCTAGAACGCGCATGGCCTCATCCTCCGGCAATATGTCGGGCAGCAAACGTATCGAATTAAGCCTTTGCTGCTCTTTCTCGATTGCCTCCTGCTTAGCAGTAAAGGCAACCCAGCGCTGATCATCCACCAATCCAAGCTTCCTGCCTATTTCGGTCAAGCGCAAATCGGCATTATCTTCGCGCAATTGCAGACGGTATTCGGCACGACTGGTAAACATCCGGTAAGGCTCGGTCACGCCGGAAGTCACCAGATCATCGACCAGAACGCCTAAGTAGGCTTCATTGCGCTGCGGCAGCCACGATTCCTTCTCCTGAATTTTCAGTGCGGCATTAATACCGGCCAATAGGCCTTGGGCAGCAGCTTCTTCGTATCCGGTTGTACCGTTGATTTGTCCCGCAAAGAATAGGTTTTCGATGGTTTTTGTCTCCAGCGAACACTTCAGATTGCGCGGATCAAAATAATCATATTCGATCGCATAGCCCGGCCGCGTGATATGCGCTTTTTCCAATCCAGATATTGAATGAATCAGCTCGACCTGTACTTCAAACGGCAGGCTGGTTGATATGCCGTTGGGGTATATTTCATGGGTGCCCAGACCCTCCGGTTCGAGAAATATCTGGTGCGATTCCCGTGCGGAAAAACGCACCACCTTGTCTTCTATCGAAGGGCAATAGCGTGGTCCAACCCCTTCAATTTTTCCAGTGTACATCGGCGAATCCACCAGACCGTCACGAATGATTTCGTGAGTAAACGCATTGGTATTGGTAATCCAACACGATATCTGAGGTGGATGCTGAATACCGGAGTCGATCAATGAAAACACCGGTATCGGCTGATCGCCGGGTTGCTCCAGAAGTTTTGCATAATCCATGCTGCGGCCGTCGATGCGCGGCGGTGTGCCGGTCTTCAATCGTCCGGCGGGAAACTCCATTTCGCGCAGTCTTTGCGCCAGCATCACAGAAGGCGGATCGCCCGCCCGGCCTGCTTTGAAATTGGTTTTGCCAATATGCGCCATGCCCGCCAGGAATGTACCGACGGTCAATATCACCGCGCGCGCGTAAATTCTGATGTTAAGCTGTGTGATAACACCAACCACCTGATCTTTTTCAATGATCAGATCATCCACTGCCTGTTGCATAACCCGAAGATTAGGCTGATTCTCGATGCGCTTACGGATTGCCTGCCGGTAAAGCACTCGATCTGCTTGTGCCCGAGTGGCTCTGACGGCAGGGCCTTTGCTTGAATTGAGGATGCGAAACTGAATGCCGGCCTCATCAGCGGCCATTCCCATAGCGCCACCTACCGCATCAATTTCCTTGACCAAATGACTTTTCCCTATGCCGCCGATGGATGGGTTGCACGACATCTGGCCAATCGTTTCGATATTGTGCGTCAGCAACAATGTTTTGTGCCCCATGCGTGCAGCCGCCAATGCCGCTTCAGTTCCGGCATGACCGCCGCCGACAACGATAATCTCAAAGTCTGTGTGATTGCTCATAGTGCCAAAGCCTGCGATATTTGTTAGCGTTACTAAATTTCTTGGTAACGAGAGAAGATTTTATCAGAGATGTTTCACGTGAAACCTTTTAGCCGCATTCGCTGAAAAGGTGTGATTTCCAGAGTGCGATTATAGGTGTAGCTGATTAATGAACGCAAATTTATGTTTTGTGGTTTCAGAAATCTACTTGATCAGTTGCCAACAACAACCATAGACAATTCATCAGAACTGGGAAGCAAGAAGTAAGCAAAAGCAGGCCTGCACTTGAAAATCCAATGAAGAATGAAGAGAGGAAAATTTATATTTCAACTACTTGGTAAAATTCACGAACAATTCGGGCAGCATCGGTTTTCCAAAATAATAGCCTTGCAATTGATCGCAACCAAATTCTTCTAGCAACTCAACCGCACTGGCTGTTTCTACGCCTTCCGCAATAACTTTTAAGCCAAGGTTATGCGCCAGATCAATAGTCGAGCGCACAATAACCTTGTCATTTTCGTTGGTAGCCATATGCGTGATGAATGATTGATCGATTTTGATCTTATCTAAATGCAGCATGCGCAGATAGGATAAATTAGAGTACCCAGTACCAAAATCATCGATAGAAAGTTTTATACCCAATTGTTTTAGTTGAAGAAGTACTTGCCGTATGATCTCGGTATCGTGAATGAGTATCGACTCAGTCAGTTCAATTTCCAATAAACTGGGATCTAATTGATGCCGCTCAAGCGCTGTTGAGACTAGATCGATAATATTTCCTCGTTTGAATTGCGATGCGGATATATTGACAGCAACCACTAAGGGTATCCCCGCATCTTGCCAGATTTTAGCCTGGCAGCAAGCTGCGTCAACAACCCATGCATCAATATCAAGGATGCTCCCGGAATTCTCAGCCACAGGAATAAACTTTCCAGGGGGAATAAAGCCATCCGGCGTTTCCCAACGTATCAGAGCCTCGCAGGTTATAATTTTCCTAGTTATCGTATCAACTTGTGATTGGTAATGAAGTTTGAATTGATTGAATTCGAGTGCCTGCCGAATATGATTCAGTATATGTAATCGTTCTTTAGAGCTGGCTGCCATCTCTTCATTAAAAAATTGGTAACCATTCCCGCCTGAATCTTTTGCATGATACATCGCAGTATCTGCATATTGCAGAAGCTGGCTAAGGTCATTGCCGTCTTTTGGAAATAGTACAATGCCTAAGCTTGCAGTTATTTTGACACTATCGCCATCAATCAAGAATGGATTCTTAAATATTTCAAGAATCTTTTGAGCAACAATGGCCACATCATTCGCTACGCAAATGTTTGACAAGAGAATAATAAATTGATCACCGCCCTGACGGCTGATGGTATCGACATCGCGGACACATGTTTTAAGCCGGCCAACGACTTCTTTAAGCAGAAAATCGCCCGTGTGGCGACCAAGAGAATCGTTGATTACCTTGAAGTGGTCCAGATCGAGGGCTATCAAACCGACCAAGATCTCTTCCCGTATAACTTTTGCAATCGCTAACTTAAAACGCTCGATCAGTAGAATACGGTTAGGTAATTCAGTCAGGATATCGTGATGCGCAAGGAATTCAATTCGTTGTTGCGATGCTTTAACGGATTGAATATGCTCTTGACGCTCAATCTCCATACCAATGCGCTGACCAAATATTCTAAGTATTTCTATATCCTCTTCAGTGTACTTACGAGGTTTATCATCAAGTAGACACGTTACTGCTTTGACTTTTCCATCGTTCCCCAAGCAAGGAAAACCGCAATAGGAATGGGCATTGTGTTGCTGAAGGAATAGCGCATCGGGAAACCGTTCCTTAACATGATCGTATATCCTCACATCTTGAGCCATTTCCACTGTTGCGCAAGGTGTAATGGCAAGTTCGCACGAACCTGCATCGGTGAAAATCTGACACTCATGGTAGATCGCCAGAAAATCGAGCTGATCACCGTTTATTTTTGAAAGGCATACAATTTTTAGTTCGAAGAGTTCACCAATAATTTTTGCAATATGCCTAAATACTTCAACGGGATCGCCCGAAATAGTCATGCTCAATTCATAGAGTTTTTTTAACCGAATTAATTCATTGGATAAGTCTTTTTGCATGGCGAACTTTCTGATTAAGCAGATTCTAGTTTAAAGTGTAACAATTAATGTTAGCTCGGTATAACTTATCGGCACTTCACAGAATATCTTATACACGATTGAAAATCCAAAAACTTAGCGTGGCTGGTGACAAGGCGAACTTGCCTATCTTATAAACTCTCAAAGAATTAATCAGTTAATTGTTTATCGGGACATTCACGCTTATTTTACGCATAAAGCGTGAATGCAAGCTCTAAACACACTATGCGTCTTCGGCGTGCGTGACCGCTGAATTGGCTGGGGCTTTCGCCACCAATTTGGTCGTCTGAATTTAATCACCAACAACAGTCGCTTTCTGATTCTGCCGGAATGGCACTACCCCAATCTGAGCTCCAAAGCGCCCTTTCTGAACCATCAACGAATTGCCGTGGATTGACAGTGTTGATACCGGTTGAAAATTGACCAAGTAATTCACGTATCTTGCTTAAATTTTAAGTAAGATAATTTAAGAGATGATTACCAGAGTTATGTATACCAAGATATGACAAATTTATTACTGTGAGCATCTGTCGATCAATGAAATAATGACGTACAAGTCTGTCACGGAATACGATAAAGAAGTGATTGAGAGCACCAGAGATGCTCTATTAAGTATCAAAGAGCAAAGCGGCCTGGCAAGCTGACACCGCCTGAATCCAGGCTGCCGTTAGCACAGGGAACGGACGCATATCGTCTAACGGGGAATTCTGGTTGGGCTATGCCATGAATGAAAGGATGACTGCGGATCTGGTTATACAAGCTTTGTTTCATGCAACTACTGGTACATCATCAAAAATTCAAAACACGACTGCAAGAGCAAAACAGAAAGTTACCGAATATATTGAATCTTTTATAACTGTCAGCAGAAACAAGAAAGATTGGGCTATTTATCACCAGCAGAATTCACACAACAATGCTATGCAAATCCACTTGCTGCTTAATCACACGGACTTCATATCTGATAACACGCCTCAGTATAAATCTTGAGGCATTTATTTTATTAATTTCTTTCTCACCCAATTCATCACGCTCTCAAGCGCTGCAGGGAGCTGATCCGGTTGTGTACCCCCTGCTTGCGCCATATCAGCCCGTCCGCCGCCTTTGCCGCCAACTTGTTGCGCGACGAAGTTGACTAATTCACCTGCTTTGATTTTGTCAGTCAGATCAGCACTGACACCGGCAATCAGCGTGACTTTTCCGTCGGAAACGGTGCTGAGCACAATAGCGCAGGTTTTGAGCTTCACTTTAAGCTGATCCAGTGTTTCGCGCAAGGTTTTGGCATCGGCATTGTCCAGATTGGAGGCTAATACATTGATGCTGTTTATCTCTTTCGCTTGCGCGGCCAAGTCGGTGCCTTGCGTGCTAGCCATTTTAGTTTTCAGGCGTGCCAGCTCTTTTTCGGTTTGCCTCACGTTGTCAATGATCTGGGCAATTTTTTGCGTGACTTCCTGAGGGTTGGTTTTTAAGGTGTGTGCAATTTCCAGCAGTTGCGCTTCGCGTTGCTGCACATAATCGATAGCCGCTTTTCCGGTCACCGCTTCAACGCGACGGATACCGGCGGCGACGCCGGATTCGGCGATGATTTTGAATAAGCCGATTTGTCCGACTTGCGATACGTGCGTACCACCACACAATTCGGTGGAGAATTCACCCATGCCGATAACGCGCACGACATCCGAATATTTTTCGCCGAACAACGCCATTGCACCGCGTTTGACTGCATCGTCGTATTTCATTGAAGCAGCTTCCACCACCCAATTATTGCGGATTTGCTCGTTGACCAAGCGCTCGGTTTCCCGGATTTCATCCACGGTCATTGACACATTGTGCGAGAAATCAAAACGCGCGCGGTTAGCATCGACTAATGAACCTTTCTGCGTGACATGCATGCCTAATACTTTGCGCAACGCGGCATGTAAAAGATGCGTGGCGGAATGGTTATTGGCGGTGCTAATTCGGGTTTTCGGGTTGACTCGCGCTTGTACGGTATCCTTGATTACTAGTCGACCGCTGCGCAATAAGCCTTTATGACCAAACACGCCGGCTTGAATTTTTTGTGTATCGGTGACTTCGAAAGTGCCGTTGGTATCGAGTATTTCACCGCAATCACCGACTTGTCCGCCTGATTCGGCATAAAAAGGCGTTTGATCCAGCACCACCACTGCTTCATCACCCGCTTCGATGAAATCCACGGCGCTGCCCTGCTTATAAATGGCCAGCACTTGCCCTTCATGTTGCAAAGTTTCGTAACCGTAGAACGTCGTCTGACTACCCGAATACTCAATTCCTTCCTTCATGATAAACTTGTTAGCTGCACGCGCTTGTTCACGCTGGCGCGCCATGGCTTGCTCAAAACCGGCATGATCGATGGTAATCCCCCGTTCACGGCCTATGTCAGCAGTCAGGTCCAACGGAAAACCAAAAGTATCGTAGAGCCGAAATGCTGTTTCGCCATCGAGTACTTTTATTTTACGGCTCAATGCACCTTCCAAAACTTGCATGCCGTGTTCCAATGTTTCAGCAAAACGCTCTTCTTCTTGTTGTAATACGGCTGCGACACGTGCCTTAGCTGCAACTAATTCCGGATAGGCTTGCCCCATGACTTTGCTTAAATCTTCTACCAGTTGATAAAAGAAAGGCTGTTTCTGTCCCAATTGATAGCCATGACGAATGGCGCGACGGATGATGCGCCGCAATACATACCCACGACCTTCACTGCCTGGAATGACGCCATCAGTAATCAGGAATGAGCATGCGCGGATGTGATCGGCAATGACTTTTAATGAGTTATCAGCAAGATCTTCCGTGTTGGTTACACGCGCAGCGGCTTTAATTAAGCTTTGGAATAAATCAATCTCATAGTTACTGTGAACCTGCTGCATGATTGCAGAAATCCGTTCCAAACCCATGCCGGTATCAACTGACGGTTTTGGCAGTGGATGGAGTGTACCCGCACTGTCACGGTTATACTGCATAAACACCAGATTCCAGATTTCAATGTAACGATCACCATTGGCATCGGCAGAACCCGGCGGCCCCCCCTTCACATCTGGACCATGATCATAAAAAATCTCGGAGCAAGGACCACAGGGACCGGTGTCTCCCATTTGCCAGAAATTATCCATGGTAGCAATGCGCACGACTCGGGACGGATCGACACCGATTTCATTCAACCAGATATCTGCAGCTTCATCGTCTTCTGCATACACGGTTACCCATAGTTTTTCGCGTGGGATTTTGAGTGAAGCGGTGAGAAATTCCCAGGCAAATTGAATAGCATTTCGCTTGAAATAATCACCAAAACTAAAATTTCCCAGCATTTCAAAGAACGTATGATGCCGTGCGGTATAGCCAACATTTTCCAGGTCGTTATGTTTGCCGCCTGCTCGCACACAGCGTTGCGAACTGACTGCACGAACATATGGACGTTTGTCTTGGCCTAAGAACACATCTTTGAATTGCACCATTCCCGCATTGGTGAACAAAAGTGTCGGGTCATTGCCCGGTACTAAGGGACTGGATGCCACGATAGTGTGGCCGTGAGATTCAAAAAATTCGAGAAATTTTTGTCTTATTTCGCTACTTTTCATATTTTTTGCTGCGGCTCGTATCGTTCTAATTCAATCACTGTCAAACCTAGCGCTTCGCCTTTGACGATGGCCAGACTGTTGACTTTAGCTCGGATAGTGATTTCTTCGTTCATTTTAGGTAAATCGGATTCCGTCAAAATCGTAATCTCCCCACTGCTATCTTCTAATACATAGGATTTTAGATTGACCAACGGCAGACGTGTGGGGTTTTTTGCAATCCCCTTCAATTTGACTTCTTTACCGTCAAAATTGAAGGGGAATTCATTGACTTGATGGATGGATACTATGTCATCAGCACTGGCATAATTACCTATTAATACGATCACCAGTATGAACATCGTCTGCACAAGCAGCTTCTTCATTGGTTCTCCTCATCAGCTTGTGATAAAACTTGTTGTATTATTTCCATTGAGAAACCCCTACTCATCATGAATCGCATTTGCTTACCCCGCTCTTCTCTTGTATTGGGTAATTGGCCGAATTTCTTTTGCCAAATTTTAAACGCTACGTCCAATTCAGTTTCCCTAAGAGTCGGCAATATGCGGTCAATCAACTGTTCGTCAATGCCTTTTTCTTTCAACTCATAAACGATACGTTGGCTACCAAACCGGGGTCTGCGTGTGCGTATAACTTGTTCAACGACTCGTTCAGCCGATAAAAAACCGTTTTGTTCCAGCTTATCCAATACGCTGGATATAGCTTCTGGTGTGGAAGATAGAGCGTGAGCGGAAAGTTTCTGTTCGAGCTCTAAACGAGAGTGTTCTCTTTGTGCCAGATAACGCAAAGCACGTATTTCTAGAGGCGATCGAGTATCCACACAAATTATTTTTCTTTTTCAGGTTTCTCTTTCTCAGCTTTCTCTTTTGCAGGTCTGGCTTGATCCACAATACCTACAATCGACCGAATCTTTTGTTCAATCTCATGGGCGATTTCTTGATGTTCCTTCAGGTATTCACGCACATTATCCTTACCTTGGCCGATCTTTTCACCTTTGTAGGCATACCAGGCTCCTGATTTGTCGATAAGTTTATGCAATACGCCTAATTCGATGATTTCGCTATCTCGAGAAATGCCTTCGCCATAAAGGATATCAAAATCAGCCTGCTTGAAAGGAGGCGCTACTTTATTTTTAACTACTTTAACGCGCGTTTCATTGCCAATGACCTCTTCACCTTTTTTGATCGACCCGGTACGGCGAATATCCAGGCGAACAGAAGCATAAAATTTTAATGCATTGCCACCCGTGGTTGTTTCTGGGTTGCCAAACATTACCCCAATTTTCATGCGGATCTGGTTAATGAAAATAACCATGGTATTGCTGCGCTTGATATTAGCCGTCAGTTTACGTAAAGCTTGTGACATTAATCGTGCTTGCAATCCCATTTGAGGGTCGCCCATGTCGCCTTCTATTTCTGCGCGTGGCGTGAGTGCTGCGACTGAATCCACCACAACAATATCAACCGACCCCGAACGAACCAGCATGTCGGCTATTTCTAATGCCTGTTCACCATTGTCGGGCTGGGAGATCAACAGTTCTTTGACATTGATCCCGATTTTCTGTGCATATTGCGGATCCAATGCATGCTCTGCATCAATAAATGCTGCGGTTCCACCCATTTTTTGCATTTCTGCAATGACTTGTAATGTCAGCGTGGTTTTACCCGAAGATTCAGGTCCATAAATTTCAATGACCCGTCCCCGGGGCAATCCTCCCACACCCAGTGCAATATCCAGTCCCAACGAACCGGTAGAAACAACCTGTATATCATAGGCGACATCATTTGCGCCCAGTCGCATGATTGAACCTTTACCAAACTGCTTTTCGATTTGGGCTAACGCAGCATCAAGCGCTTTACTTCTGTTTTCGTCCATGATTTTTCCTGTTAAGAGTCAATCAAATTATCGCATAACCTGCACTGGTTCAACGTAACTTGTTACAAAGTTGTTTAACTTCATAAAAATTACCGCAGTAAAAAACTCGAGTATCTGCCCCGCCTACGATATAATTGCATGATGTTGTTGAAGTGGCAGATATAAATCGGCACTACATTCAGTAAATTTTAATTGGTAACAAAGGGAGAAAAGCTATCCGAGTCATTTTATTAGGTGGCCCTGGTGCTGGGAAAGGTACTCAGGCCAATTATGTTAAGGAACATTTTAGTGTTCCACAAATTTCTACAGGCGATATGTTGCGCAGTGCTGTTAAAGCGGGCACTGAATTGGGTGTTATGGCTAAAAAAATAATGGATTCCGGTGGATTGGTTTCTGATGATATTATCATTAATTTAGTTAAAGAGCGTATCGCACAACCTGATTGTGTAAATGGTTTTTTGTTTGATGGATTCCCACGCACAATCCCACAAGCCGATGCTATGAAAGCAGCTGGTGTGCCGGTTGATTTTGTGGTTGAGATTGATGTTGCAGATGCCGAAATTGTGAAGCGCATGTCGGGCCGTAGAGTTCATCCAGCTTCAGGCCGCACTTATCATGTGGATTTTAATCCACCCAAAGTACATGGTCGGGATGATGTCACAGGGGAGCCGCTCATACAACGCGATGACGATAAGGAAAAAACGGTCAGAAAACGACTAGAAGTCTATCATGAGCAAACTGAACCTTTGATTGACTATTATTCAAAGTGGTCGACAAATGGCGCAACGGGGGCGCCGCACTATATCAAAATAGCTGGTATAGGTACGGTTGAAGAAATACGTGATCTGATTTTTGCAGCATTAAAGTAAATAAACCAGCCGCATTTTTTGGTTCAAAGAACAGAATTGAAAACTCAGGAGAACGATGAATCGCACCTGGGTTTTTGTACGTACAGATGAGTAGGATACAAATAGTTTACATACGATTTGATCAATCAGGAGAAAAAAATGGCAATTAAAAATGCATTTTATGCCCAATCCGGTGGCGTTACGGCAGTAATCAACGCTTCTGCGGCGGGTGTTTTAGAAACAGCGCGTCAACATACTGATAAAATTGGCAATGTCTATGCGGGTCGCAATGGGATTATCGGTGCATTGACCGAAGATTTGATTGATACCAATGCTGATTCAGCAGCAGCGATTGCTGCGCTACGTCATACCCCATCAGGTGCTTTTGGATCTTGTCGCTACAAATTAAAGAGTTTGGAGCAAAATCGACGTGAATACGAGCGGCTGATCGAAGTATTCAAAGCACATAATATAGGTTATTTCTTTTATAATGGCGGCGGTGATTCTGCGGATACCTGTCTTAAGGTTTCACAGCTATCCGATACGCTTGGCTATCCTCTTCAGGCGATTCACGTTCCCAAAACGGTTGATAACGATTTGCCAATCACTGATTGTTGCCCCGGTTTTGGCTCTGTCGCCAAATATATCGCGGTATCCACACGCGAAGCAAGCTTTGATGTAGCCAGCATGTCGAAAACATCAACTAAAGTCTTTGTTCTGGAAGTGATGGGCCGCCACGCAGGATGGATTGCCGCAGCGGGTGGATTAGCTTCGAGTCCAGATTGTGAGATTCCAATTATCATTTTGTTTCCAGAAATTACATTCAACAAAGAAAATTTTCTTGCCAAAGTGGACCGTTATGTCAAGGAATATGGATATTGTTCGGTCGTCGTATCAGAGGGTGTCAAGGGAGAAGATGGTAATTTTCTTTCCGATCAGGGACTGCGCGATGCCTTTGGTCATGCACAACTAGGTGGTGTTGCACCGGTGGTAGCAAATATCATCAAAGATGGTCTGGGATTAAAATATCATTGGGGCGTGGCTGATTATCTACAGCGTGCTGCGCGCCACATTGCGTCAAGAACCGATGTGGAACAAGCTTATGCAATGGGTAAAGCGGCGGTGGAATATGCTATTTCAGGGCACAATTCAGTCATGCCAACGATAGTCCGGCAATCCAATGCACCCTATAGCTGGACGGTGGGCATGGCTAAGCTTGCTAATGTAGCCAATGTCGAAAAAATGATGCCGGCTGATTATATTAGTGAAGATGGATTTGGCATCAGTCAGGCATGTCGCGAATACTTGGCGCCATTAATTGAAGGTGAAGATTATCCGCCTTATAAAAATGGATTGCCTGACTATGTGCGGTTAAAAAATGTAGCAGTTGAGAAAAAATTGGGTGAGTTCAAAATTTAAGGGAAAATTTGGATTGGAACTGCCCGGGTGTTGTAATGGAGTCAAACAATAGGGCGCAAGTCATATAACAATCTAAATTTCATTAATATTTGATACATTCTGGGGCAAGAACAGATAAAATACGTCCTGATTGTATTTTGGTTTTGGACAAGTGAAGTGTTTAATAATGTGGGATTAATTAGGCCAAGATTCCACATACGATTTTGATGGTCTGACTTTAATTGGAGTTCTTTATGGCTAACGGTTTTATTATCGCAATAGGTAGCGCGATTATAGCCCTGATATTCAGTGGTATCTGGATTAGGGGTATTTATGTTCAATCAACTGGTAATCCGCGTATGCAGGAAATTGCTGCTGCTATACAAGAAGGAGCATCTGCGTATCTTAAGCGGCAATATATGACGATTGGTGCCGTGGGCGCAGTTTTATTTGTTGCCCTTGCGATAGCGATCAGTTGGGATACAGCCATTGGTTTTGCTTTGGGTGCTGTGCTCTCTGGTGCTGCCGGTTTTCTTGGTATGAATGTGTCAGTTCAATCAAACGTACGTACAGCGCAAGCTGCAACTGTCGGGTTGAATGAGGCGCTTGCTATTGCCTTCCGCGGCGGCGCTGTCACTGGAATGCTGGTGGTAGGTTTAGGCTTACTGGGTGTTGCCGGTTACTGCGCCACGTTATTTGATGGTGCTGATCCCAGCCAACCGATTAGCGATGTGATTAAACCTTTAATCGGCTTTGCATTTGGCGGATCACTGATCTCTATTTTTGCTCGTTTGGGTGGCGGTATTTTCACTAAAGGTGCTGACGTAGGTGCTGATCTGGTTGGAAAAGTAGAAGCCGGTATTCCGGAAGATGATCCACGAAATCCAGCGGTGATTGCCGATAATGTGGGCGATAATGTCGGTGATTGCGCAGGTATGGCTGCTGACTTGTTTGAAACCTATGCGGTAACAATCATCGCCACCATGATTTTAGGTGCGCTACTGTTTTCAGCGAATACCATTGATGCTGTGATTTACCCATTAATGTTAGGCGCCGTTTCCATTATCGCTTCAATTATTGGTTGCTATTATGTCAAGATGCGTGAGGGTGGCAAGATTATGAATGCGCTCTATCGTGGCTTGGCAGTAGCTGGAGGCATCGCTTTATTTGCTTATTTACCGGTTACTGTTTGGTTCATGGGCGATATGTCTCTTGATATTGATGGTACTGAAGTAGCTGGCGGCATGCTGGTTATGCGTATATTCCTAGCAGCAACGATCGGGCTGGTGCTGACAGGACTCATGGTTGTCATTACTGAGTACTACACTTCAACAGATTATCCACCTGTACAACATGTTGCTGAAGCATCAACCACCGGACACGCAACTAATATTATTGCTGGTTTGGGCGTTTCAATGCGGTCAACCGCAGCGCCTGTATTGGCTGTTTGTATTAGCATATTGTTGGCCTATTCTCTAGCAGGATTGTACGGTATTGCTATAGCTGCAACAGCGATGTTATCCATGACGGGTATTATTGTAGCGCTGGATGCCTATGGTCCAATTACTGATAATGCTGGCGGTATTGCCGAAATGGCTGAAATGCCAGATTCAGTTCGCGCTATTACTGATCCACTGGATGCTGTTGGTAATACAACCAAGGCCGTTACGAAGGGTTATGCAATTGGTTCAGCTGGGTTGGCAGCTTTGGTATTATTTGCTGATTATACGCATGCACTGGAACATGCTGGACATGCAATAACCTTTGATTTATCCAATCACATGGTCATTATTGGTCTGTTTATCGGCGGTATGATTCCTTATTTATTTGGTGCCATGTCGATGGAAGCTGTCGGACGCGCGGCCAGTTCAGTGGTAATTGAAGTGCGTCGTCAGTTCAAAGAAATTCCTGGCATCATGGAAGGTACAGCCAAGCCGGATTATTCACGTGCAGTGGATATGCTAACCCAATCAGCTATTAAGGAAATGATGATTCCTTCATTATTGCCCGTACTGATTCCTCTCTTAGTGGGTGTGATTCTAGGACCACAAGCTTTAGGTGGTGTATTGATGGGTTCGATCGTAACCGGTCTATTTGTTGCAATCTCCATGACAACCGGTGGCGGTGCTTGGGATAACGCGAAGAAATATATCGAAGATGGACACTATGGCGGCAAAGGTAGTGACGCCCACAAAGCATCCGTAACAGGTGATACAGTTGGTGATCCTTATAAAGACACTGCCGGTCCAGCGATAAATCCACTGATCAAGATTATTAACATCGTGGCTCTGTTGATTATTCCACTGTTGTAAATAATACTTCTCAACTTTAGACATCGTTTCACCCCAGTTGCGTCACCGTTTGGT
>NZ_JAYUWI010000018.1:0-58258 GCF_043753625.1 Nitrosomonas sp.
TTGTGCAACCGTGACCGGCAACAACAAAATCCACAGCAAACAAATAAAATTGGCAAGTGATAACCCTAAGCACCACATGCTTTGGCTAGTTTTTGTGCAACAATGTATAAAAGAAACCATCATGTTGAATATCTGGTAACAGTTGTCCATCTACCATTGCTGCCCCAGAAAGCGGTAATGGACATGCATCGGGATGATGTTTAAGAAATTTCTCTATTTGCATTGTATTTTCTTCGGCAAAGATTGAGCAAGTTACATAAAGCAACTTACCATTCTTGTTTAAAATTTTCCACAATGCATCCAGAATTGCCTGTTGAATGGCTGCAAATTTGACCAGATCACTTTCACGCCGCAACCATTTAATATCAGGGTGTCGGCATACTACACCAGATGCAGAGCAAGGTACATCCGCCAAAATACGATCATACGGTTGACCATCCCACCATGCATCGGGATTCGAGGCATCTCCGCACAGCAAAAGCTCAGCCGTCACATTCAAACGCGCAAGATTTTGCTGAACTTGGGCAAGCCTAGCTGAATCATTATCCAGTATCGCCAGTGACACATCGGCCAATTCCAACAGATGCGTGCTTTTACCTCCGGGCGCAGCACAAGCATCCAATACTCGCATGCCGTCATGCACATCCAGAAACATCGCCGCAAGCTGCGCGCCTGCGTCTTGCACGGTTACCAGACCTTCTGCAAAACCAGGCAGGTTTTCCACCATAACCGGCTGCTTCAATTGCAGCGCGCCAGACCCTAACAACTCTGTATGCATCACTTTCTCTGCCAACAGCTTACAGTAACTTTCCACGCTGATCTTACGTTGATTAACCCGCAAAGTCATCGGCGGGCGTTTGTTGTCCGCTTCCAATATGGCTTGAAAGTTTTGCGGGTATTGCCAGCGTAATTTATCGATCCACCATTGCGGATGCGAATACCGCCCAACCTCATTTTCAGCGGCTTTTTTCAATAAGCTATCGCGCTGCCGGATGAAATTGCGCAATACCGCATTCACCAGTCCCTGCATACCTTTGCCATGCACTAAAGATCGTGAGGCCGCAACGGCCTGGTCAACCACTGTATGCGGCAATGTTTTACTGTATTGCAATTGATATAAGCTGACTAACAGTAGATGATGCAGACTCTTGTCACGTAGCGATTTCTTCAGCAACAAACCAAGAATCGCTTCCAATTGCCCATAAAATCGCAACACACCATAACTCAAATCCTGAATGGCACCTCTTTGCTGCTTGGATAACGTCGGTTCTGTACGCCAAACTTCCTGCAATACTCCCGTCAGACTTGCTCCGGCCAGCACCTTACTGATTGCAGAAGCCGCAACAAGTTGGGTTTTAATCATGCCGTGAAGTGGAATGATTCACTGCAGAAAAATATTCACCTGGTTGTAAGTTATTCCCCGCCAGAAAATCTGCACTGCTCAATTTTTTACCACTGGGTTTTTGTACTATTTCAACCTGCAACAGACCAGAACCACAAGCCACAGTAATACCTTCACGATCTACTGCGACAACCTCCCCAGGGTTACCCTCCCTCCCCCGCCCTGCAACCACTTTTGCTTGCCAAATCTTCAGGGCAACATCACGGAAATAAGTATAGGCGCCTGGATTGGGATTAAACGTCCGCACAACACGGTCAATCTGCTCAGCACTCTGTCGCCAATCAATTTCTGCTTCAGTTTTTTTTATTTTGGCAGCATAGCAAGCCAGCGTTTCATCTTGCACGGTGGAAACAAGTTTTCCCTGTTGCAGCAACACCAGCGCCTCAACAATACTCTGCGCGCCGAGCAGGTCCAGCTTGTCGTGTAATGATTGCGTCGTATCATCCGCTGCTATTGCTATCTCATGCTTTAATAAAATGGCGCCGGTATCCAGTCCCGCATCCATTTGCATTATCGTAATACCGGTTTCATGATCACCCGCCAGAATAGCCCGTTGAATCGGCGCAGCCCCACGCCAGCGTGGCAATAACGAAGCGTGTATATTCAAACAACCCAGGCGAGGAATTTTTAATACGGCTTCGGGTAGAATTAATCCATAAGCCGCCACAACCATCACATCTGCGTTTAATACCAGCAGTTGCGCTTGTATCTCGGCAGCTTTAAGCGTTAATGGCTGCAATAACGTAAGATCCTGTTGTTGAGCAAGCAGTTTGACCGCACTGGCGACCGTTTTCATTCCTCTACCGGCAGGACGATCCGGCTGGGTTAAAACCAGCACAATCTCATGATCTGACTTGATTAAGGCATTCAATGCAGTAGCAGCAAAAATGGGAGTTCCAGCAAAAATGATTCTCATCCTAGGCACATCAATCTTTCATTTATTTGAATTCCGGGGATTCTAAGCCATTGACAGAAGAAAACCATTAATTCAAGGGAACTTCAGGGTACAAATCACATCACATTTTCACAAAAGCACAATATCTACATAGTGCTGCGCTGTTTTTTCTTTAATCTTGCCAGTGTGCGCGCCTGCTTGAGCCGTGACCAGTATTCCACAAACACTTTTCCTGCCAAGTGATCCATCTCATGCTGAATACACACCGCCAATAGACCATTGGCATCAAGAACAAATGATTCGCCTTGAGCATTCAGAGCTCTTACAGTAATCGATTCGGCACGCTGCACCTTTCCATAGATACCCGGAACTGATAAACAGCCTTCCTCATAATCAGATAAGCCATTACTGGCAATGATTTCAGGATTAATCAAAGCAAGCAATTGATTCTGTGTTTCAGAAGTGTCAATAACAATCACACGCTCATGCACATCCACTTGCGTCGCTGCCAGCCCTATGCCAGGTGCAGCATACATTGTTTCAGTCAAATCTTTTATGAACAAGCGGATTTTGTCAGTGACTTGCGTTACGGGAGCCGCTACAGTATGTAACCGTTCATCCGGGTATTGTAATATTTTTAGAATAGCCATGAAAATTTTGTTTAGTTTAATAAACTCAATAGCGCATTTAGACCGTATCATTAGATAATCATTCTTATGCTTTATAACTTATCATTGGGATCGTTCATGCGAAAGCCTATTATAGCTATGATTTTATGCCTGAGCCTGCTTTCTGTTACGCCAGTTAAAGCTGAGAACATTATATTGCGGGGCGATACACCCGATCAGCATGTGGTTATACCCGGCGATACCCTGTGGGGAATTGCTTCCCGGTTTCTTAAAGACCCTTGGCGCTGGCCCGAAATCTGGGGATTTAACCGTGAGCAGGTGAAGAATCCACACAAAATCTACCCCGGTGATATTGTGATATTGGAAAAAACACCCCATGGAATCCGGTTGCGTCTTGTAGAAGATAAAGGTGGAGTAAAAACGGTCAAACTATCGCCTAAAATCCGTACAGAACAATCGAGTACTTCAGCGATCCCCAGCATACCGGCATCAGCTATCGAGCCTTTTTTAAGCCAACCGTTAGTCATTGAAAAAGATGGCCTTGCAGATGCGCCATATATACTGGGCTCCAGTGAAGGCCGGGTAGTTTTAAGTACAGATACTACGGTATATGTCAGTGGATTACCTCAAGACAAAGGCACAACATGGCAAATCTTCCGCCCCGGCAAGGCACTGAAAGATCCAGACAAAGAAGGTCTGATCCTTGGCTATGAGGCAACCTACCTAGGGGATGCCAAAGCGAATGTTTTTGCTGATGTCAGCACGGTAACCATCACTCGCGCTACGGAAGAAATTCTCAAAGGCGATCGCCTGGTTCCTGCCTCGGATACCCTATTCAATAACTACGCACCCCATGCGCCGGATTTTTCAATCAATGGACGAATCATTTCTGTCTATGGCGGGGTCACTGAAATTGGCAAAGGCGACATTGTCACGCTGAATAAAGGCGAACTGGATGGCTTGGAAATGGGGCATGTGCTTGCTATCTATCGAAAGAGCCAGGCCAAGTCTCTCAAAGGAGAAATGGTACAATTACCGGATGAAAGAACCGGATTAGTATTTATATTCCGTATTTTTGATAAAATAGCCTATGCACTGGTCGTACAAAGCACACACTCCATAAAAATACTGGATGCCGTTAAAACGCCCTAAAATTTCTGTCGCACATCCATGAAGCATGCACCGGATATTGAATCATGGCTGAATCTGAACCTCATTGATGGCTTAGGCGGCGAATCCATTCGTCGGCTTCTAATTGCTTTTGGCAGTCCTACGGCAATATTTACAACCCATATCACCGCGCTCGAACGCATTGTAAAGAACCCAATTGCCAAACGCATTAAGCAAGGTGCTGATCGTAATAAAATTTCTGGCGTGCTTAAATGGTTGGAAGACCCCGCCAATGCCATCATCACTTTGGCCGACTCGGATTATCCAACGCAGTTACTTAACATTACCGACCCGCCCCCGTTACTTTATTTCAAAGGGCAGCGAGAACTCTTGCGAAAATCCGCACTGGCTGTCGTTGGCAGTCGCAACGCCACACCGCAAGGTCTATCCAATGCAGAGGCTTTTTCTGAAGCAGCCAGCAATGCCGGATTCTGCATCATCAGTGGCATGGCATTAGGTATCGACACCGCTGCTCATCAGGGCGGTTTGCGTGGCGCTGCTGCCAGTATCGCTATTGTCGGCACTGGTTTGGACATTGTTTATCCTGCTAAGAATCATCTTTTGGCGCATAAGCTGGCAAAAGAAGGCGCACTAATTTCCGAATTTCCTCTCGGCACACCTGCCATCGGGACGAATTTCCCGCGCAGGAATCGTATTATCAGTGGCATGAGTCAAGGTTGTCTGGTGGTAGAAGCTGCATTACAAAGCGGATCACTGATCACGGCACGCCAGGCATTAGAACAAGGACGAGAAGTAATGGCGATCCCGGGCTCTATTCATTCACCCCTTTCAAAAGGCTGCCATGCGCTGATTAAGCAAGGTGCAAAACTGGTAGAAAATACACAGGATATTTTAGATGAATTAAATTATTTTCCATTAATCGGCAATGAAAATCTCGACAAAGGAAAAGAATTTACTACTGGGAAATCAACTGAAAATACATTATTACTCAAACACCTAGGCTATGATGTCGTAGATATTAATACGCTGTGCGCCCGTAGTGGCTTGACGGCTGAAGTTGTATCAGCCATGCTATTAACGCTTGAGCTTGACGGTCAGGTCAGCAGTTTGCCGGGAGGATGTTATCAGAGAATTCAATAACATTAACATCGGATAAGATCAACCAGAGATTGCCGGTCTGTAGACAGACTTGCAACTTATTAAACCCAATTATGTTCAATATACTCGTTTATTTATTTGAAAATTATTTTGACTCAGGAAGCTATCCTGACTCTGCCACTCTGACTCGTAAACTCACCATGGCCGGATTTGCAAATGAAGATATTAACGAGACACTGAGCTGGCTTTCAGAGCTAGCACGCCACGATATCGGAAATTATCCGGCAAGCTTTGCAGAAAACGACTCTTTCCGCTGCTTTACAGAGTATGAAATAGAAAAAATTGACACTGAAGGCCGGGGATTTATTTTCTTTCTGGAACAAGCTGGCATCATTAACCCATTACAAAGGGAACTGTTGATTGATCGCGTGCTGACGATGGATGAGAATTCATCCAGCCTTGAAAAAATCAAACTGATTGTTCTAACAGAATTATGGATTCAGAACCAGCTCACCGACGATGTCATCCTTGAGAAATTGTTGATTGTCAGCGATTCTCATTACCGGCATTAAAACTATAATCGTATCTTTTATTTAGTCACAACGGATAACCGGTGGCGTGCGCATGCCCAATATACGCATCATATATGCTTGTAATCCCTATTCATAATAATCATTCAGTAGTAAAACAACATGTTTAATTTCACATCAATGACCAGTGGCTTCCCCCGGAAAATTCATGAGTAAATCGCTGATTATCGCTGAGAAACCTTCTGTTGCAGCAGATATCGCACGGGTATTGGGTAACTTTATCAAGCACACTGATTACTTCGAAAACGACCAATATGTCGTATCTTCGGCCGTAGGTCATTTGCTCGAACTGGCTATCCCAGAAGAATATGAAGTAAAACGCGGGAAGTGGAGTTTTGCAAATCTGCCAGTTATTCCACCACACTTTGACTTGAACCCAATCGAAAAAACTTCCTCACGTTTAAAATTGCTCAGCAAGCTCATCAAACGAAAAGATGTGGATATGCTTATCAATGCATGTGATGCTGGACGGGAAGGTGAACTGATTTTTTATTATATCTTACGTCATGTCGGCACCAATAAACCGGTCAAGCGTCTTTGGCTGCAGTCCATGACACCCGATGCGATCCGGGAAGGGTTTACCAAGTTATTGGACAATTCGGAAGTACAATCGCTGGCTGAAGCTGCCGTCAGCCGCTCAGAGTCAGATTGGCTGGTCGGGATCAATGGCACGCGCGCCATGACCGCTTTTAATTCCCAAGAAGGGGGATTTCATAAAACCACAGTTGGGCGGGTACAGACACCTACATTAGCGATTCTTGTCGAGCGTGAAGAAAAAATCAAAAAATTCCGCCCTCAGGACTATTGGGAAATTCATGCCACGTTTACAGCCAGTAATGGCAACTATAACGGTAAGTGGTTTGATGAGAAATTCAGCAAAGATAAAGTCAATCTTGAATCAAAACCTGAACGGCTCTGGGAGCAGAAAAAAGCCGAGGTCATCCGTGACAAATGCCAGGGGAGGCCCGGTCAAGTTAACGAAGAAAGCAAACCAAGCAAAGAAATCTGCCCATTGCTTTATGACCTGACCAGCTTACAGCGAGAAGCCAACAGCCGCTTTGGTTTTTCTGCCAAAACAACACTCGGCTTAGCTCAAGCATTATATGAAAAACATAAAGTATTGACTTACCCGCGGACAGATTCACGTGCACTACCGGAAGATTATATCGCCACCGTTAAAGATACTTTGCAAAGCCTGAGAAATACGGATTATGGAAAATTTTCCCAACAGATTCTGGCTTCAAACTGGGTGATTCCAAACAAACGTATTTTCAACAACGCTAAAATCTCAGATCACTTTGCTATTATTCCAACTTCATTAAATCCGTCCAAATTAAACGAAGTCGAAGCAAAAATTTATGATCTGGTTACCAAACGTTTTTTGGCTATTTTCTTTCCCGCTGCCGAATTTCTGATTACTACCCGCATTACCCGGGTTGAAAACGAACCTTTCAGAACTGAAGGTAAAGTCATGGTTAATCCGGGTTGGCAGGCGGTATATGGCAGGTCAGCCAAATTGGATGATCTGGAAGATGATACAACACTCGTCGCAATCACCCCAGGTGAATCGGTTAGCACTGAAGAAATTAACGTTATCGCTAATCAAACTCGTCCGCCCGCAAGATTTAATGAGGCGACATTACTTTCTGCCATGGAAGGTGCCGGGAAACTCGTTGAAGATGAAGAACTGCGTGCAGCTATGAGCACAAAAGGTCTGGGTACACCAGCAACACGTGCATCCATCATAGAAGGTTTGGTATTTGAGAATTATCTACAGCGTGTAGGGCGCGAGCTACACCCAACTGCCAAAGCATTCTCACTAATCACGTTATTACGTGGTCTAAAGATTCCAGAACTTATTTCTCCTGAATTAACAGGTAATTGGGAATTTCAGTTACGTCAGATCGAGCAAGGTCACCTAAAACGCGCCGCGTTCATGGAGAAAATTGCCACAATGACAAGTCATATTGTGGAGCAAGCCAAAACCCATCGTGGTGAAACCATTGCAGGAGATTTTTCCTTACTTAAATCCCCCTGCCCTAAATGTAGTGGTAGCGTGCATGAAACCTATAAAAAATTCCAATGCCAGAAATGTGACTTTGCGCTCTGGAAAATTCTAGCCGGACGCCAGTTTGAGGTTGATGAAATGGAGACTTTGATTACTCAACGCGAAGTAGGACCACTGCAAGGTTTCCGCAGCAAAATGGGGCAATCGTTTAATGCCATCATCAAATTAACAGACACTTTTGAAATGAAATTTGATTTTGGCAACAGCGATGAGGACCATGAAGAAGTCGATTTCAGCGATCAAGTTCCATTAGGAAAATGCCCAAAATGCAATCATGCTGTTTATGAGCATGGCCTACAGTACGTTTGCGTGAAATCTGTCGGAGCAACCCGTACATGCAATTTTAAAACAGGGAAAATCATCCTTACACGCCCGATAGAGCGCGAGCAGATCACCAAATTATTGGAAAATGGAAAAACAGACCTGCTCACAAAATTCATTTCCAAAAAAGGCAGACCTTTTTCAGCTTATTTGGTCAGAAATCCGGATGGAAAAATAGGATTTGAGTTTGAGCAGAAAGCCACCAAGAAAACAACCGAAACAAAATCTAAAATAAAGCAATCTAAAACCAAAGCTACCAATGAGACTACTTCATAGCAATAATAATCAAATACTTATTTTATTATATCGAGAAATCAATAACAAATCACAGAAAAAACACCCGGGTATCGTTTGATTACCCGGATGTCCTCAGCCTTTCCAATAAGCTTAAAAATTACGCTGCATAAAAATTGAGGATGTACTTAATTACCCCCCCAGCCCCCATAATAATCATGATGAGTCCTCCCACAATGGCAGTTCCCTCCAAAATGATTGAAATGAATGCCCGTGAAGTATTTTCAAATTCTTCTTCACCTAAAGCATTTCTCCGTTCTTCTCTGCGATTCTTTACCCATAACTGCAACCAGATAGCCACAGGAATAGTCAGTAAAGAAAACATTAAAGCAATTTCTGCATCTTCCATTCAATCAACCTCTTATTTTGTAAAAATAGTAAGAAAATCTTGCTGCATCAATTTATTCCAGCGCCAGATAGCAAATATCTCTTAACAGGCTGTTGAAAAACTATCTGTCTTGCCGCTACGGTTAGAAACAAACCCAGATGCTCATTTATCATGCATAAATGTGCTTTTCCGCTTGTCTTTCCATGCATCGGCTGCCCTCGAATACGTTTTTCAACAGCCTGTTAAAAGCGCTTCAAGCTAGCAATATATTCTAAGCTAGAAATTTACTGCAATAGATTACCCTAAACAAGATAGTTAAATAAAGATTTTTCCAAATTTAACGAATCAACTCAGGAAATTCCAGCTGAATGCGGCGGCCCTTTAAGATCAATAAAATTACGCTCTGAGTGTTTTTATGGGATATCATCTAGCAACTTTTACTACTGCATACATCATGGAATGGCTTGATCTCCCGTTTGCCAAAAATGCTCAGGGTATTGTACAACTGCCTGGATCAAAGAGTATCTCCAATCGAATTCTCCTGCTTGCTGCATTGGCCGAAGGTACCACACAGATTCAAGATTTATTGGCTTCTGATGATACCGCACGTATGCTGGATGCGCTTGTCAAACTAGGTGTTTCAATAACAAAAACCGGTATAAACGATTACTGCATCATCGGAGAAAATGGAAAATTCCCAGTGACAGAAGCTGATTTATTTCTCGGTAATGCCGGCACTGCATTACGGCCTTTAGTTGCGGCACTATCTTTAATGCAGGGACATTACCGATTATCTGGCGTGCCGCGCATGCATGAACGGCCCATTGCAGACATAGTTGATGCATTACGCCAATTCGGTGCAAGTATCACTTACTTAGGCAATCCCGGCTTTCCCCCTCTGGAAATCAAACCTGTCGATTCAAGCATTAAAAGCGACACCATTTCTGTTACTGTAAAAGGCGATGTTTCCAGTCAGTTTCTTACTGGATTGTTGATGGCGTTGCCACTCAGCGGAAAAGATTCCTTCATCAATGTTTCGGGCACCTTAATCTCGCAGCCCTATATCGAATTAACGCTCGCGCAAATGCAACGTTTTGGTGTGCGAGTCGAACACATTAACTGGCAGAAATTTATGATACCGGCACAACAGAATTATTGTAGCCCAGGTCATATCAGCATTGAAGGTGACGCATCCTCAGCCACCTATTTTCTGGCGGCAGGCGCGATCGGGCATGGCCCGGTACGTGTCCAGGGAGTCGGACGAGATAGTGCACAAGGCGATATCCATTTTGCTGCCGCATTGGAAATGATGGGAGCACGCCTAACTATGGGGGAAAACTGGATCGAAGCAAGTGGTGCTAAAGCTAACCACTCCGGAAAATTTTTGCATGGCATCGATCTGGATTGCAATCATATTCCGGATGCCGCCATGACGCTTGCAGTTACCGCATTATTTGCAGAAGGTGTCACCACACTACGCAATATTGCCAGTTGGCGCCTGAAAGAAACAGATCGCCTTACAGCCATGTCTAATGAGTTGCACAAATTAGGCGCGACTGTTGAAGAGGGCGTGGATTATTTGCGCATCACTCCCCCTGTTAATGGCTTGCACTCACATGCAACAATTGATACCTATGATGACCATCGCATGGCCATGTGCTTTGCACTGGCATCTCTGGGAACACCGGTACGCATCAACGACCCCGGCTGCGTTGCAAAAACATTTCCCGATTATTTTGAAATTTTTTCACAAATCGCCCATCCTGAATAACCCAATGACAAGACTGTTTAATGGATACACATAAAATTCCCATCATTACCATTGATGGCCCATCCGCATCCGGCAAAGGTACCATTGCCCAATTGGTCGCCAAAAAGCTCGGATTTCATTATCTCGACAGTGGCGCGCTATATCGTCTGGTTGCATTGAAAACAATGCGATCCCATGCTGACATTCACAATACAGATCAACTCGCCGAGATCGCCAGAAACTTGAATGCGGTATTTAAGAATGAAGATATTTATTTAGATGGCACTATCGTTACTGACGATATACGGGCAGAACGATGCGGCATCTTGGCTTCACAAATAGCCACCCATCCACAGGTTCGTGAAGCACTTACCGAGCGTCAGCGCGCATTCTGCCAACCGCCCGGATTGGTTACGGATGGACGTGACATGGGATCCGTTATCTTTCCCAATGCCGTTCTCAAAATATTTTTAACTGCTAGCGCGGAAGTTCGTGCACAAAGGCGATATAAGCAGTTGATAGAGAAAGGAATGAGTGATAATATCGCCAACTTATTGCAGGATATCCAGAAACGTGACGAACGCGATAGCAATCGCAGCATCGCGCCCTTGCGACAGGGCACTGATGCACAACTGCTTGATACGACTTCACTAACCATATCCCAGGCACAAGATGCTGTTCTCTCCTGGTATAATGAAATCTATGCAAAAAACCCGCGTTTGGATATGAAATAACCTCATTTTTCTTTGCACCTGATCTACAAAAAGAAAAATAAATTGATTATTCAAACCTTTTATTAACCAACCCAATCCGACGGGCTGTTAATCCGGCCGGAGTGATAAACCAGGTATTTTTTACAATGACTACAGCTTCCACTGCACCCCAGAAATCCCCCGAAAGCTTTGCCGCACTTTTTGAAGAAAGTCTTACACGTCAGGAAATGCGGACTGGCGAAGTAATCACCGCCGAAGTTGTCCGTGTTGATTACAATATCGTTGTTGTCAACGCTGGCCTGAAATCGGAAAGTTACATTCCTATCGAAGAATTTAAAAATGATCGCGGCGAAATCGAAGTTAAGCCGGGTGACTTTATCAGTGTTGCCATTGAATCTTTGGAAGACGGTTATGGAGAAACACACCTCTCGCGTGATAAAGCTAAACGTCTGACCGCCTGGCATGATCTGGAAGAAGCGATGGAAAGCGGTAAGATAGTAACCGGTATGGTCAATGGTAAAGTGAAAGGCGGCCTGACTGCGATGATCAATGGCATTCGTGCGTTTCTGCCCGGTTCGCTAGTGGATATCCGTCCCGTCAAGGACACCACACCTTATGAAAATAAGGAAATGGAATTCAAAGTCATCAAACTTGATCGCAAGCGTAATAATGTAGTGGTATCACGCCGCGCAGTACTGGAAGCGACACAAGGTGCAGACCGTGAAACCTTATTATCCAACCTGCAGGAAGGTTCGGTTGTCCAAGGTGTAGTCAAAAATATAACTGATTATGGCGCATTCGTTGATCTGGGCGGAATTGACGGACTGCTGCATATTACCGACCTGGCATGGCGTCGCGTTAAGCATCCATCCGAAGTAGTCAATATCGGCGATGAAGTCACCGCCAAAGTGCTTAAGTTCGATCAGGAAAAGAATCGCGTTTCTTTAGGCATGAAGCAACTCAGTGAAGATCCATGGGTCGGTCTGTCACGGCGTTATCCAGCACGCACCCGTCTATTTGGCAAGGTAACCAATTTAACCGATTACGGCGCTTTTATCGAAATCGAACAAGGCATCGAAGGATTGGTGCATGTATCTGAAATGGATTGGACCAACAAAAACGTTTATCCATCCAAGATGGTGCAACTGGGTGACGAAGTCGAAGTAATGATTCTCGAAATTGATGAAGAACGCCGCCGTATCTCACTGGGTATGAAACAATGTCAAACCAATCCATGGGAAGAATTTGCCGCAAATCATGAGAAAGGCGATAAAGTCCGTGGACAGATTAAGTCTATTACAGACTTCGGTGTGTTCATTGGATTACCCGGCAATATCGACGGTCTTGTACATTTATCTGATTTATCTTGGAATCACCCCGGTGAAGAAGCCGTGCTTAATTATAAGAAAGGTGATGAGGTAGAAGCAATGATTCTATCCATCGACGTTGAACGTGAACGTATTTCACTGGGTATCAAGCAGATGGAAGGTGATCCTTTCACCAGCTTTGTCGCAGAGCACGATAAAAACAGCATCATTGAAGGCACCGTGAAGTCTATTGACGCCAAAGGCGCTGTGATAGCATTGACCAATGAAGTGGAAGGTTATTTGCGCGCATCTGAAGTTTCACGTGATCGTGTAGAAGACATGCGCACGCACTTGAAAGAAGGCGATAAAGTCGAAACTATGATCATCAATGTGGATCGCAAAAATCGCACGATTAATCTTTCGATTAAGGCGAAAGATAAATCAGACGAATCCAGTGCCATGCAAAAAATTAAAGCGCCTGTCAATGCTGGGACAACCAGTTTGGGCGCTTTACTAAAAGCTAAAATGGATAGTAAGAACACAGAGCAATAAGGAATATTCATGACAAAATCTGAATTAATTACTCGACTAGGTGCACGCTTCCCGCAACTGGTCACCAAAGATGCTGAGCTCTCAGTCAAGACGATTATCGATGCAATGGCAAAAAGCCTAGCCCAAGGCCAACGTATAGAAATACGCGGTTTTGGTAGTTTTGACTTAAATTATAGACCGCCGCGTATTGGCCGGAATCCGAAATCAGGCGAAAAAGTCAAAGTACCTGAGAAATATGTTCCGCACTTCAAAGCTGGCAAGGAAATGCGCGAACGTGTCGACTATAAAGAGGGCAAGAAAAATAAGTAGCTAAGTAAATCTACTCACCTCCAATCTGGGTAGTCAGAGGTAATCTAATCTTTTCTGACTACTCAGACTTAATCTGATTATTTTTAGAATTAAAATTCATTATCTATCACTCGTATGGGCTAAACTCATCATGATGAATCTAATTGTATGGCTTTTACGCATTGTAGTTTTTGTGATCCTTGCTATCTTTGCTTCCAAAAACTCACAACCTATCATGCTGCAATATTATCTGGATCAATCAATCGAACTGCCTCTCAGTGTTGCTCTTTTGATATTCTTTGCATTGGGTATCTTAGTCACATTATTATTTGCTCGTTGCAGCTATCGTTCAAACAAGTAATAACTCCATGAATGACCCCCGCATCATTGTTGCACTGGATTTTAACAGTGCAGCAGATGCTTTGAGCCTGACAAACAAGCTGAATCCTCGCTTATGTCGCCTGAAGGTAGGCAAAGAGCTCTTTACTGCTGCGGGACCGCAACTGGTTGAAAAATTGATGCTGCAAGGCTTCGATATTTTTCTGGACCTGAAATTTCACGATATCCCCAATACCGTTGCCAATGCTTGTAAAGCCGCCAGTAGTTTGGGCGCATGGATGGTTAATGTACATGCACTGGGCGGGCGAAAGATGTTAATGGCGGCACGCGATGCGATACCGCAAGGATCATCAACCAAACTTATTGCTGTCACTTTACTGACCAGTATGGATCAGGATGATCTTGCAGATATTGGTTTGCAAGGCCAGCCTGAGCAGATTGTGGAACGCCTGGCACGATTAACCGATGACTGTGCATTGGATGGCGTGGTTTGCTCGGCATTGGAAGCGGCGCATTTGCGTCAACTGCTGGGTGATAACTTCTGCTTAGTCACTCCCGGCATCCGTCCATCCGGCGGGCAAGCTGATGATCAAAAAAGAATTACAACACCCCTACAAGCCATACGAAATGGATCAAGCTACTTGGTCATCGGCAGGCTAATCACTCAGGCCAATGAACCACTCTTAATGTGTCAACAGCTGAATGCGGAAATAACCAGTTTAACAATTTAAAGTAAAAATCTCGGAATAAAGTAACTTTACCAGTGCCGCGATAACCGCCACTTGTCCTAATGCCAAACCGACACTCCATTTAATTAATCGATCCTCCATCCCCATCAAGTCACTCCTGGAAACTAATTGAGTCTCCATTGCTTTCAGATAAAACATCTTTTTGCGCTTCTGCAATAGCTGTTGCCTGACGCGAGGCGCGCCTGCTTTTTCCAAGCTTCTCGATAAATTTCAGAGTATCAAATGTAACGAATGCCACGATTATTAAGTTCTTTAATCAATTTATTTTCAAAAATCGATCACTAGCAATAGGAGACATGACCAACATTCATATTTCTAACCTTTAATCCTTAACACTAATTTCCATGGAAATCTGATTCCTTTTTTATTTCTCTAAAATAAAAAAAGCCACCCTAATTTAGGGTGGCTTTCTCAACTACTTATTTGATGCTTATCTAACTTTATTAGAATCCAAAGTTAGCCGATGTAGTATCGGTAACACCTGTTAGCTGTACAACAACATCATCAGCCGCTGTGAAATCACCATCTTTGTTCGCATCAATAAACACATAGGTATTACCACCGTTAGTGCCTATCGCTACACCGCGATCTGCACCGCCTGAAGCAAAGAAATTTGTCACTGATAATGTTGATCCATCGACAGCCGAGGCAGCCAGAGCACCTTTATTAGCCAATGCTGAAGACTGTTGACCGGTGAATGCAAATGCGCCTACATCAATCACATCAAGCGCACCGCCTCCTGCTGCAGTACCAAAATCGGTAACGATATCGTGACCATCTACATCTTCATTCAGTACAGAATCACCTGCATTCAGGATTAAAGTATCTATCGAAGTAAATACACTATTATCCAGCGCTGTCGTATCGGCACCGCCATTACCAGAAATGGTATCGCCACCTGCAGTTCCGGTATAGTCATCATCGCCTGAACCACCAATAAACTCAACGCCATCTGCTGCACTTGCGTCTACTGTCAATCCGCCTGTCATTGTATTGGCATCAATTGTCTTGAGGACTGCTGCTGTAAGCGCAGTAATCTCCAGATTTGCATTGCCGCTGACATTCAGTGTTTCAACCGAATCGCCCAAAAGTGCACTGATGATATTGGTATAATCAGTATTTTCAAGATCAGGATCAATGTCAGCAACATTAGAAGCGATATCAAATGTCTCGATATCATTAGCCTCGAAAGAGGTTACCGTTATCACGCCTTCCGGTGTTGCATTATCATCGCCATCCGCTGCATTCAACGTTAGTAATACTGCATCGGAATCTCCTGCTGCATCTGCTAATGCATACGTTAAATTCTGACCAAGATCCAAATCCGTTGCTGCTTCTGCATTGACTGTAACGGTCGTTTCTTCAGCTGCATTGGTTATGTCTGACGCTCCTGTAAGGACTGCACCTATGGTAACCGCGATCAAGCCTGGCAGATTCTCCATATCATAGGTGCCTGTTCCGCCGCCAATTTCCAATGTTTCAAAATTGGAATAAACATCTGCGGCATCTGCATCTAGAAATGCGCCATCAATCACGGCAAGCGTATCATTATCATCGCCACCATCAACCGTAGCACCGGCAACCGATGCAGCTGCAATCGTAAACGTGTCATCTCCAGCACCCAACGCCACAGCAGCGGTTGCTGCTAAGGCTGCGGTATAGGTAATGTCGTCAGCACCAGAGCCGCCATCAACAGTTACTGCGGTATCGTTCACTGTTGCGGTTACACCACCGGAATTGCCGGTTGCATCTAATGTCGTCAATGCAGTGAATTCATCTTGCAACTCAATACTCCCGGTACCTGTGATTGTTGCCTCTGTAGTGGCGCCACCGGACCCCTGAGCAATTTCATTCACTCCTCTCGCAGCCACATTCAATGTTTCGACTGAAGCTAATGTTCCGATGATGGCATTCGCGTTATTCGTTGTGAGATTCAGCGTGGTAGCACCGGTATCCAAAGCAACAGTATTCTGCGTTGGTGTAGTGAAATTACCAACTGTATCCAGATTCAGATCTTGACTGGTTGCGGTATTACCACTGAATGTTGCATTTTGCACTTGGTTTCTAACTGCCAGCGTTACCACATCGCCTATATTACCCACAATACCCGCATCGGTACTCGATTGAACAGTAATCGCTTGCACGCCTGTTGAGTTGGCTAGATCAAGCGTCTCAGCATCGCCAAAACGAGCAATGACATTCTCGATACTGGTCAGAGCAGGTGCTGCAGAGTCTACCAGCGTTGCGGTTAACGTATCGGTTCCGGTACCGCCATCCAGCCTGTCAATAGACTCAAGCGAGTTGACTACACCTCCTACGTTATCCTGAATAGCTAATGCGGTAAAGACATCATTACCACTGGTACCGGTCAGACTATCTTCACCTACAATTAAATTAGACCCAGTACCGCCAGTGAGTGGCACGCCACTATCTGCCAGTGCTTGTTGAACATCTTCCGGCGTATAAGGAGCATCTCCAGTTACTTTGCTTAACACAGTTTGCAATATCGCTACATCAGTCGAGGAACCCACAGCTGTATAAGCTTTGGCAACCAACACCTTGTTAGCCAGCAAGGTAGCGGTTGCTACAAATTCCGGCGCTGGTGAGCCATTCAAATAATCAATTGCATCAATGACAATTGCACCCAGGCCTTTACCTTCTGCAAGCTTGCCCTCAAAAAACACTTTTGCTTGTGAACCGGCACTGGCAGGATCACTGTCGGCCGCCAGACCAAAATTATTCAATAATATATTCGCTTGCTCTTCTATGGTTACATTACCAACCAGAATATTATCCTTAAATGCTGGAGTATCATCCAGAACATCGGCCAATTGGCTGATCGATAAATTACCACCGTTTGCATCGACCAGATTCGCCAATTCTGTCATGAAGACCTTGCCTGGTGCTGCGTTAAATAAACCTATAGCAACTTCCAAAATACCCGTTTGTTGTTCTGCTGTTATAGCCATGGGAGCTCCCTTGATAAAAAATTAAAAATAGTTACGAAAGTAAATTACTTGCAAGTTTTTCACTTTTCACTTTGTCTCTATGCAGCTTCTATGCAGCCAACAATCCATCTAGCAGAAGATACCACAAAAGCCAAGTTAAAGTACATTCTGCCGAAAACAAAACTGCTTTGCAAGTATGCGACTAAAGTTTACATCGAGTATGTTGCATATTTACAACATTGTAACAGCATTCGTTTACGCCAAAACTTCAAAATAAAGGATAAGAATGTGTTTTTTCATTCCCTCATGATCAAGTAGCTAATGTTAATAATAAGAATGGTTATCATGATAATGAACTATAGGTAAGATACAAAATTTGTTAGTTCAATTTACATCAGTTAAATTTACTATCGCTAACAGGTCAATTGAATGGACCCCTCCCACTCAAGGGCATCGCAATGTGCCAGACTAAAGATTTTAGCAATCAAAGAGGGGGGGAGTCCATTTCATTGGCCTGCTAAGAATGATCACTCTTCGTTTTAGTTGCAGCATACATAATTAGCTTATTGGCACTGCGTAACTATACTCACATATTTTCATTAATTAAATTAGTGCAACGCGATTAGCTTTGTACTTGCTACAGTTGCCTTGCGGGCGCCCATCTGTTTTTACATTGTAATTTTTTGTTTAAAATCTGCGATAATGCTTCATTCAATGTCCTATATCCAATTTCTTGCGTCCGCTTAACATTACCTCTCTAAATAACTTTCTGAGCCTTTGGCAACACTTCCCGCTTATCTTGCAAATGATCAAACGGGAAGTGATTGGCCGCTACAGAGGTTCATTTCTGGGATTATTATGGACATTTGTCAATCCCATTTTGATGCTAGCCATCTATACATTTGTTTTCGGTGTAGTATTTAAAATACGCTTAGATCCGCAGAGTACAGATATATATGATGATAAATTTGCCTTTGCATTATTATTATTTACCGGATTGATTCTGTTCAATTTATTCTCCGAATGCCTTTCCCGCTCCCCTGGATTGGTACTCGCGAATGTAAACTACGTCAAAAAAGTTATTTTCCCATTGGAAATCTTGCCGCTGGTTTCCTTAGGCTCCGCGTTGTTTCATGCCGGAATTAGTTTTTTGGTGTTACTCACTTTTATGCTGGTTATTGATCATCCCATTCACTGGACACTGATTTGTTTGCCAGTTATCGTACTGCCGCTGCTTTTACTCATCATGGGATTGTCCTGGATGCTTGCTTCAATAGGGGTTTATGTTCGTGACATTGGGCAATTTATTGGCCTGATCTTAACAATGCTACTGTTTCTGAGTCCAATTTTTTATCCTGCTTCTGCATTACCGGAATCTGTGCGTGACTATCTATTTCTCAACCCGCTTTCTTTTGTCATAGAACAAGCACGGGCAGTAATCTTATATGGTCAACTCCCAGACTGGAGCGGCTTAGTTATATATTATATGCTTGCATCAATATTTGCCTGGGCTGGTCTGACGTGGTTCATGAAAACACGCAAGGGATTTGCAGATGTTCTCTAATCCTGCCAACTCTGAAATAGCCATTAGCGCTTCAAAGCTATCCAAATGCTATCAGTTGTATCAGCACCCCAAGGATCGTTTAAAGCAATTCCTCTGGCCACATAATTGGTGGGGGTCACGTCAATTTTATCGTGAGTTATGGGCGCTGCACAATATTGATTTGACTGTGATGCCAGGAGAAGTTGTTGGTATCGTTGGTCAAAACGGTTCTGGAAAGTCGACCCTGCTGCAATTGGTTTGTGGCACTTTGACGCCCACCCAAGGTGAAGTGCAGGTAAACGGCCGTGTTGCTGCTTTGCTGGAGCTGGGCGCCGGGTTTAATCCCGACTTTACTGGCCGTGAAAACGTATTAATGAGCGCCGCGATCATGGGATTCAGTCAATCAGAAATTGCCGACCGTATAGAGGATATTATTAATTTCTCCGGTGTCCGCGATTTCATCGATCAGCCAGTCAAAACTTATTCCAGCGGCATGTACGTACGCCTAGCATTTTCTGTTGCGATTAATGTCGATCCGGATATTCTGGTTATTGATGAAGCGCTATCAGTCGGCGATGGCGCCTTCGCCCGTAAATCATTTGATCGCATCATGCAGATGCGCGATGCGGGAAAAACAATTCTATTCTGCTCACACTCGCTGTTTCAGGTTGAATCTTTATGCAGTCGCGCTGTTTGGATCAATCAGGGAAAAATTATTTTAGATGGCGAATCAGCGCAAGTGGTATCCGCTTACCAGACATTTCTGGATCAAAGCATGACACATTCAATCCCTGAGACATCTAGTATCCATAGCGATGATCCTGGATTTAGCAGGAATCATACATCGGGTAGTGCCCGTCTGGAAAAAGTCAAACTACTGGCGGATGGGATTAACACGCAGCATGCTATCATCACAAGCAGTCAATCCGGTATCAAGTTATGGATTACCTTTGCTTCGGATCCCTCATTGCCTTGCCCCAATGTGGGAATGACAATACAAGCAAAAGATGGCCGCACGATCACCAGTGCGGCAACATGGGAAGACCAGTTTAGTGTGCAGCGCAATTTCGAAGGATATGGACAGATTTGTCTCAGACTGGACCACATACCGTTACTCAAGGGTGAGTATCAGATCAGTGTATATTTACTCTGTGAGCGCGGCATACATCTCTATGATGCAGCAGAAAGTGTGGCGACCTTGCAGGTAAAACAAGTAGGCCGTTTGCAGGGATATTTTTCGATTCCTCATCAGTGGGAAAATAACCATACGATTACCCATAATGACCAAGACAGCTAATCACAATTTGACGCAAGGTTCTCGACACTACCGACAAACCGATCGTATCGCGGCAATTGCCACAGCATCACTTTCCCCTTTTAAGGATCTAACTTTTCCACTAAATGTCTATGCCCATGCTTTGCTATTACAAGAAGGAAAGGCTATTAATCTGCATGCGGCACAGCAATTTTCTACCGACCTGTTGATGACCAGACTACCGTCGCCTCCCTGCCGCATTCTGGAAGTGGGCGTTGGTCTGGGCACCACTCTCTCCCTATTAAATCAGAGCGGCTATGATGTTCATGGCATCACTCCCGATGTGCAACAGGTCGCTTATATTCAAAAAAACTTGAATTCATCAGAAGCTTCCGTAAGCTGCCATTCACTGCAAGATTTTAAAGCTCAACCAGAAAACTTTGATGTTGTACTATTGCAGGAATCCGCACAATCAATCGAGCCATTGGTCATTTTTAATAAAGCACTCGATCTACTCCCTCTATCCGGTGATTTAGTCATTATTGACGCATTCGCACTGAAATACGATGAAGCAGGAATGGAAGATCTTCATCTACTTAATGACCTGGTAGCGCTCGCAGAACGATTTGGGTTTGAACTGGTTGAGCAGGTGGATTTATCCACTCAGGCGGCGCCCACACTGGATTATCTATTGCAAATTACTGCAACGCACCGGCAAAGATTGATCAAAGACCTTGCTTTGACTGATGAGCAACTCACTCGATTGGATGAATCGAACCGGGACTATCACAAAAAATATGCCAGCGGACATTATGGCTATGCCTTGTTACATTTCAGAAAGCAAACGGTGCCTAAATGGCGCTTGCAAATTCTAGAAAAGAATCAGGCCCCGGAAATGTTCGGTTTGTTTAAGAAAATATTCCATCACGACATGACGCCGACCACGTGGCAATGGAAATACAGCTCGAATTCAGGGCGTGAAATTGGTATTTGGCGGAATAATCAATTAATTGCTCATTATGGTGGCGTTAGCCGTAAAATCCTGTTCTTTGGTCAACCTCAAACCGCCGTGCAGATTGGGGATGTAATGGTGGACACGAGTGAACGTGGCACACTTACTCGAAAAGGCCCGTTTTTCCTGATGGCAGCAACCTTTTTGGAGCGCTATATCGGCTATGGAAAACCCTATCTAATCGGTTTTGGCTTCCCAAACGAACGTGCCATGAAAGTTGCAGAACGACTTGGGTTATATGCTAAAGCCGGGCACATGCTTGAATTCTCATGGAGTACCCGGTCACGATTCCCGCTATGGGGAACACGTCTGCACCTGATTGGCTGCGGACAAACAGACTTTGCAGCAACTGCTGCCGATCAATGCTGGCAACATATGGCAGCAGATTTGCAAACAGCCATCATCGGTGTACGCGACTGGCAGTATTTGCAGCACCGTTACCTCGACCATCCCAATCAACAATACCAGATCATGCTGGTGAGAAATCGTTTCAGTAAGTATGCCCGCGGTATCCTGGTACTGCGGTATGATCCGGAAGGCTGTGAAATCGTTGATCTCATCGCTCCGTTAGCCGAAATTCCATTGTTGATTACGCATGCCAGACGACTAGCTGGTATTCATGGCGCTAGCCGAGTATTTTGCCGCATTACAGAAAACTTTGCGGCACATTTTTCTGCCGCGGGTGGCACCAAGCAAGAACTAGATATTCGCATTCCCTCCAATATTTGGAGCACTGGTCCTCCGATTAGCTCCCTACGCGATCATTGGTGGTTGATGTCCGGGGATACTGATTTTCGGTAAATAATCCCGCATCTAGATTAGATATTTATTATTCAATTACTTATAATAATAACGAAGCATTCACTAACCCCGAAAAGCCGGATCGCAGTACATAGAAAAACATCCTAATAGATCAATTAGCTACAGTGGGCAGTGCACGCCGACAAGGAGGTAATTTGACAAAGAAAAAATCCGAAAGCATTAAAATTCTCATGGTCACCCGGGAAACTTTATCTGATCGGCGCTACGGTCTCGGGCGCAGCCTGATGCCGATAGTTGAAGAACTCCGCCAACGTGGAATCAGTGCAGATTATATTTGTCAAATTGATTTAGGCCAGCGTGCAACACACTGGCAAATACGATTGCAACATATCCTGGCAAGCTTTACCAGAAATGGCGAAACCTCCACAGATTTTCCAGCTCTACTTTATGGTTTACTTGAGCGCTTCAATATGGGGCGGCTTGCCGCCAAGTTAGCGGCAAAGCAAGGTTATACTCATGTACACTGCCATGATCCACTCATCGCAGCAGGCTTCCGTTTTTTCTTGCGATTCCACTTTGGGTGTCGTGCAATCTGGGGAGTAACCGAACATGGTTTCGGTTGCTACGCTCAAGCCATGCACGAAGATGGCGTTCGTCTTGGTCGGCATGTCATGCACATAATGCGCATCTGGGAAAGGCATACCTTGCTTGCTGCTTCCTGGGTCATTGCTCCAACCTCTAGTGGCATTACCCAGATCGCTCATGATTTGAAAATTTCTCCGCTGCCAAAAAAATGGCATCCCCTTGTTCACGCACGCCCCATATTGAATCAGTACGACAAACGGGAAGCACGGCATCGATTGGGCTGGAACACCGATATGGTTTATTTATTGTCGGTGGGTCGCATTGCCCCAGTCAAGCAATTTCCACTACTGATCGAAGCCTGCGCCAAACTTAAGATAAAAAAAGACTTCCAATTAGTGATCCTAGGCGATGGAAATTCCGATCCGCTACAAAAACTGGCACAACAACTGGGATTTGCACGCGAAATTATTTTTGCCACTACTGAAGATATCGGCTTATACCTCTACGCCGCCGATCTGTACGTTAGTGCTTCGGCTTCTGAATCCTTCGGCTTAGCCAACCTCGAGGCCTTAGTCGCTGGCACAGCAGCGATTTGTACCGCCGTAGGCGGCGTACCTGAGGTCGTTGGTGAGGGCGCGCTCCTGACAGAACCCACCCTTAATGCTTTGGTAGAAGCGATGCAGCGTATGTTGACTGATAAAGAATTGCGCGAGGTCATCGTACAAAAGGGGCAAACAAGGGCCAAAGCGTGGCCAGATATCATTCAAATTACGGATCTATATGAAGCAATTTATCGCCAAGTGGCAGCAAGCTAAGATAGCTCGACTGGAACTCTGCCCGCTACCCACCTTATTAACTCCCATTGAAAATGGGAAAGTACTCGTTTTCGCGCCCCACCCGGACGACGAAGCACTGGGTTGCGGCGGCACACTGGCTTTGCTCCGACAGAAAGCCTGCACCATCAAGGTCATTTTCGTCACTGATGGCGCTGGCGCTGGCAGTCTTGCTGCAGATGCACCCATGATCCGACGTAAGGAAGCCGTGGAATCCCTTGCAGTGCTGGGCATTAGTGACATGGAGTTTCTCGACGAACCCGATGGCAATTTTCGCAATTCGCCTCGCTTTGAAAACAAAGTTCGCGCACTGTTTCAGCAGTTTAATCCGGATTGGGTGTTTTTGCCCTCGATGCTCGATTATCACCGTGACCATGTAGCCATCGGCCAAGCTGTTTTGTCCTGCTGGCAACGATGGGGGATGCCAGGCCGTGCTTTTGTTTACGAAATATGGAGTCCACTTCCCGCTACTCGCGTTATGGATATCACCAGTGTAATTAATCTCAAGAAGCAAGCAATTTCCCGTTATGTGCTACCGCTTACCCATTGTGATTACCTCTCCGCTAGCATCGGACTAGCCAGTTATCGTGGTCTCTATCTCCCTGGAAATAAAAAAAACAAATATGCAGAAGCCTTTATTGAGGTTGAAAAGAAAGTGGTGTTTGGAAGCTTTCTGCAAATAATGCTAAAATCGCGACTCTATCTCGAAAATCTTTTGAAGAGCTAATATTAGCCGACCTTTCAAACTGTTTCTTAACTGACCCCGGAATTCAATCAAGGATGTCTGAAAAAAACGGTCTTGCTTTTCCTCTAGTTAGCATCATTATTCGCAGCACGGATCGTCCGACACTTGCAGATGCACTTGATTCTGTAGCTTTACAAACTTATCCAAGCATTGAAGTAGTCCTCGTCAACGCTAAAGGTACAGATCATCGAAAAGTGGGCGAATGGTGCGGGCGTTTTCCGCTACGCATTATTACGAGTGAAGAAGAATCTCCATTGCATCGCTCACGCGCTGGCAATGTTGGTCTACAAGCAGCCAATGGCGAATATCTATTATTTCTTGATGACGACGATTGGCTGGCGGCCGATCACATTACAAAATTGTCTGATGCGCTAGCTGCACATCCAATCTGCTCCGCCGCCCATACGGAGATTGCTTGCATGGATAACGAGAAACAACCAACCGGCATGATCTTCAATCACCCATTTAATACTTCTCTGCTCTTGGCCAGCAATTTCATGCCCATCCATTCTGTGTTGTTTCGCCGCACAATGGTTGAGTGCGGCTGTCGCATGGACGAAACACTTGATCTTAATGAAGATTGGGATTTCTGGTTGCAGGTCAGCTTGCAGGGTGATTTTGTCTTCATCCCAGGAATCAGTGCTTTTTATCGTATTTATGACAGTTCTGGAGTACATCGGCAGAAGGTTTTTTCCGGGGATGGCTATACCCGCATTTATGACAAGTGGCGCACCCGTTGGCCAGCCGAGCGTCTGGCCAAGCTGATGGAGGCTTTTTGGAATGCCTATACCACACAACAGGAATTGGCCAACACTCAAACGCAACTGGGCTACACTCAAACACAACTAGCTAACACTCAGACAAAATTGATCAATACGCAAACACAACTAGCCGATGCTCAGACACAACTGGTGGATTGTCAGGCTAAATTGGATATCGTATATCGTTCCCGCTCATGGCGTATTACCATACCCTTGCGCCAGATCAATCTGATGATAAGAAGCCTTTTGGATCGTCTATGAGTTTCCGTCATTTCCTTATTGAAGATCTGCTAAGAGATAAATACCCATGGAACCGAACGTGATATTTTATCGGCACGACAATTGAGGCTGATAATAAACAGTCCCGTAGCCCTACGCGTATAACTGGAGAACCTGATCTTTGATTGTCTCCCAAGATCGTGCGTACGCGGTGGCTCTTCCGTTTTCGATCAGCGTTTCACGTAACTTGGGGTTCGATACCAACCGCTCGATGCACTCCAGCGCATGATCTATATCGTTCTCTCGGTACATTAAGCAATTTTCCTGGTCCCGAAGATACTCTAGATTTCCACCATTAGGCCGGACGACGACCAAACCCCCAGTTGCCATCATTTCTAACGGTGGGTAGGAGAAACTCTCCAAGATGCTTGTTTTCAAGAGAATGTGGCAAGCGCGATAGACATCTGCGACTTGGTCATAGGAAACTTTATGCAAGAATTTCTCGAAGCGATACCACGGCTTGGGCCTACCTTGATAGCTAAGGTACCAGACTTCATACTTATCACGACCCAGGCGATTAGCGATCCTGAAGGCCTCATCAATATTCTTGTAAGAGCTTTCGGAATCTCCCTCGATAAGTATTCTGATTTTTTCATTCGAGAAATCGCGGGCGCCATATTGGAAAAGCGCAAGATCGATACCGTTAGGCGCGTACACGGCGTTCTGCTCAAAACGTTCCTTTAGCCATTTTTCACACCATTTGGAAATCGTGATATACCTAAGATTCGGAAACCGACTATAGGTACTGTTCGCAACCAGTCTAAAAAAATCTCCCGGCTCGTAAAAATCGGTCTCGAAGTTTTGAACCAGGTAATAACAGACCTTTGCTCTAGCATAGGCATTGCCCCATGGGCACGTAGTCCAAAGTGTCGTGACGAGCTTATCGAAATATGCATCTACGATCGTGCGCCTGGTCGATAAAGCAAAGAATCTGGCACCAGCAAAGTCTACGAATCCGGGTTCTTGGTCCTGTTCAGTCAAGAGCGTCACATCGAAGCCTGTGGAACGGAGTATCTGCGCGTGTTTCAACACTACGTTCACCCCTCCGCTGATATTCGTGGTAGGCAGCAGAAACGCAATGGAAGGCGCGAGCACTGTTCTCAGATAAGCTGCCAACTTATGGCCGGTCACAGCAGTGATGTGTGTTTCCAGAGCCTTTTTGTGCGCATTCTCTGCCACGTCGGCAAGAAGTTCCGGGGACGAGACCAATCTGGTTAGTACGGCATACCACTCATCGAAGGTTTCGCACAAAAAACCCGTCTTACCGTCCTCGAGTATCTCTTGAAAAGGGCCGAGTTTACTCGCTACGGTTGGCACCTTGACTAAAGCCGCTTCGAGCCATTTATTTTCCGATTTAGCTTCATTAAAAATGGAAGTTTCGAGAGGCACCAGATTCACATCAGCCTTGGCTATCAATTCAGGAAGATCGACCCAATCCTGGAAGGATTGGACAATGATTCGATCTCCGAACTCTGCAAACTGGGATGGAACAGTGAGCATCCCAGCTAAAAGAAGGTGCACGTGAGAGTTTTCTCTAAGTAATCTTTGCAAAACAGGTTCGATCATACGAATGTCGTCGTTATGCGTAATACTCCCGCTGAAATAACCCAGAACGACACAATCATGTCTTGGCTTCTTGTGCTTAATGGCCGCAAGTGAAAGAACAAGCATTTTCTCAGAGGCGACATTGCGGTTAACAAATACACGCGGAACATAGTCCAAAAGTTCCGTGCCCAGTCGTGTGGTTGTCGTGATCGCGCCATCACAGAGCCGCAACAGCTTTTGCATTCGCTCTACTCCATCGTTATACAGAGTTAAATCATCGCTGCTCAGGCTACCAAGATATTTAATCGTTTGGGTGTATTTTTGATCGATGACTAGATCGTCGATATCGAACAAAATCCGCTTATTCAATCGCTTCGCTTCCGACACGAAACTCTCGATTTCCGGTGTGATGGGGCAGCGAAAGAAAACGAAACAACGATAGCACTGCGCCATCTCAGGTTCGAGAAGCTGATACCAGATCTTGTCGCAAGCCACTCCATTGAAGTGTAGTTGCTCCATTTGGTGATCGACGCGGTAGCGGGTGGGGTGTGGCAGTGAACAGCCGCTGATAAATAGCACGTCTTTATAAGAAACCTGTCTGCCGCGCAAGGAGTCTTTGAATACGAGACTCCGGTGGCGCAAATACGCAAGCCCCCTTTCCAAAAGGACCTTCGTACCGCCATTTTTCAGTATGCGGCGCGACGCATAATAGATTCTGATTAATTCGCCGAGCATATCCAAAAGGGTTGTTATTTAATTGAAAAAAGTTCGGTTATAGCACACTTGCGACCCGAACGTCGTTGATCCGCAAGTGAAACGGGTTGCCGAAATAGACCTTGTTGAGCGCTTTGCTGTCAAGATTTGTGCCGAGGGCATACTAAAATGGCGTTGACGTCAATCATCACCAGCACTCCAGATTCACCGACTGTACGGCCTGAATCATGCGCAGAAGCTCTCCGTGTCGCTTGGTAGAAAAACCATACCAAATACGTATATAGGAAAAATAAACGCGCTTTTCGATAGGCGATGAAGCTACTGGAAATCAGATGAAGTGTCAAACACAAATCCACGGCGGATTAATGCTAGGAGCCTGTCCAAGGATAGCCCAACAGACAAAATTTTCACTGTCCGTTTTGTATGTGGGTGTAATTTTATTAGCATTGTTTACATCTTATTAAAAGTTTGTAAACATTAACATACACAAAAAAATACACTTCACGCAATACTCTTTTGCATCCATCGAGGCCTCTAGAAATGAAAGAGAATTTCTTTCTAGAAGCCTCCTTTCATGCTACTTTGCCAAGCCTTTTTGTTACTTTCATATTTTCTTGTGGTAATTTACCCCCTTCGCCGCTGAAATTCTAAACACGAGTTGTTTTATTTAACGAAAATAAACGAACAGATATCACAAAAAACATCCAGTAAACCTTTGACACAGGAAGCACGTCAATCCGAATGAAAAATAGCTCTATAACACCCCATTCCTCAATCTGTGCCGTTGTTGTCACTTATCATCCCGATCTTGGCGAGCTGGAGAACCTTTTTTCGGCTTTGGCAGGGCAAGTGACCGTAACCGTTATTGTGGATAATGGCTCTTCTAAGGATTGCGTCAATTGGATTGAAGCACATCAACAAGAAAACATTGTCTTCCTGCCTCTCTCAGACAATTTGGGCGTAGCCGAAGCACACAACCATGCAATCCTGTGGGCGCAAAAAAACAACATCACCCATGTGGTGCTTTTCGATCAGGACAGCCTCCCTTTTCCCGATATGATCGAACAATTGTTGGCCAGCGAGGTAAAATTGTTGCAACGGGGTGAACGAGTTGCGGCAGTCGGCCCGCAATACCATGATCCGCGCCACCCAGAGCCAGCACCTTTTTTCCGCTTTGCGGGGTTGAAATCCATCAGAATCAACTGCAAAAAAGGAGAAAGTGAACTTCATCAAGTGGATTTTCTGATTACCTCTGGTATGCTGATTCGACTTTCTGCCCTGGATGCTATCGGTATGATGGATGCTTCCCTGTTTATCGACTATGTGGATGTTGAATGGTGTCTACGTGCCAGGAGCATGGAATATAACTGTTTTGGAGTATGTGCGGCAAAAATGAGCCATACATTGGGAGATCGCGTGTTTTCCTGGCGAAGCGGGAAGCGCATCATTCCAGTGCACAGCCCGTTGCGCAACTATTATTTGATCCGGAATGCCCTTTTGCTTTACAAGAGAAATTATATTTCACTTGTTTGGATTTTAAGCGATGCCTATCGACTGGTATTGAAATATGGACTTTTCTCGCTTCTTATACCACCACGATTTTCAAATTTCCGGATGATGACTCTCGGTCTGTGGCATGGAATACGCGGGATAAGCGGGAAGTTCCCTGGGCGCTGGTAATCACACCGGTCAGAACCATAGATCTGATCCAATCTATCGATCAGTATAGGATTTAAGTAAATGCACACTTCAGAGCATGCGCCCGTATCAGTTGTCGTAGTTAATCATAATGCCGATTTGCTACTGACAGCTTGCATCCTTGCTGCGTTGGAACAAGCAAAACAAGTTATCGTAGTCGATAATGCTTCTTCAGATTCAAGTCTGGCAAATCTAAACACCAGGGTTCCAGAAGAAGCTCGTTTGCACATCATCCGACTGAGTAAGAATGTGGGATTCGCTGCGGGCTGTAATCTTGGCTATCAGGAAGCAACTTCCCCTTATATACTTTTCCTGAATCCCGACTGCATTTTAAGCACCGGCTCATTACAACGCATGGTTCAGGTATTGGAATCAGACCCTCACATCGGCATGGTCGGTGGTTATCTGATTAACCCGGACGGTTCCGAACAAGGTGGTGGCCGACGCGCGATCCCTTCACCCTGGCGAGCATTTGTACGTGCCTTTGGTTTATATTACTTGGCGAGATACTGGCCACAGTTGTTTTTTGATTTTCATCTGGATAAACAGCCATTGCCACAATATCCCATTGAAGTTGAAGCCATATCAGGTGCATTGATGCTGGTGCGGCGTGAAGCCATCGATGATGTTGGTTCCTGGGATGAGGATTATTTTTTACATTGCGAAGATCTGGATTGGTGCATGCGATTTAAGCAAAAGAACTGGAAAATTCTTTTTGTACCGAATGCTCTGGTTACCCATTTCCAGGGAACCTGCAGCCGTGCCCGGCCATTTTTTGTCACCTGGCATAAACATAAAGGTATGCTGCGCTTCTACCGGAAATTCTTTCAGCGCCGGTATCCACGCGCTCTGATGGTTCTCGTTACCTTCGCCATATGGCTCCGCTTCGGTATCACAGTGATACGCTATTCGCTAAAAAATTGTTATAAGCTACTGAAACCAAAACATGAGTGAGCGACATGCCGGATTGCTCGGCGCAACTAGCCTGATCGGCGAATGCTTGCTGAAACAATTGATACAAAATGATTGGCATATCACCGCTTTTTCTCGCCGCCCGATTATACAAAGCCATCCGCAGATCACATGGCAACAGCTGGATACAACCAATCAATTAAGAATCGGCACAGAAAAAAATAATATCCCCTTTTGGATATGTGCGGCTCCAATTTGGATAATACCTGAGCAATTTGATCTCTTATCCGCCTATGGTGCTCGACGAATTGTTGTATTATCTTCCACCAGCCGCTTCACCAAGAATACGTCACCCGACCCCAGCGAACGGAGAATTGCGCAGCAATTGATAGAAAGCGAGGAATTTGTGCAAACATGGGCGGCCACGCATGGGGTAAAATGGATTATTTTACGCCCGACACTGATTTATGGACACGGACAGGATAAGAATATCGCTGAAATAGCACGATTTATCCGCCGCTTTGGATTCTTTCCACTGCTGGGATCAGCCAGGGGACTACGACAACCTATTCACGTTGAAGATGTCGCCTCAGCATGTTATATGGCACTAAACACTTTAAACTTGATCAATCGTTCCTATAATCTAACTGGCGAAGAAACTTTATCTTATCGTGAAATGATTAAACGCATATTTGAGGCACTGAATCTTCCACCACGCATGTTGACGATACCACTCTGGTTTTTCCAGATAGCAGCATGGGGACTTAGCTGTCTACCGCGTTACCGCAACTGGACATCTGCTATGGCGGAAAGAATGAATCAGGATTTAACATTCGACTGCTCAGATGCAAAGCGGGATCTAAATTTCTCCCCTAGACCGTTTAAACTGACGACCGAAGATCTACCTGGTTAACAGTCCGTTGAGAAACGTACTCAAGGCAGCCGATGCAAGGCAAAATAGGCAGCATAATAATTCAGTACATTTCAATATTAAATGACTTACACAATCTTATGGCATTGATAAATGAAATTCAAATTTAAAGCGCCTCAGAATGAAGTAGCGCAGGTGTTGATCAGCTTTAAGAAAGCCTTTAGAAACATAGGTGTTTTTAGTGCCGTTATCAATATGCTGATGCTCATGCCAGCCATTTATATGCTGCAGCTCTATGACAGCGTATTAACCAGCCGCAACGAAATGACTCTGTTAATGCTGACACTAATCATGCTGGGCGCTTATATTTTTATGGGTGCTCTGGAATATGTGCGAAGTTTTGTATTGATTCGCGTTGGTGCTCAGCTCGATATGAAATTGAATAAGCGCGTCTATACTGCCGCCTTTGAGCAATGCTTAAAACAAGGTGAGAGCAATGCTGGACAGGCTCTAAAAGATCTGACCAATTTGCGGCAATTCTTAACCGGCAACGCATTATTCGCCTTTTTTGATGCCCCCTGGTTTCCAATTTATTTATTCGTTATATTCATGTTCCATCCGGCTCTGGGTGCTTTCGCCTTAGTTGGCACAACCATATTGTTCATTTTGGCTTATATTAATGAAAAAATCTCACACAAACCTTTAGCCGAAGCAAATTCAATGGCCGTCGCTTCGACCAATGTGGCATCTAATAATTTGCGCAATGCCGAAGTGATTGAAGCCATGGGCATGCTGCCCAATATTCAATCCCGTTGGTATAAGTTACACAGCCGTTTCCTTAACTTACAAGCTGAGGCAAGTGAGAAAGCAGGTGTTGTCACTGCACTGTCTAAATCTTTTACTGTGGCATTGCAATCACTCATGCTGGGATTAGGTGCTTTACTGGTTCTAGATAACAGCATTACCCCCGGAATGATGATCGCTGGTTCAATACTATTAGGTAGGGCCATTGCGCCGGTTCAGTTATTAATCAGTGTGTGGAAGCAAATCGGCAGTACACGAAGTGCTTATGAGCGCTTAACCCAATTGCTCGAGCAAAATCCACCACGCGAAGGGGGCATGGCGTTACCTAAACCGAAAGGCGTTATTGCTGTTGAGAATATTACAGCGGCTCCACCTGGCGGCAAATTTCCTGTCATCAAGGGATTAACTTTTTCCCTGGCTGCCGGTGAGGTTCTCGGCATTATTGGTCCGAGTGGATCGGGAAAATCCACTTTGGCACGCTTACTAGTTGGTGTATGGCCAGCTGCCGCAGGAAAAGTAAGATTGGATGGCGCGGATGTTTATCTCTGGAACAAGGATGAACTGGGTCCGCATATCGGTTACTTGCCCCAGGATATTGAATTATTCGCTGGCACTGTTTCTGAGAATATCGCGCGTTTCGGCGAAGTGCATGCGGATAAGGTTATTCTGGCAGCCAAACGAGCAGGTGTACATGAATTGGTTCTGAATATGCCATCCGGCTACGACACACCGCTGGGCGATGGCGGTGCAGGTCTTTCAGGTGGACAGAAACAACGCCTCGGTTTAGCGCGCGCCATGTATGATGATCCATCATTGATTGTCCTCGATGAACCCAATTCAAACCTCGACGATGTGGGAGAACAAGCGCTTCTGGCAGCCATCATTGATTTGCGTAAACGTGGGAAAACCATTGTATTGATCACACACCGTACCAGTATCATCAGCGCAACTAACAAGCTGTTATTATTACACGATGGCATAGCAAAGATGTTTGGTCCGACAAATCAAGTCTTAGAAGCATTAGCTCAACAGCAGCAGCAAGCGCTTTTAGCACAACAAGAAGCCAAAAAACAAGCCGCTCAAAACCAGATGACTGAAACTACCCATGTAACTGACTCCAAAACTGAATAAACTAAGGCACACCCGTTCAATTACAAATTGAGAAAGCATCGATCATTGAGCAAGGATACTAATGAAGCTTGTAGCTAAAGACAATAAGACACCTATCGAGAATGTTCCAGCCGAACTATCTAATCAGGTCGAAACTGATGAAACACCCCATACCAAACTTGGCTGGTGGATTGTTCTAGCAGGCTTTGGCGGATTTATTCTGTGGGCATCTTTCGCACCATTGGAAAAAGGCGTGCCGATTTCAGGCACGGTCACTGTCGCCAGCCACCTCCAGGCGGTACAGCATCAAACTGGCGGCACTGTGAACAACATTCTGGTGAAAGAAGGCGAGCACGTTAAAGTGGGTCAGATCCTGGTACGTATGAATGCCGTTCAGATCAAAGCACAAACCGAAATAACCCGCAGTCAGCTTTATACTGCGCGCGCAGTAGAAGCACGTTTATTGGCAGAGCGTGATGGCAAAAGCGAAATTAAATTTCCTGTGGAATTACTATCACTGCAAAGTGATCCACGTGTTGCCAATAACATTATTATACAAAATCAATTATTCACTTCGCGCAGGTTGGCCTTGCAACATGAAATAGCTGCCCTTGACGAAGGGATTGCCGGTCTAAAAGTACAACTGCGCGGACTTGAAGCATCAAAGATCAGCAAAAACCAGCAATTGAAATTCTTGGAAGAGCAACTTGTGAATCTGCGTGACTTGGCCAAGGATGGTTTTGTACCCCGTAACCGAGTTCTGGATCTTGAACGTGCCTATTCGCAACTAACAGGAGAGATTTCCTCGGATATCGGCAATATCGGCCGCATACAACGCCAGATAACAGAGCTGGAACAGCGCCGCATTCAACGGCAACAGGAATACCAGAAAGAAGTACGCCAGCAACTATCTGACATACAACGTGAAGCAGATAGTCTAAGCAGCCGATTGAGTGGGCAAGATTTTGAATTAACTAACGTAGAAGTTAGAGCACCCGTTGATGGCATCATAGTAGGGATGAATGTATTTACTGAAGGAGGCGTAATAGGACCAGGATTTAAGTTGATGGATATCGTTCCAACTGATGATGTGCTGGTCATTACGGGCCAAGTACCTGTTCATTTGATTGACAAAGTCTATGTCGATCTTCAAGTAGACCTGATTTTCTCTGCCCTCAATCAAAAGAAAACACCTAATATTCCGGGCACCGTCACTCAGGTATCCGCGGATCGCTTAATGGAGGAACGGAGCGGCATGCCATATTACAATATGAAAGCCAAGGTGACTGCCGAAGGAATCAAACAATTGTCCGATCAACAGATCAGAGCGGGCATGCCGGTAGAGATATTTATTAAAACAGGTGAGCGATCATTAATGAGCTATTTATTCAAGCCGATACTTGATCGCGCCCACTCAGCCCTAAGCGAAGAGTAGTCGCAATGATGTCCACACGTAAGAAAGTTTCTGTTTTAGTTTTTATCATTCTATTCAGTCAGGCTTGCCTAGTTCATGCATTCAGCCTATTAGCTGCTTACGAAGCCGCATTAGAACATGATCCAACTTACCGCTCTGCTTACCATGAGAATGAAGCGGGGCAGCAAGCAGAAGCTATTGGTCTTGCAAGTTTATTGCCTAATTTATCGATCACCCATACACAAAGCAGAAGTACTGGAACACGAGATCCAGACCCGCTTAATCAGGCTCCTGGTGCGGTGCCATTCAATTTTAATAGTCAAGTAAGCAGTCTGACACTACGGCAACCTTTGATTAATATGGAAGCTATCGCCGGCTACCGCCAGGGAAAAGCGCAGGCTGACTCCAGTCGCGCAAAATTTACCGGCCGCAGCCAACAGCTTGTAGTCCGTTTGGTAGAAGCTTATGTGAAAACATTACTTACGCAGGATCACGTTAAGCTCGCTGAAAAACAACGCGATTCACTTGAAGAACTAAAACGCATTAATGAGCGTATGCTACAGAAAGGCGAAGGAACTACTACCGATGTGCTTGAAACACAATCAAAGTATGCGATTGCACAAGCACGTGTTATCGAAGCGCATGATCAGCTGGAAGGCGCACAGCTCGAGCTTGGAGCAATCGTAGGACAAAAAATAACCCGATTGGATCGTTTGTCTGATTCATTCAGTGCTCAAGCTATTCAGCTGCAAGACTATGATACCTGGTATGCATTAGCGCTTGAGCGTAATTCTGAATTAGTGACACAACGTCATACCGTAACATCTGGCAAAGAAGAAATCAGGAAAAGTCACGCCGGCCATGCTCCTCGCGTTGATCTCGTTGCCAGCTTATCTCGAAACAAATCTGGATCATTTGTTACTGCAGGTCAAGAATTTCAGCTGGCTACGGCAGGTATCGAGGTTAATATTCCTTTATATGCAGGAGGTCGCGTAAACGCTATCACTGCACAGGCAAAGGCTAATCATGCCCGTGCAGAAGCCGATCTCGATGCAATCACCGATAAAGTGCTTGTTGAGCTGCGCAAACAATACAATCTTTTGCAAAGTGGTATCAAAAGAATCGAATCGCTAGAACTCGCTGTCAAATCCGCTGAATTACTTGTTGAAGCAACACAGAAAAGCATTCGAGGCGGGATACGGATTAATCTAAATCTCTTAGATGCTCAACAGCAATTACATACCACTCGACGCGATCTTGCAGAAGCAAGATATAATTATATGCTCGCATACCTTCGCTTACAGTTAGCTGCTGGTACACTCGCGCTCGATGATTTAAGAAACATAGCAAGTTATTTTATAACTCAGAACTAATTGTAATCAGCCCGTGTTGAATAAAACACTCCGCCACAAGCAAGCGAGGGGAATTGAACCCATAGAGTTAATGAACAACTTCCATCACACGTATTGATGATCAAGGGTGCAACAGAAACGGTGATTGACGCCACCTAATTGAATCAGCAGCACGCCCTATAAAAAGACCATCCTGCTCGAGGTGGATACCGGAATGGTAAGGTGATTCCAGCTTGAAGATGGCAACCAGAGCAAAATGATGTATTTCGAAGCAGCTATGATGGTGCGCACATCGAGTCGAATCGGGTATATGCGGACAAAGGATCAGCCAGAAGCGCCAATCGTCAGTTTCTAAGAAAACACAAAATCAAGAGTGCAGTCATGCATCGCGCGTACAAGAACAAACCGCTCTCGTCACCCTAGAAGCTGACAGATTAATCGATCAGAAAAAACGCCACATCATCGTAATGTCACTTGGAAAAACAAGACCATTTCAGCAGTTAATTACTACATAGCCAAATTCATTCTCCTCCCTTTCATTGCCCCATCGATCTTTTTTAGATAAAGCAAAAGCAGTTACAAGTGATTTACTGTATATGACCAATTGCGTCTCTATGAAAAATCAATTGCTGGAATTCTCGATAGCTTCTCTATCCTCCCTCTGCCTAGCCATCATCAATATGTAGCAGCTAATTCCAGCAAATATAGCTCATAGCCAATTAATACACTGTACCCAATTAAAACCATATACTTAAGATGCCTCACTCGCATTCCTCCAATCAACTGAACGTTATGGTGAACGACAAGCAATATAAGCGCCATTGATGTAAGTGCCAGCTTGAAAACAACGAATTTTTCTACACTGTCTTCTATAAGAATCGCCATAAACCAATTAAGTTCTTCACCGCCATGAGCTAAGAGGTTCAGAGTAAAGAAAGCATCACCAATACTTAAGAATAGAATAGCGATGGTACATAGCATCAAATGTCCTGCATAGCAGTCCACATACACTGGCTCTCCTCTATCCACTGCTCTACGTTCACCGATTCTCCTGCCAGTTTTTATTCCCAAATGAAAAGGACAAAAAAAAGGGATATCTTGACGACGATCCTGATTCCGATTGTTAGAAATTTCGGTCGCATTAGCCATACAAACCCCACATGCATTATTTATTCATATAATAATAACAGCTATTTTTTACCCCATTAAATTATCTTATTGAGTAATAAATACTGAATCTTTCATCACAAATAGCCATTTCCACTCTAATTACCATACAGCTATAAAAATGTAAAGTCGCTTTCTGAAAATTGCAACCAAGTAAGAAGCCGCTTCACTATTTAAATACACAATAATTAATAAATTAGCGACAAATAATTTATACTTATTAATTACTTGCATCCTATACTCACGCTTATTATTCACTCTATTTAATGAAAAGCAGCAACTGATTCATAAAAAGGATATTGACACCAGACCCCATAACAAGTTGTAATACGCGGTTCCATTGACTAAATAAATTTAGAGAGAAAAAATGAAACGTACTTATCAGCCTTCAGTTACTAGAAGAAAGCGCACCCATGGGTTTCTTGTGCGCATGAAAACACGCGGTGGTGCTGCCGTGATTCGCGCTCGTCGCGCAAAAGGTCGTGCTCGATTGAGTGTTTAATTTTATTGGAAAAAAAATTTATTTTTAGATTTATTGAAATTAATACACTGCCGAGAAATTGTAGATTACATAAAGCAACAGAATTTGCTGCAATAATTAATTTAAAATATCAGGTTAGTGGTGATTTAATCCAGATTTATATAAAGCCGAATGGGCTTGGTTATGCGCGGCTTGGGCTAATTGTTTCAAAGAAAATTGAACAGCATGCAGTTAAGCGTAATTGGATTAAACGTATACTACGAGAGACATTTCGTAGAAACCGGCTCAACGATCCAACAAATGAAATAGATTGGGTCATACGATTACGCCGTCCTGTCGCCAGGATTGAGTCGATAAAACTGGCCGCTGAAACGCGATTATTAATGCACCATCTACAGCAATGTCACGGTTAATTATTGCCTTTATAAAATTCTACCAGTACTGTATCAGTCCACTTTCGGTGCCTTCATGTCGTTTTAGTCCAACCTGCTCACAATATGCCTGTGAGGCATATGCAAAACATGGACTACTCTATGGAACACGATTAAGTATCTGGCGCATACTGCGATGTAATCCTTGGAGTAAAGGTGGTTACGAGCCGATTCCCTGATCAAGCATTAATTTCCGCCATCGCACATAGAAAATTTACTACTTTATACCTACAAAACTATCGACAACGTAGCTCTGCCATAAAATGAAAATACAGCAAAGAACCCAATTGCACGATCAACTGACACGCATCGCACACAAGCAGTTTTGTCGAAAAAAACCAACCTGATCAGATAAATAATGGAAACAAAAAAACTTGTACTTATTATCATTTTCTCCACTTCGTTACTTTTTCTTTGGGACGCGTGGCAAAAAGAACTATACCCGTCTGCTTCACAAGTAATGTCCGGAGCGGCCTCGAATTCATCAAATCAACGTCATGACCCGTTACCAGTGCCAGGCGATGAACTGTCTTCGTCAACTGGAGAACCTGGAATTTCTTCCGGAATAGAAAATGGCAACTTATCCGTAACGCCTAATCTATTCACAATAGGGGAAAAAATTCACATTAAAACGGATATGGTCGTTGCTGAAATTGATACAGCCGGTGGCGATATACGGCAACTTGGTTTAATCCAGCATCCATCCAGAGAAGATAAAAATAAACCATACGAACTATTATTGGATAAAACCGCACGATTCCATGTTGCGCAATCAGGGTTAATAGGCGATGGATTACCTAATCACAAAACAAAATATACGATAGATTCGAATAATTACAACTATGAACTTGAGCCTGGTCAAGATAAGGTAGTGATACGTCTCCTAGCACCCGAATTGGATGGTATCCAAGTAGCCAAGATCTATACCTTCCAGCGCGGCAGCTATGTAATTGATGTTAAATTTGAGATTGAGAATCATAGTGATACTACAATTATTCCATTCTCATATTTTCAGATGTTTCGGGATGCGAACGACCCTACAGATGCTAGCACAATGGTTCACTCCTATACAGGGGCCGCAATGTATACGGAGGCGGATAAATTTCTAAAAATAAAATTTTCCGACCTGGATAAAAACAAAGCAGAATACCCAAACAATGCAGATAATGGCTGGATAGCTATGCTGGAGCACTATTTCTTGACAGCCTGGCTACCTGCACAAAATACGCCCCGCGAGTATTACGCAAAACAGCTGGCACCTAACCAATATGCAGCTGGTGTTATCACACCCCTTGGTACGATTGAACCAGGGCAAACTAAAAACATAACAATGCCTTTCTACGCAGGCCCTCAGGAACAAAATAAACTTGCTGAGCTGGCGCCGGGGCTCGAACTCACAGTTGACTATGGCTGGTTAACGGTACTTGCTGTACCGTTATTTTGGTTGCTTTCTTTTTATCATTCGTGGACAGACAATTGGGGTGCAGCAATTATTCTCTTGACGTTAACTGTCAAGTTGATATTCTTCCCATTATCTGCAGCTGGCTATCGCTCCATGGCTAAACTGCGGATAGTGACTCCTAAATTGCAACGAATACGTGAACAATACGCCAGTGATCGCCAGCGTATGCATCAAGCGATGATGGAGTTTTACAAAGAAGAAAAAATTAATCCGATGGGTGGCTGTTTACCCATTTTAGTCCAGATTCCCGTATTTATTGCTTTGTTTTGGACATTAATGGCTGCTGTTGAACTGCGCTATGCGCCGTTTGCATTATGGATCACTGATATGTCTGTACCTGATCCCTATTACGTACTCCCGCTAATTATGGGTGTATCGATGTGGATCCAATCCAAACTCAGTCCTACACCTGCAGATCCAATGCAGGCAAAAGTGATGCAGATTATGCCGATTGCATTTAGTATTTTCTTTTTCTTTTTCCCATCTGGACTCGTACTTTATTCACTCTGCAACAATATCCTTTCGATCACCCAGCAATGGCAGATAACACGGATGTACGAAAACAAGGCTGAAGAAGAAGCTAATAAGGACAAGGACAAGGACAAGAACAAGAAAAAAAGAAAGGACAAACCAAAATCGGCTACAGAAGAACCTCAACTGCTTGCTCCCGCTGCTGATGATGATGACGAAAACACCGTCAAGGAAGAAGTAATATCTGCTGCAAACACTGAGCAGAAAGAAAAACCGCAATCACCTACCGCAGCAGCGTCCTCCACTAAAAATAAAGCACCGGTAAGAACAAAAAATGCACCTGCTGGTAAGAGAACAAAGAAATAAGAGAACATCATTTACCGGTTATTTATCATCATGAATAACCGGTAATTTAAAGTAGCGCCCATGGAGATTACTCATAGTAAGCCCTGATATCATCGCAGCAATCGCAACACCTCCTGGCAAAGGCGGAATTGGTGTAATACGTATTTCTGGCAGCAATCTGCAACACTTGGTAAAGACGATGCTGGGAAAAATCCCAGAGCCGCGCTATGCCTGCTTCAGCAAATTCCTGGATACTGACGGTCAAATCATTGACCAAGGCATCGCGCTCTATTTTCCCGCACCCAACTCATACACTGGCGAAGACATACTTGAATTACAAGGACATGGCGGCCCAGCAATCATGAATCTGTTACTTAACCGATGCCTTTCTGCAGGTGCTCGCTTAGCGCAACCTGGTGAATTTACACTACGCGCTTACCTGAATAATAAAATTGACTTAATCCAGGCCGAAAGCGTGGCTGCCATCATCGAAGCCAGCACCCATGAAGCTGCACGTTGTGCGATTAATTCTTTACAAGGCCAATTCTCTGCCAGAATTAATGAGCTGGTAAGTTTATTGATCGCGCTCCGCATGCTCATAGAAGCAATGCTCGATTTTCCAGAAGATGAGATTGATAATTTGCAGGCATTGCAAATTAAAGAAAGACTGAGTCATGTTCGTACCCAACTTGAGCAAATATTCGCCGCAGCACAACAAGGAAACTTATTGCGGGAAGGGATTATAATTGTCCTCGTAGGCGCGCCCAATGTGGGCAAATCCAGTTTATTGAACCAACTGGTTGAGGATGATGCCGCCATCGTTACAGAAATGCCAGGAACCACTCGTGACACTATCCAAAGAACTATTGCCATTGCCGGCATACCCATTCATATTATTGACACAGCAGGTCTGAGAGAAACCAGTGATGTTGTCGAACAAAAGGGTATAGAACGCACGCATGCTGCGATTAAAAATGCCAACATGGTGCTTCAATTGGTGGATAGCAGCCAACATCAGCCTGATATAGAAGATAAAATACAGAAATGCATCCCTTTTGACAAACCCTTGATCACTGTATTCAACAAAATTGACCTCTTGAATCAACAACCAAGAATTGAAAGCAAGAAAACTGATATCAGCATTCATCTTTCTGCTAAAACTGGCGCAGGTATCGAATTGCTCCGAGAAAAAATACTAGACATTGTCGGCTGGCAATTCAATCACTCCGGAGAAGGGGTTTTTATGGCCAGGCAACGCCATCTGGAAGCACTGAAACAAGCCAAAGCACATCTGGAGTATGCCAAAAGATTCACTGAGAATGAATCTCAGTTGGAACTTCTCGCCGAAGAACTCAGACTTGCACAATACGCCTTATCGGCAATAACAGGACAATTTACCGCTGATGATCTGCTTGGGGAAATTTTTTCTCATTTTTGCATTGGCAAATAAATCACCTGTTTTTTAACTACAAAACTGTAGCTGTCATTAAAGAAAATGATCCAATAATTTACGGCTATGGCGATCAAGCGCCAAACGATCATAAATCAAAAAATGAATGCCATAGCTATCTGTAATCATTAACGATGACACTGTTAAGCGGCGGATATCTTCTTCACCTTTGAGAATAAAAGTAGACTCACCGCGATCCGTTTCAACTTGCCAGGTATTCGGTGTAATAAAACTTGAAACCTTAAGAACACGTTTTATCTTGGGCATAAATTCACGATTCGCAAGCTCCGATTCAATGAGCACACGATAATCTTCCGGCAAATCAGCCAGTCGCTCTATCCACAATAACTCATGGCCGTGCGAATCAATCAAAGCAATACCTTGATCTGGATCAGTAATCGGAAATGATCGTACCGGCACCACACCCTCTTGCATCAAGCCGGTTCGGTCGGTAAAAACCAATCGCCCGTATGAATTCCGGTTTAATTGATATTTATCCGCACCATTCATATACGTTCCCCCGCAACACTATGCTCCGCAACGGAAACAATGGCCCGATCCTCAGTATCGACATTACGCGCCTGGGCCAGATACAAACGATAATAATAGCCTTCACGCGCCATCAATTCAGTATGATTTCCAATTTCTACGATTCTACCCCGATCAAGAACAATCAACCGATTGGCCTCGCGCAAAGTCGACAGGCGATGCGCGATGGCAATTGTTGTACGGCCACGCACCAGATTGTCCAATGCCTTCTGAATGTCTTTTTCAGTAGTTGTATCGACCGAAGAAGTCGCTTCATCCAGAATCAGAATGCGCGGATCAATCAATAGTGCGCGAGCAATCGAGATACGTTGACGTTCACCACCAGAAAGCGCTTGACCGCGCTCCCCCACCAGCGAATCGTAACCATGGGGCAGGCGCAGAATAAATTCATGGGCATGCGCCGCGCGAGCGGCTGAAACAATTTCCGAGCGCATTGCATCCGGCTTACCATAGGCAATATTTTCCGCAATGGTGCCATAAAACAGAAAAGGCTCCTGAAGGACCAGTCCGATATTTTTGCGATACTCAGCAATCGGCAACGAGCGTATATCATGCCCATCGATCAGAATCATTCCTTCGGTAACATCGTAGAAACGGCAGATCAAATTGACTAAGGTGCTTTTCCCAGAACCGCTGTGCCCAACTAAGCCAATCATTTCTCCGGGCTTGATAATCAGATTAATGTCACGCGTGATACTACGCGTTCCATAACGAAAACCGACATTGCGCAATTCAATTTGCCCCTGGATTACCGGTAAGTGCACAGGATTAGATGATTCCGGAACACTGGAAACATGGTCCAGAATGTCAAAAATCCGTTTGGTGCCCGCGGCGGCTTTTTGCGTGACGGAAACAATACGGCTCATCGTATCGAGTCGAATATAAAAACGGCCAATATAAGCAAGAAAGGCGGTAAGCACTCCGACTGTAATTTCATCCTTCGATATCTGCCAAATACCAAATACCCACACGACCAGCAATCCGATTTCTGTCAGTAACGTAACGGTCGGTGTAAATAACGACCAGATTCTGTTCACACGATCGTTGATCTGCAAATTCCGCTGATTTGCGGCATGGAAACGCGCCGATTCTCTCTTTTCCTGTGCGAATGCCTTCACCACCCGGATGCCCGGAATAGTATCCGCAAGCACATTATTCACTTCAGCCCAGATACGATCAACCTTCTCAAAACCAATTCGCAATCGGTCCCGAACCAGATGAATCAACCATGCAATGAGCGGCAAAGGCACAAGCGTCACAAATGCCAGCCACGGATTGATTGAAATCAAAATCACGGCTGTCATAATAATCATGATGACATCGGTGGCAAAATCCAGCAAATGCAATGAAATAAAAAGATTAATACGATCAGTTTCAGCGCCGATGCGTGCCATTAAATCACCGGTACGCTTGCCACCGAAATACTCCTGGGAAAGACTGAGAAGGTGTTCGTAGGTTGTAGTACGCAGATCAGCACCAATGCGCTCAGAAACCAGTGCCAGCATATACGTCCGTGCCCAACCCAGCATCCAGGCAAGCACCGCTGCAACCAACAAGCCAGAAAGATACAGCGTTACCAAATCGGTATTGATCGGTTGACCGTTCTGATACGGTATCAACACATTATCCATGAGCGGCATGGTTAAATAGGGCGGCACTAACGTTGCGGCGGTACTACATAAGGTCAACAAAAACCCAATAAGCAAGCGGCCCTTGTAGGGCTTTGCAAAGCGCCACAGACGCAACAATGTCCAGGTGGAAGGTGGTGTATGACTCTGTTTGTCGCAGACTGGGCATTCTTCCTGTTCAGAGGATAGAAATGCAGCACAGTTCGGACATTGAATCTGTGTGTACTCTGCAACCGGCAGTTTACCGGTAAGATAATAGTCAAGCTGTTGCGTAAAGCATTCGACAAGTCGGCTCACTGCTGTATCATTACCTAAACGGTAACGCCAATAAGCAAGCCGTGCATGCGCATCAAATAATTCAAGACAGCCGACACCGGCGTAATCCCGTTGCGTCAGTAATAAGTCTTTCTGATAACGCCATTCTTGCCAAATTTCATCGCTTGCCATTTTGATCAGCAAGCGCTTATTGGTCACTACTACAAGGCTGGTAGCGAAATGGAGTTGTGTATTGAGATCAATTTCAAGCCAGGCAAGTACATTTTCTTCAGCGATTAATTGTGAAGAAAGTGCTTCGACCCAGATCGATGGGAGATTATTCAGTGATAAACTCTGAATTTGCTGCATCCGCTAAGCTGCAAGAAAAGACAAGATAAGATTTCTCTAGAAAATTAAGTGGCGAGGCGCAACCAAATAAGCGCGTATTCTTACTAGCTGATAATCGTTTTCCGAGGTCTCAAACCGCTTTCTAGATCTCCTCCCGGAATTACTCGCATGATACCAGCCCTGCTGTATTGTGATTGGATCACGCTGCTACTGCGATTTTAATTCTTTCCAGAAAGGTTTTCCAGATTCTATAATAAGACACCAAATAAAAATAACAAACAACTCAATAACAACTATTTATTGGAATCCAACCATTCATCAAGCTCATTATTATCAATATGAGCATCTGTCGGTAATTCGTCAGTCAATTCAGGCTCATCATCAATACGCGCCTCTGTCGACATATCATCAATCAGTTCAGGTTCATTATCAATATGCGCGTCTACCGATAAGTCATCAACCAGCTTAAGCACATTGTCAATATAAGCATCTATCGATAAGTCATCATCCAGCTCTGGCTCACTTCCCATATCCGCATCTGTCGGCAAGTCATCAACCAGCACCGTGGTATCTAAAGATGATTTATTTTTTTCCAGGAATTGCCAATAAGTTGCAGACACCACGGCAAAAGTACATAACGCTACCAGGAGCAATAATAGCTTTCCAGTATTGAAATGCTCGCCATGTCCGCCGTAAACGGAAGTACCATCGCCTGAATTAATGATCTCCAACGTGGGCTGGCAATCTTCCAAAGCCGCTCTACGGACAGATTGCAACCGGTACAAAGTACTCTGCTTAATAGTCTCATCAGTACCAAAATCTAAAAATCTGGCAATTTCTTTTCCCAGCTCTTGCTCGTTCATAATTTCACTCCTTTCTCCCCAAGAATTGCTGCCAATGCATGAACTGCCCGCGAGCAGTGGGTTTTCACACTCCCTTCCGAGCATTTCATTATTTCAGCCGTCTCTGCTAAACTCATTTCTTCCCAATAACGCAGGATGAAGGCTTCTCGTTGACGTGCTGGAAGAATTTCCATCGCTTTTTCTATTAAACCAATTAGCTGTGCTCTTTCTAGCTGCGCGTCGGGCTCCTTAGCAAAATTGGATTCTGGTTTTATCTGTAAAGTTTCAAGAATATCAAAATCTTCTTGGTTCTTGTCCTGATCATTGGATATAAACGCTGAAAACAATGTAGTCCATAATGAGCGAATCTTTTGCCGTCGGTAGTAATCGCGAATGGTATTCTGCAGGATACGCTGAAACAAAAGTGGTAACTCTTCCGTCGGCTTCGAAGCATATTTTAGCGCGAGCTTCATCATGGAATCTTGCACAATATCCAATGCCACATGTTCATCACGAACCGCAAACAATGCTTGTTTATAGGCGCGCCTCTCGGTTCCGGCCAGGAAATCTGAAAGTTCTTGTCGAGTAGCCAGAATTGCCAACCTTTAAGTAAAAATTAAACGTAATCTGAAAAATTAAAGCTAACTAGTGCGAAGTTTTTAAAACTTCAGAAAAACATCATAATGACAGCTGAAACAATATTAAATTTCTGCAAGAATAGGAGATGGACTTCATTTATCCTAGTGGCAGTTTATATCAGATAATCCAATATCAATGCCTATGCACAATGATTTTTCAGCTATTCTACTTATGTTTTCCTGGAACATAAGTACTTATTGTTTAACAACCCAACAAAGACCCACTTTTATGCAACAACGCACAGTCAATTGCCCTCAATGTGGTAAGCGTGTAATCTGGGAAGCGGCTAGCCGCTTTCGTCCATTTTGTTCCGAGCGGTGCAAAACAAATGATTTGTCAAAGTGGGCTCAAGAATCTTACCGAATTCCTGAGCCAGAGCAAAATCCGGAAGATAATCAAACCAATGAGTCCACTAATGGATGAATCGATTTATGAGAAGAATCGCCAATTACAGCGCAAGCTGGATCATCTAATTAAACAAGCCAGAGCCAATGAAAAAAAGCAGGAATTATATGAAACTTTTGGTTTCGAAATCATCGGGGCCAGCACGCCAAAACAATTGCGCGATTTACTGTTATCTCAATCCATAACACGCTTTCAACTCCTGGATGTTGTGTTATGTCTCGTCGATCATCATCGAGATACCGAACGCTTGTTTTTTGATCACGATGAAGAAGCTCGTTTGAACTTTGAGAATAAATTACTGATTCTTGATACCTTAAAAGATGCGGAAATCATCCAATCATTGGTCTGTCATCCGATGTTGGGTACTGAAGTATTAAAAAAATACCCTTGGATGACAGTCAATTTAAAAAATAAAGCTCAAATTCGAAGTGCTGCATTCTTGCCACTGCTACGTAGCGATCGAATCATCGGCGCATTATTGATGTTAAGCCACGATATTAACCGCTACCAACAAGGTGTTGGAACACTTTTTCTGCAGAAACTGTCAGCCATGACTGCCGTTGCAGTAGAAAATTGCCTCAACCAGCAAAGAATCAAGGAAGTCAGTTATCAGGATGTTCTGACACAAGCTTATAATCGCCGCTATTTCGATTTGCGTTTCAAAGATGAGATCGCCAGATGTATCCGCTGGGATGACGATCTGATTTGCATGTTTCTTGACGTTGATCATTTCAAAAATGTAAATGACACGTATGGGCATCAAACAGGGGACTTGGTGTTACGGCACATGGTCAGTTTAATCAAAGAACAAGTCAGATCCTGTGATATCGTGGCGCGTTACGGTGGAGAAGAATTTGTTGTCGCACTGCCGACGACAACGCTACAAGCTGCTCATGAAATCGCGGAACGTCTACGCCAGGCAATTTATTCCACAACCCTGAATTTTCATGACAAACAATTCAATGTATCGGTTTCAATCGGCATGGCCAGTTTGAGAAGCTTATTAACCGCCCAACCACCCGATGCCGAATTTATCGGCACAACCCTGCTAGACAGAGCAGACAAAGCATTATACGCCGCCAAAAATGGCGGCAGGAATCAGGTAGCGGTTTACACCAATCCGGCAACTTATGAAATGACGGAATAATCCATTAGTCAGTTTTCCACTGCATCATTTCAATCAATTATACGATACCACGCATCATGGCTATACCCTGCGCACCCATTTCCTGCGCTATCGGCAAATCTTCCGGATGTAGTCCACCCAATGCATAAACCGGCAACGAATAATCACGAATCAGCGTGGCAAATCTTTTCCAGCCCAGTGGCGATATTTCCGGATGGCTGAGCGTAGATTGCACCGGCCCTAAAACGACAAAATCAAACCCCAGTTGCTCTGCTGCAAAAAGTTCTTCGGCATTGTGGCAAGATGCGCCACATAATCCATATTCCGGATCAGGACAGCACGACAATGCCATCAGTTGCGATGACGTAAAATGCACGCCATCGGCGCCCATCTCACGCGCCAGTTCTGCATCGCCGTTTATCAACACTCTCGCTTGATAAGACTGCGCAAGCGCGAGTACCTGCAAGGAAAATTCCCGCAGCACATCTTTCGCCATTTGTTTCTCACGAATCTGCAGCAAGCGCAAGCCATTCTGCAATGCTTGCTCAATCTGCTTCAATGCTGGTTCGATTCCGATCTCAGTAGCTTGGGTAATAGCATAAACCGGCGGCAACAAAAGCGCTTGCAAAATGGGGCCATTGGCGGGCAGGATGGGAGACACTTCAACTTGATGTGGCTGTTGCCAGGATAATCCTTGCTTTTCCCTGGGCGAAGGCTTGCCTTCCCATTCCACCACACGAAAAAAATGCAAGCGCACCGTAGCATGCGAATAAGTAAAAATTCTTGTTAACCAAGGATGGGCTAGACGAACGTGAATGCCCAGCTCTTCCCATAACTCCCGCTCGAGCGCATGTAATAGCGATTCGTTCGGTTCGACCTTGCCGCCGGGAAATTCCCAATAACCGGAATACACCTTGCCACCGGGTCTGCGCGTCAGCAAGAACTGGCCATCTGGCCGTAAAATCACAGCTGCGACGACTTCAACGATTGGGACTGATTCAGCGAGTGGTGCGGATAAACGATGCATAAACTATTTTAATTGGCACAGCCTGATTTTTGTCTACCCGCCAGATCGCGTGCGAATTGCCACGCTACCCGTCCGCTACGCGAGCCGCGTTCGATTGCCCATTGCAAGGCTTCGGTGCATGCCAGCGCGGTCATTTCCTGGATACCGAAATAAGCCAGCCAATAGCGCACGATCTCCAGGTACTGATCCTGATTGAACGGATAAAACGATACCCACAAACCAAAACGCTCCGATAACGAAATTTTTTCCTCAATCGCCTCGCTCGGATGCACTTCCTCGCCGATGTGCCGCGTATCAAGATTATCGCGCATGAACTCCGGCACCATATGACGCCGGTTCGATGTGGCATAGATCACAACATTATCGGAAACCGTGGCGATCGACCCATCCAGCACAACCTTAAGCGCCTTATACCCCGGCTCATCGGTCTCAAATGACAAATCGTCACAAAACAAAATAAACCGCTCTGGACGCTGATAAATCCTTTCCACAATGTCATGCAAATCGACGAGGTGATGCTTTTCCACCTCGATCAGGCGCAATCCATCGCCTGCATATTTATTCAACAGCGCTTTGATCAGCGATGACTTTCCCGTGCCGCGCGCACCGGTCAACAGCACATTATTAGCAGAAAATCCCTGCACAAACTGCTGCGTATTCTGGTCAATCCGCTGCTTCTGATCGTCAATGCCGCACAATGCATCGAGCGCAATCCGGTGCGGATGCGTAATCGACTGGATATACCCCGCATTCCCTTGCCTGCGCCAACGAAAAGCAATCGCAGTTTGCCAGTCAGGCTCAGGCTGCTTAATCGGCAAAAACTTTTCCAAGTGATCGAGCAGCCTGTCCGCCCGCTCACAGAGCTTGTCTAAATCATTCATGGGATATTGGCTTAGCTGCGATAACTCGCATTAATCTTAACGTAGTCATAGGAAAAATCGCAGGTCCACACCGTAGTCGATGCGGTACCACGATTGAGCACGACACGGATGGTGATTTCAGATTGATTCATCACGCGTTGTCCATCCGCTTCTTGATAATGGGCTGCCCGCCCGCCTTTCTCCGCCACCAGCACATCATCGAGATAAAGCTGAATGATATCGACATTCAAATCGCCGACACCGGCATAGCCGATTGCCGCGAGAATCCTGCCCAGGTTAGGATCGGAGGCGAAAAACGCGGTTTTAACCAGCGGCGAGTGCGCAATCGCATACGCCACTTTGGCGCATTCTTCTGCATCCTTGCCCGCTTCGATTTGTACGGTAATAAACTTGGTCGCGCCTTCGCCGTCACGCACGATCATTTTCGCCAGGTCGGCGGCAATCGCGGTCACGGCTTGCTGCAATTGAGCGAATTCGCTGCTGTCTTGCTGGGTAATCTCCACATTCCCGGCTTTTCCGGTTGCCACGACAATGAACGCATCGTTAGTCGACGTATCGCCGTCCACTGTAATGCGATTAAACGAATGATCCGCCGCGTACCTGACCAATTCTTGTAGTAACGCCTGACTGATGGCCGCATCGGTCGCCACATACCCCAGCATCGTCGCCATATTCGGACGGATCATGCCGGAACCCTTAGCGATGCCGGTCACCGTTACCGTTTTTCCGTCAATTTGTATCTGCTTTGATGCCGCCTTCGGCACGATATCCGTCGTCATGATCGCCTGTGCCGCGGAAAACCAGTTATCCGTCTTGCAATTGGCCACGGCTGCAGGTAAACCTTTGATAATTCTATCTACCGGCAACGGTTCCATAATCACGCCCGTCGAGAATGGCAATACCTGCTGAGTCGTGCAATCCACTAATCTCGCTAATTCAGAACAAGTTGCCAGAGCATGTTGAATCCCCGCTTCGCCAGTGCCGGCATTGGCGTTCCCAGTATTCACCACCAAAGCACGAATGACTGATTGCGCTAAATGCTGCTTCGCCACCATCACCGGCGCAGCACAAAAGCGATTCTGCGTAAACACCCCGGCCACTTTGGCGCCTTCATCCAGCACCATCACCAGCAAATCCTTGCGGTTCGCCTTTTTGACACCGGCTTCAGCAATACCAAGGGCTACGCCCGCAACGGGCAATAAATTTTCGGGAAGTAAAAGGGAAATATTAACTGGCATAGTAGATAATCAGATCATTTTGAAAATGACGCTATGCTACCGTATCTCAAGCAGGATTTCCCAGAAATTACGCTTGAGATGGCACCAGTGGGCCTCCTTTTGATACAAAAAATATCATGCGAGGCTCGCTGGTTCATGATGCTTTGTATCAATTGCTGCTCGAAAAGCTCATTCCATTGGAGAAGCGTGAAAATGCGGATGGTGAGTTCAAGAGATTTGTATTGAAGATGTTCTGTCCAAGATTCGCACTGATTGGGTTACCCTGGTGTAGATCTTTTTAGTGAATTCAGTACTAATCGAGGATGCAAGAGAAAGTATAAAAGCTTAAGAAATATAAAAAACGCGCGACTATCTGATTTACCAACAAAAAACCCCGGATAACCGGGGTTTTTTGTAATTGATACTCTAATTTATTCAGGCACAATATTTGAAGCTTGTTTACCTTTCGGTCCTGTTGTTACATCAAAGGTAACGCGTTGAGCTTCACGCAATGATTTGAAACCATTGCTATTGATTGCAGAGAAGTGTGCAAATAAATCTTCCCCACCGTTGTCCGGAGTAATAAAACCAAAACCTTTAGCGTCATTAAACCATTTTACAATACCTGTTGCCATGTTATTTCCTTAATAATTAAAAATTTACGTCTATGGTAATCCATAGTAGCCATCGAATATCAAGGAAAAATGGTCAACCAAAAGCATCACAATTTAATAACTTGAATCCAAAAGACATAGGTAAGATACACGTTTCCTGAGAAAGTTCAAGTATTTATTTATAATAGCAGTATGTTCATCACAATTTTCCAGTTAAAGATGAATCTAGTAGGTTGATTAGATGATCTAAAATGATAAATTGACTAGTATGTATCAAACCGCTTTAAATAGCTGATTCGATCCCCGCATGCCTCACCAATACATCCCGGGTTCTTGCAGGTTCAAACACCACATCAAAGCACCAATGCCCAAAACCGCCTTGTTCATTGACGGCTTTAATCCAAGTTTCCATCGCAGCGCGTTTCGCCCGGTTTTGTTCGCTATCGACACCTTTCACTTCAAGAACCAGCGTTTTACCGTTATTCAGGCGAATTAAATAATCCGGCACAAAATTACGCGAAGAGCCACGCCACAGATAGCGTACTATGAAATCGAGGTGATCATTCTTTGCCCATGCAGTCACTTGAGGTACTTTCTCACAAAGATCTGCCACGACTTTTTCCCATGCGCTGTCATAAACCACATGGCTAATCTGTGACTTCTCAGTGGCGAGACAAGGCCGTGTGATCAACCAGGAACGCATCCGCGCTGTGGAGCCGATGGGATTCAATTCATCAAATATCGCCTCAAGTTTCTCGGTATTTTGCGCGCTGACAAACCGGCTCACATGCGCGACCACCGTATCCATATTCAGCGCAAACAATATCTGCTTGCGTATCGGATCTTGATGCCAAAGGCTGGGAATATCCAGTTTGTCACTGTCAAGAAACGCTTCGACGATACGAATCAGTTGCACTGCAAGGAATTGCTTGTCGCCGCCGAAGCTATCCGCACTTTGTAAATACAGCTTTCTGGCAGCACGGAAAATAAGGTTTTGCAGCCTAAAATCATCCACGGCTTTTTCCAGATCAATTTCGGATGCCATCGATAGATTTGCAAACCCGGTGAGTGACGGCGCCACTTCCGCATTGAGCGGCGTATTCATCGGATCAAGTGTCAATGGCTGAACATTCTCCCAATCCATAACCAATTCCTGCTTCAGCACGGTATCAACGCGCTGAATATTGGGCCATCGAATCTCAAGGTGATTACGGCCTGGTTCGACCTGTATGCGCACACTCGGTTTAGGCGGTGGCGGCGGTTCCCCTTCTTCCCCTACATCCTGAAAGATCGACAGCGGCACGCCAAAAATATTGACGTATTCCGGCAAAAACAATCCCTGCTCATCCATATCATGTGCCACACGCCGCAAACCCCGCCCGATCACTTGTTCACACAGCAACTGACTGGTAAATGCACGCAGCCCCATAATATGCGTCACATTCGCGGCATCCCATCCCTCGGAGAGCATGGCAACCGAAATCACATTATGCAGTTTCTGACCGGGCTGGCCGCGTTTGCCGACCGTATCCACCAAAGCGCGCAGTTGTTCCTGTTGCTTCAATGCCAGCAAATCTTCCGTTTTATCCGAGGGCAAACTGGCTGCTTCGATAATCTCCGTCAAGCGCTGATCATAGTCTTTATCTTTGGTGACAGACTCCCCGCGCTCAGCTTTTTCCAGCACCCTGGAATCCACCCGCAACGTTTGATCCGGTGCCTGAGTGCCCTTAATCAGGCAATCGCCGCTGTTGAAAAATTTTTCAATACGCGCTGCCGTCTCAGTCCGGTTGCAAACCGTTAATAAAACCGGCGGAATTTCATGCCCGCTCTTGCTCCATTCCTGCGCCGTCAGTTGCCAATCATACGCCAGGATGGCGTAGGCTTTTTGCACCAAATCCGGCAACGGGTCGGTGACATTGGCTTTACGGTTTAAATCCTCTCTGACTTCTTCTTCGCGGTACAAATGATAAAGCTTGCTGCGATAACTTTTCGCATTTGGCATCGCGTCATCACGCACGACAATGCGCGGCGTTTTGACCAAACCCGCTTCAATCGCATCATTCAAGCCAAAATCGGAAATCACCCATGCAAACAATCCCGCTTCGGTATTCGTCTTACCCGTGGGCGCAAATGGCGTCGCCGACAAATCAAAACAGCGGCGGATGCGCCGGGTTTTATGAATGCGATCCAATCCCTCAATCCAGCGCGTCGCCTCATCCAGATCAATGCCCAATTCTTCCGCTTCTTTCTTGCTGACTTTCATTTCCGCGCGCTGGCGGTAAGCATGATGCGCTTCATCATTGATCACCACCAGATCCTTGCACGCCGCTAGCTTGCCCAATACGCGGCGGGCAAAGGCTTCATCGCTTTCCTTACCCTTTTTGACCACGGATCGATCCTGCTCTTTCAGCGGCATCAAGGTATGCCAGTTTTCAATCAATAATTCGACTTGATTGAGCTTTTGCCGCATCGCCTCGTTCGGACACAGGCGGAACTCATCATAGACATTCTTTTCGTCACCGGGGTATAACACCTGCAAGCGGCTTTTTACCGTCAGCCCCGGCGCCACGATGAACACCACCCTGGAAAAACGCGTATCTTTGGGGTAATGCAGTGCATTCAAAGTTTGCCAGGTGATAATCAACGCCATCAGCGGCGTCTTGCCCGACCCCGTGGCCATTTTGCTACAAATGCGCTCCCACGGCCCGCCGTCGCCTTGTAAGAAAATGCCTTGTTTATGATCTTGCGGCGCTTCCAGCCACCAAATCAGCGATTCGATCGCTTCCAACTGACAAAAGTAAAAAGGATATTGCCTTGGCCCGCCAATCCAGCATTTTCCCTCACTATCCCATTCGCCACGCTCACGCCAATGTTCCAATAATTGCCGGGTAACACTGGTCACGCCGGGCCAACCGGCATCACGCCATGCATCCACGCGTTCGCGAATGGCATTGACCAGATCCAGCTTTTCGACACGCCGCGTATTGGTGCGTGTGTCAAACAACTCATACGCCGCGGGCCGCCGGCCTGGCGTGACTGTTAATAACTTACCGTTTTCGTCCTGATCCCAATAACGGGCAGGTTTATCGTACGGCGAATTGATAATCAGCGAAGATGGGTTCTTATCAGGCATCAAACGGACATCCGATCCAGATTAATCACTTTGAGCGATTCGATGCCGCGGTCATCAACGATTTTCACCGCAATGCATTCGTTCTCCCCGGCTTCAAACGGCAACGACACCGTGCCGTGAAATTGCTCCAGCAACTCTTCGTTGAGCTCGGCGCGAATATCCTTGCGCAGCTTGTTCCAGCCATCACCACTTCCGGCCATCGGAAAAAATACCTGGCGCGGAAACAACGAGCGGTTGTCGTAATCGGTATCCAGCGCCCACATCGCGATATTTTTTTTGCCGCCGGACTTCAGTTCGCCGGTTTTGGTATCAAAATAATCAAAACCGCGCACTTCCACCTGATAGCACCCGGCTTTGATCTGTTTGACGATCACATCCGGCTGCCCCATCAGCCAGAACGACTCGTTGCTGGCGCGCCCTTTCTTCAGGTCTTCCGTCAGCAAATCGGTATTCATCTGCACTCTCAGCGCGGTAATGCCTTTGATCGTATCGATGTCCTTGGCAGCTTCCGGATCGAAGGTAAACGCACAAAACACCAGCATCTTCGGTAATGGAAACAGCTCGCCCGCTTCGCGCATCGCAATTTCCACCTGCCGTTGTTCCAGAGCCGCATGCTCCGGCCCAAAACTCACCGCCACCTTGTCGCCGGTGTCGGCCACCGTGCCGATAGCGTGTATATATTTCGCACCGGGCAGTGGCACCAGATCCAGCAACTGAATTTTCTGCCCGCCTTTGCCGCGGATGCCCGCTTTCAGCAATTCGTCGCGCCATTGGCTTTGCCGCCAGGTCGCACCCGATCGCGCCACGGCGATATCCGCTTCCTTGGGTTGCTCGGCTTCATCCAGCCCCAGCACCGTGGCAAACGGCACCGCTTCCACGGTAAACGGGCCGGTAATGCGCAATTTGCTTTTGGATACCGCCGGCTGGTCATACAGAATTTCCTGCCCCGCATGCGCGGCGATCGATGCATCCATTTGCTTCTGCATCGCCTGACGCGCCGCATGGAAGGCGTCGAATGGTTTTTTTGCGGCTTCTGGCCAATCGACGGGAAAATCGAATGGCACTTCCCATTCTTTCAAGCCATCATCATTCCTGCTTTGACCTACTGAATCGTCATTCCCGCGCAGGCGGGAATCCAAGGTTTTTGTTGCATCACTGGATTCCCGCCTGCGCGGGAATGACGCTGAATCCGAAAGGCTCCTATTCAACGCCGCCAATGCGTTTTCAATCCCCGGATGCATCCGTGCATAAATCTCGTCGATCTCCGGATTGTTGGCGATGGACTTTAGCGTGACATGCGGCACGGTTTTGTAGATGAAGCCGCTCCTCAATCCTTCGTGCGGATACTTGAGTTCAAAATAATCATAACTCGCAGTCATCAAGCGCTGTTTGGCGAGTGTCACGGCCACTCGCGAAGTATCGGTGGTAATCCAGCGGCGACCCCATTTCTCGGCAACGAATGCGGTGGTGCCGGAACCGCAGGTTGGATCAAGCACCAAGTCGCCGGGGTCGGTGGTCATAAGAAGACAACGTTCGGTCACCTTTGTAGTTGTTTGAACGACATAGATGTTTGGTTCCAAAAAGCTTCCTGAGCCAGTGTCGGTCCACACATTCGTAATAGGAATGACGGGAAAATCATCAAGGAATCGGACATATCGCAAAGAATTAGTTGTTGACTGTAGTCTTCCCGCGCATTTCAAACGATCTAACCCGACCGGATTTGTTGTCTTCCAGCGCATATCATACTTAGTTCCAAGAAAAGAATACGTGGATCTCGGGTTAGCAGACTCCAAGGATGTTGGTTGAAAGACCCGACCGCCATGAGGTATCGACACCAACCCTGATCTTTCGCCTGATGTCATTGGACGACGATTTCCATGGAAATCGAGAAATCGATAACCGGATTCCTTTCCTTCTACTTTGTCGAAATAGATCTGACGATATTTGACTCTCGAAATGTTTCGCGCATACCAAACTATGAAATCTGATGTACCAGGAATAAGTGACTGCGCTAAACCGCCGGTCTTCTGAATCACAAGGATCTTTACAAAATTATTCTGTCCAAATATTTCATCCATCAGTTCACGGACATGATGCAAATTCTCATCCGAAATCTGCACAAACACGCTCCCTGACTCGTGCAACAGTTCCTTCGCCAGCAATAGCCGGTCGCGCAAATAAGTCAGGTACGAATGAATGCCCAATTCCCAGGTATCACGGAACGCTTTGATCATTTCCGGTTCCTGCGTCAGGTCTTCATCGCTGCGGTCTTTCACGTCGCGTTTGTTAACGAAAGGCTGGAAATTGGAGCCGTATTTGATGCCGTAAGGCGGGTCGAGGTAGATCATTTGCACTTGCCCGGCCATGCCTTCTTTTTGGAGCAACGAGTTCATCACCAGCAACGAATCCCCGGCGATCAGCCGGTTCGCCCAGTCGCGGTCGTGTTTGTAAAAATCGATGGCTTCGCGCAGCGGCAGGTTTTCAAACGGCGCATGGAATAAATCCGGCTGAATCGCAGCGCTAGATTTTCCTTTGCCGTCTTTGAGCTTTTTCTGCACCGCCGCCAGAATCGTCGCCGGATCAATGCGTTCGTGCACATGCAGTGACACAGTGTCCACTGAAAAACTGGTGCGTTCGGCCTTGCCGCTCCAGTTCAAATACGGCGACTGCATGCGCTTGAGCTGTTCCAGCGCCGCTTGCATCCGGTCTTTGTCACCGGACGCGAGGGCATCATCGATCAAGGTTTCAATCGTTGAGCGGCTGCTATCGAAATTCAGCGCCGGATCGATATGCGGGTCGTATTGCCAGGCGGTTTTTCCTTCCACGCCGTCCGAATGCGTATCGACCATGCCGACATGCGGATTGTTGGTGCGCTTATCGTCATGGCGGTAACTGAGCACTTCGGAAGACTGATTTTTGCCTTTCTTATGATCGGGCACAGGCTTTCTGGAGGATGATTTTCTCGGTGTCACGGCTTCTGGCGATGCTTCTTGCAACTCGAGTGAGAATTCATCATCGAGCAGGGTCTCCTGCTGTGGCTTTTGGTTTGAACCGTTCACTGCTGTCTTGTCTTCGTTTGCTGCCATGATTGAGTTCAACTTCCTAAGGTGAGATTGTGCCTGGTCGCCACTTTATAACAACAAGTTACTAATGATGGATCAATTCTACCAGTGAATAAACGCATTGCATCAAAGCATTTGGGCATCACATCATTGTTTTCTTTCTTCTGATAGAATCAGGCTGTTGGGTGAAATTCTGTCAAATTCTTGATGCTGGCAGTCTGACACGCTATTGGTTGATCCATTAAGTCATACTTTCCACATCAATAAAATCCACTCACTATGAATGCTCCTTGTCCGCTTGATAATGTTCGCATCGTTCTCAGCCACACCAGCCACCCCGGCAATATCGGCGCGGCTGCGCGGGCGATGAAAACGATGGGATTGAGCACGCTGTATCTGATCAATCCCCGGCTTTTTCCGGATCGAGAGGCGGATGCGCGTGCTGTGAGTGCGCGCGATATCCTGGATAAAATTAAGGTTTGCACCGAATTGGATGAAGCGCTGGAAAACACCGTGATGGTTGCAGCAATGACGGCGCGGACACGCGATCTTTCGCATGATGTTTACAATGCTCGGGAAGGTGCACGGGAATTATTGCGTTATGCGCGACAACAGCCAGTCGCATTGCTGTTTGGCGCAGAAACATCCGGACTGACTACCGCGGAAGTGAATAAATGCCAGATAATTATTTATATTCCCGCTAACCCGGAATTCAGTTCACTGAACTTAGCGAGCGCTGTGCAAGTGATGGCTTACGAACTGCGCATGGCGATGACAGAGAATGATGAAGCTTCTCCCTTGATTGGATCACCGGTCAGTTTTAATGATCTGGAATTATTTTATGCGCATCTTGAACAGGCGATGATTGCCAGCAATTTTCTTGACCCGCAAAAACCCAAGCTGTTGATGCAGCGCATCCGCCGTTTGTTCGCACGGGCACGGCTGGAGAAAGAGGAAGTACAGATTCTGCGCGGTATTCTGACGGCATTGGGTAAGCGCTGGTAGCGTCCAGGACTCTTTGGCACTTAAGGAATCTCTGATTAAGTTGATTACATTCATGGTTCGACAAGCTTGTATGGTGTTTCTGGCTCCTTCTTGAGAGACTGGAAGGAGCTGGGGTGGAGGGAC